>NZ_JBSHMI010000006.1:0-354924 GCF_053645235.1 Sphingobacterium sp. NPDC055346
TTTATTAATAATTAATATATTAGCCTATCGATTCTTTTCGATTAACTTGAATTATCAATCCTTTGATAGCCAAACCAATATTATGTTTAAAAGAACCAAAATAATCTATCCATTACTTTGCATGCTCCTGCTGTTGTTTTCCTGTAGGCGCGACGATGGAATAGCGATTCCATCCGAGGACAAGGAACTTAAACTGGTCCTGGCAAAACCAAGCAGTATCACGGCGATGAACGCTGCTACCCCTGTCGAGGGACAGGAATTTGGGGTCTATGTCCTCCCGACCGGATCAAGGGACCTGAATAGTGCACTGGTGAACAACCGGAAGTATATATATGAATCAGGAGAGCTGCTTCCAGCTGATGGAGGTCATCCGATAACCTACCCCCAAGATGGTAGCGCTATAGATGTCTTCCTGTACAGTCCCTGTCAGCAGGTTTCTAATGGCGAACTTATGATGGACTTTACAAATCAGCTTGATCAGGCCAAACTGGACTTTGTCGAATTCGAAAGAATCAATTTCGACATGTACAATCCTATAGGTCCAATAAGTTTAAAGCATAAGAACAGTAAGCTGAAATTCACCCTAGTGCCCGGCCTAGGGTTGAGCGCTGAGGATTTAGGAAAGGTCGAAATAAGCCTTGTGGGATTCGCCGGTGCTTTGAAATACAATGTTTTCTATCGTACAACGGGTTTTCTTAACTCCTCCGACATTGGACTTGGGACACAGCGGGAAGCTATCATGAATTACCCGACGAATCATGGCCAAGAGCATTTTCAGTTCAAGGTCGGGGATAAGGTTTTGGAATATAACTTGCCTTTATCCGAATCTTTTGTTTCCGGTAAGCAATACGAATACCAGGTCACGATCAACCTAGGTTCGGTCGAGGTCAAAAGGGTCTCAGCGATGGATTGGCAGGTTGATGCGGGTGAAATCATAGCTCGGTCAAAAGGTTTGGAATTCGTCCATATCCCTGCCGGAACATTTACCATGGGTTCGGGAGCTACCGAACCTGGAACTGCAACAAGCACTTACCCTGCCCATCAGGTAACCCTGACCAGAGATTTCCTGATGAGCAAATATGAGATTACTGTTGCGCAATATCTTGAATTCCTCAAGGCTGTAAATGCCGGCATAAACAGTATGAACGCCTGGGATCCCAATAATCCAGGCGTTAAATGGATTGATAATGATGATTTTTTTATTGAGGACAATGGTGAATGGAAGGTTTTTCCAGGGAAAGAAAACATACCCGTCAATTGTGTGACTTGGGTTGGAGCTAGGGCATATGCCCAGTGGGCAGGTGGAGATCTCCCAACCGAAGCGCAATGGGAATATGCTGCGAGGGCAGGCAGCAAAGCTGATTATTTCTTTCTGGAAGATGATGAAACCTTAACTGGTCATGAAAGTGAACTTGCGGAATATGCATGGTATAGTGCAAATTCTGGTAATAAATTAATAGAGGTAGGCATGTTGAAACCAAATCCCTGGGGGCTGTACGATATTTATGGAAATGTATTTGAGTTTTGCTTAGACGAAACAAGGGTCTATGGTATAAACACTGTTGTAGATCCAGGTCAAATTGCTGTAACAAACGCTAGTATTAGAGGAGGTTCATTCCTAGATGAAGTCATACGTGTGAACAGTACATTCAGGAGTTTTTTTTACCAATCAATCTCTTCAAGGATCGCTGGCTTTCGAATCATAAAATATCCAAGTAATTAAGATGGCCTTGGGATTTTGGGAAGCAATGGGATTAGGGGGATTGGGGTTTTTGAACCAGGATGGATGGGATGAGAGGATAGACCAAGATCTGGATTTGAACCAGGATTCATGGGATGAGAGGATGGACCAAGATCATTTTGGTAATGTGGCGCTGGAAATTCCCCAGGACTGTAGGGGCTTATTGCATAAGCCCGCATCATGTTTTTGAATATATTGTAGGTTTTTATTGGCGTACAGGTCCATTATCGAAGATAATGGATGACAGGGTCTTAATATAATTGGCGTACCGCTTCTTCTCCCTAAGGTTTTGTCATTCTTAACCGAAGGTTAAGGAACTGTAAGCAATAAAACCCATGATATTTTTGGTCCCGATAGATTGCTTTTTACTGCCCTGTCAGACTGAACATCCTGCATCTAATCAGAGACATCCTTAATAATCCTAAATAACAATAAATATTCCCCATTCAATAACTAAATTTCTCAATAAACATTCTATTGTTTATTAATAATTAATATATTAGCCTATCGATTCTTTTCGATTAACTTGAATTATCAATCCTTTGATAGCCAAACCAATATTATGTTTAAAAGAACCAAAATAATCTATCCATTACTTTGCATGCTCCTGCTGTTGTTTTCCTGTAGGCGCGACGATGGAATAGCGATTCCATCCGAGGACAAGGAACTTAAACTGGTCCTGGCAAAACCGAACAGTATCACGGCGATGAACGCTGCTACCCCTGTCGAGGGACAGGAATTTGGGGTCTATGTCCTCCCGACCGGATCAAGGGACCTGAATAGTGCACTGGTGAACAACCGGAAGTACATATTTGAATCTGGAGAGCTGCTTCCGGCTGATGGAGGGACGCCGATAATCTACCCCCGCGATGGCAGTGCTATTGATTTCTTCCTGTACAGTCCCTATCAGCAGGTTTCAAATGGCGAACTTATGATGGACTTTAGCAATCAGCTCGATCAGGCAAAACTGGACCTTATCGATTTCAGAATGGTCAATGTCGACAAGAACAATCCTATTGGTCCAATAAGTTTGCAGCATAGGAACAGTAAGCTAAAATTCACGCTATTGCCTGGCCAAGGGATGAGCGCTGAGGATTTAGGAGATGTCGAAATAAGCCTTGTGGGATTCTCAAGTGGTTGGAGATACAAACTTTACTTAAATTCAATTTTATTGTTAAACAGCTCCGACATTAGACTTGGGACGCAGCGGGAAGCTATCATAAATGACCAGTATAATGATGGGCAACAGCAATTTCAGTTCAAGGTAGGGGAAAAGCTATTAAATTATGCCCTTCCAACAGGACTTATTTTTGAGTCCGGTAAGCAATATGAATACAGAGTCACGATCAACTTTGGTTCGGTCGAGGTTAAAAGGGTCTCAGCGATGGATTGGCAGGTCAATGCTGCTGAAATTGTGGCATATCAAGCCCCAGAAATAGAGTTCGTCCCTATCCCTGCCGGTACATTTACCATGGGTTCGGGAGCTACCGAACCTGGAACAGAAACAAGCACTTACCCTGCCCATCAGGTAACCCTGACCAGAGATTACCTGATGAGCAAATATGAGATTACTGTTGCACAATACCTTGAATACCTAAAGGCTGTAAATGCTAATATGGATAATATGTTCATATATAGTCCTAATAATCAAACTGTTATATGGATTAATAATAATGGTCTTTTCATTGAAAGCAATGGTGAATGGAAGGTTTTCCCAGGGAAAGAAAACCTACCCGTCAATAATGTGACTTGGGCCGGAGCTAGGGCATATGCCCAGTGGGCAGGTGGAGATCTACCTACCGAAGCGCAATGGGAATATGCTGCAAGGGCAGATTCCAAAGCTGATTATTTCTTTTTGGAAGATAATGAAACCTTAGCCGGTCATGAAACTGAACTTGCGGAATATGCCTGGTATGCTGGAAATTCTGGCTTACAAGTAAAAGAAGTAGGCTTGTTGAAACCAAATCCTTGGGGGCTGTACGATATCTATGGAAATGTAACAGAATATTGCCTAGACGAAATAAGAACCTATAGTATAAACGCTGCCGTTGATCCTGGTATAGTTGCAGTGTCAAATTCTGCTATTAGAGGAGGTTCATTTATTAATCCATACTATTTGGTGAACAGTACATTCAGGGATTTACTTTACTTGGATTTTTCTGCAGGTAACCTTGGCTTTCGAATAATAAAATATCCAAGTAATTAAGATGGATTTTTGAAGGTAAACCAGGATTCCCTTCGATGACGCTCAGGGTACGGGATGGGGTACGACAGGCTCACCCACCGGATGGACCAAGATTTGGGCTTAAGAGCGGCTTCTTGGACTATATTTGTCCGCAATTGCGTAGGGGCTTATTGCATAAGCCCGCATCCTGTTTTTGAATAAATAATAGTTGTATTGCTGTACTTTCATGCACCTTCGGTTACCGCTTTTTTGTCATGTTGAGGAACGAAACATCTCGGATTATTACAGACCAAATCGAGAAATTGGTTGAGGAATACGTTGATGTAATTTCCTGCACCTTCTTTCCTCCTTTGTTGGCGACCTGACGAAGGAAGGATTTCGGAGTTTTACAGACATAATTAATTACGGATTGCAATTGCACACAGGTCCTCAATCTTCGATTGAGAATGACAGGGTCATGAGGGGGAGAACCGTACAGATTCTTCACTGATCGTTCAGAATCGCAATTTCGTTAAAGATGGATTCAGAGTGAAGCGAAGAATCTATTGTTATTTTTTTATGGGAATGATGTCATACCGAATCGTAAGATGAGGGAACTATTTTTTTATTGTTATTATGCCAATAAAGGGAAATTACAGAAAAACATTTCACCCACGCTGTGGGTTGGCCATTTCAAACATCCAATTTCTACAAACATTTCACCCCTTCCAGGAGTTTTAAAATTCTTAAAGTATTCATCCATCCTTCCGAAGGAAGCCCTTTAGCCCCCCGGCTCATTTCCAGTGGCGGAAAGATGGAAAGAATGCCGATGCCTCGCGCGATGGGAATGGCCTTGGAATGCTTTCAAAAAATTCTCCATCAAAAAGGAGAATTTTGAAGGAAGATATTCCCGACATCAAGGCATTCTATCCATGTGCGAAGGACAGTGCGAAAAGTCACCTTAAATGAGCCGAAGCGTTTTGGTTACTTTTGCGCTTCAAAAGTAACGAAGAGAGCTGGTGTCCGTGAGCTCCTTTGTCGGTTTGGTTAATTTGGGCTTCAAAAGAAACGAAGAGAATTCGAGGAAACCATCAGTTTGGCACAAATTATTAAGGTTTGTATGTGGCGGGTGTATGCTATACGACCTACAGCAACGGAGACTTTCCAGCGACAAATTGATCAAAATCATGGCCTATCCTCTTATCCCTTTCCATCCTGGTTCTTCCCAGGTCTTGGCCCATCCTCTTATCTTTTCCATCCTGGTTCAAACGATACTCTTTCACAAAAAAAGGTTGACTTTTGGTCAACCTTTCTCTAAAATATTATAGTTTGTTTTATTGCTGAGCTACCTCTTCACCCTTTACGGTTGGTTCAGATTGAGGTCGGATATACTTATGGATAATCAGACGGATGCCTGAGTTTTTGGTCAGGAACTTAATAGACCAGTTGACGAATGTAACCAAGCGGTTCCTGAATCCAAAGATCGATACCAAGTGCACAAACATCCAGGTCATCCATGCGATAAAGCCTTTTAAGTGCAGGTTTCCCATGTCCACCACCGCTCTGTTTCTACCAACAGTGGCCATGGAACCTTTATCAAAGTACTTGAAGTTTTCTGTTTCTTGGTTGTTCAGTTTGTTTAGGATATGCTTTGCAACATATTTTCCTTGCTGTTGAGCAACTGGAGCAACACCAGGTAAACCTCTAGGGTTTTCTTCAGAGATCATGGCAGAAACGTCTCCAATGGCATATACCACATCTTCGCCATCCACGATACATTGTTCGTTGGTTTTGATTCGGTTACCACGTTGGATAATTTCTGGGTTGATACCTTCCGGCATTTGTCCCATCACGCCAGCTCCCCAGATAACCGTTTTGGTAGGGATCTGTTCTCCTGAAGAAAGGGTAACGGTGTTACCGTCATAATCCGTTACGACCGTGTTCAATATGGTTTTTACACCTAATTCATGCAAGTATCTCTCTGCATCGCGGGATGATTTTTCGGATAGAGCACCCAAGATCTTTCCAGTTCCTTCTACCAAGAAGACTTTCATCTCATAGGTCGATAGTTCTGGATAATCCTTTTTCAACATATGCTGTTGATATTCGGCAATGGCACCAGAAAGTTCAACTCCCGTCGGACCACCACCCACAACAACGAAATTTAGATATCGCTCTCTATCAGAGGCGTTCTTTCTCAAGACCGCTTCCTCAAGGTTCTGTAGGAGATAGCTACGGATATTTAATGCTTCGATGATGTTCTTCATCGGTAATGCATATTTCTCCACCTGTTTGTTGCCAAAGAAGTTGGAAGTAGCTCCCGTTGCGATCACAAGGTAATCATAATCATAGTCGGCAACCGATGTGTGGACCATTTTATTTTTGCTGTCAATGCTCAATACCTCCGCCAATCTGAAACGAAAGTTCTTTTGGTTCTTGAACATCTTACGCAATGGAAATGAAATAGAATCAGACGCTAAGGTACCGGTCGCTACCTGGTACATCAGGGGTTGAAAGGTGTGGTAGTTGTTACGGTCTATCAACAGAACTTCCACCTCTTTGTTTTTCAGCTGTCGAGCTAATTCCACACCTCCGAATCCAGCTCCAATTATGATAACTCGGGGAAAGTTTCTTTCAGAACGATTTAGTAACATAATACTTCCTTGTTATAAGAATTTTAAAATAAGGCACAAATATCTGACATTTTCCTGCATATTTTATCAATAATTTGCATTTTATTTAGATAAAACATGAAATTGATGTTTAAACTCGTGCTATTCTCTTTGTTTTCAATAAGTTAAATATAGCGAACTAAGTGTAGTAAGTACACTATATTGGAGCTTATTGTAAACTTCCCTTAATCTTTATGGTCAAACCATTATTCGAATCGGTCAACCTCAGCTGACAAGCTAACCTGCTCTTGTCATCCGAATCAGGCAAGGTGTCTAGCATATCTAGCTCTTGATCTTCCGCTTCTGGCAGATTTTCTGCCCCCTCAAGAACTTCTACATGACAGGTAGCACAGAGTGCCATACCGCCACAGGTTGCCAAGATATCGTATTCTGATGCTTTCAGGATTTCCATCAAGCTCAGGTTTACATCTGTAGGGACCATGACTTCCTGCCTGGTGCCATCTCGATCCTCTACATTAATAGTGATGATATTCTCCATAATTAGAACGCATTGATACCGTTTACTGTCGTGTATTTAAAACTTAGTTTTTGCTCCGGATAGACATACTTAAAGGCACTCTGAACCATTAATGCTGCTTCATGGTAACCACATAAGATCAGCTTTAATTTTCCCGGATAGGTGTTGATATCACCGACGGCATAAATCCGCTCCACATTGGTCGAATAATCAAATGTATCCACCTCAATGGCATTTTTATCAATGTTTAATCCCCAATCTGCAATCGGCCCTAACTTAGGGCTCAATCCATAAAGTGGGATGAAATGATCTGTTTGAACAACAATCTCTTCCTTGCTTTTGTTTGTCATAAGTATAGATTCTAAATGGCCATTGCCATTGAGGCTCTGTAAGTTATGGGATAGCAAAAGATTGATCTTACCGGTTTGTGCCAAATTGAAGACCTTCTCTGCTGAATCCGGTGCTCCTCTGAAATTGTCACTGCGGTGCACCAATGTCACCTCTTTTGCGACATCGCTCAGAAAGATGGTCCAGTCCAATGCAGAATCACCACCTCCAGCGATAACGATGCGTTGGTCCCTGAATTTTTCTGGATTTTTGACCATATAGTGCACATTCTTGCCCTCAAAATTGCTCAGGTTTTGCAGTTCTGGTTTTCGAGGTTCAAAACAACCTAGCCCACCTGCAATAACCACAACTTGGCAATGGATCTGTGTACCTTCCGAACCGACTACCATATAAGATCCGTCCTCTTGCTTCTGCAAGCCATCAACCCGCTCACCCAAGGTAAATGTGGGTTGGAATGGCTCATTCTGCTTCATCTGATTGTTGATCAATTCCTGTGCGGTAATACTGGGATAGCCCGGGATATCATAGATTGGTTTGTGTGGATAGATTTCCGATAGCTGGCCGCCAACCTGTGGCAATACATCGATCAAATGACAGCGCATTTTTAAAAGACCGGCTTCAAATACAGCGAATAGACCTACTGGTCCAGCTCCAATTATGCAAATATCTGTCGTAATCATATCTTTTTATTTTGTTTCTAGATTATTATAAATTGTGTTTAATATTCTCGTGAAATTTTCGAAATCTTCTTCTGTCAAATTCTCCCATGCCTTCATCCTAAAATCTTTTACCAGAGGAGTTAAGCTTTTCGCTTGCGCCTGTCCAGCCTCAGTCAATTGAATATGCAGGCTCCTACGATCATTAGGATGCACAATGCGATGTACATAACCTTTCTTCAACAATAGATCGACGATCCTGGTCATCGTTGGCTGGTCTTTCCCACATTTCTCTGACAGATCTTTATGGGTCAAGTCCTCCTGCTCATATAGCGTCTTTATTACCGACCATTGGTCTACAGTGAGGTCAATCCCATGTGCCGAAAAGGATGACTGGGCAAACTGCTTTACCCTTCTAGCCGTACGGTCTAGGATAAAGGAATATTGATTGAATTTTTCTTTTAGCATAACAACTATTAGTGCAACAAGTAAATTTACTCAATATTTAACATTTCAAAGAATTTGGACTGAAATATTACATGATTATTATGATTGATGAAATTCCAAAATTCGATTTTCATTGACTCCTCCAGATCAATAACCTTCGGACCTCAGTTTGACCTCATTCGAGACATATTCGGAAAATTCGGAATGTGTCTCGAATGAGGTCGGAACTTGGTAGTATACTTACATCAAATTTTAAATGAAATGGTTGAGCCAGAGTTTAATGAATATTTTATCGAACTCAATTTTTTGGTTTTTTCTGGAATGGCTTTTAAAGTTAATATCAATTTATTTAAAGATAATATCGATCAAAAATCCTTTTTCAAACATAATTAAATTTATGAAATCTAAATCCTAAATCTATGCAAATCTTAGCATGTAAAAAATCTGGTGAATTGGAGTATAAAGAAGAGGTCTGTAATCGGATCAAACCTGGACATTCCCTGTTAAAGGTCAAGGCAATCGGCATCTGTGGGACAGACTTGCATGCCTTTGAAGGAACGCAGCCTTATTTTACCTATCCTAGGGTGCTAGGTCATGAAATTGCAGCCGAAATCTTGGAAACAACGGACCCAAATTTCCAAAAGGGACAATCAGTGACGGTTTTGCCCTATATTAATTGTGGAGCATGTGTGGCTTGCCAAAAAGGTAAAGGGAATTGCTGTGTTTCTTTGCAGGTGTTCGGCGTACATATTGATGGTGGAATGAAAGAGTTGATCCAAGTTCCTGATAGTTCCTTGATTGCTGGAGAAGGCTTAAGAACTGAAGAATTAGCTCTGGTAGAACCCTTTTCTATTGCATTGCATGCTGTCAAAAGGGCAAAATTGGAGCCTAGAGAATTCGTGCTCATTGTTGGTTCGGGACCCATAGGGATTGCGACCGCAATTTTTGCTACAGAGAGAGGGGCTAAGGTCCTTTTGTTGGATGTACATGAGGATAGATTGGCTGCAGCTAAAAAAATGGTAGAAGAACTAGAAACCTACAATGTGAGGTCGGGTTCTGCAGTGGAGAAGTTGCAAGAGTTCAGTAAGGGAACTATGGCACATGTAGTATTCGATGCTAGTGGTAATTTGGAGGCCATTAATTCCAGTTTTCAGTACCTTGCCCATACGGGTAGGTATGTTTTGATAGGATTGCAAGCAGGGACTATTCAATTCAGTCATCCGGAATTTCATAAACGTGAAGCCACCTTAATGAGCAGTAGAAATGCTGATCGAAGTGATTTTGAAGAGGTCATTTCATTTTTGAAAAATAGAAAGATCAATCTAGCACATTTTATTACGCATAAAATTGGTTTTGAAGAACTTGGGCATAAATTTCAAGGCCTTTTGGATCCGAACTCAAAGGTTATAAAGGCACTTGTGGAGTTCTGATTACGGGAAATTAAGCTTCCAGCCTTCCCATTAACCGATCCTTATACTGTCGGGGCGTAACACCCTTGATCGATTTGAATATCTTGTTAAAGTTGGATAGGCTTGAAAAACCGCAATCATAGGCAATATTGCTGATCAGGCTGTCGGTTTTTAAAATCTCTTGACAAGCGATGCTGATTCGGGTTTCGTTGACGAATTGTATAAAGCTTTTTTGGGTCCTGGCTTTGAAAAAACGGCAAAAGGCCTGTTTGGTCATGCTCGCCATCTCCGCTGCCTCATCCAGTTTAATCTCCTTATTGTAGTTCTCTAGGACAAAACGGATAATATGATCTACCTGATTGCCCTTAAATTCCTGGGTTGAATAACGGTTTCTATAGGATGAGCTCGATATATATTGGAAATCCTCCGCCTTGATCAAGCGTTCCAACAGCTGCAGGAAATAGATGGTCCTCTGCAGATCTTCTGCTTCATTGATGGCAAAAAGTAGCTTGGTCAGTACTTTTTTTGTTTTACCCAGAAACATTACGCCCCGATCCATCTTATCAAAGAAATTCCGAAGGGAGTGGGTTTCTTGAAGAGGATCCAATAGCGATAAGCATTTGTCCACATCAATGAACAAGGTGATGGATATTGCCTTTTTATCATCTGGATGGCTGGATGGATTGGAGTACCATACATGTGGTAGATTGGACCCCAATAGCGTAAGTTCATCCTTTTCAAAATTGGAGATATTGTCTCCGACCACGCGTTGTCCAGAACCTTCTTGGATATAGTTAATTTGGATCTCTTTATGAAAATGGAAGTTCGTTGAAAACAATTGATCGCTAAAGTGCCGGAATTTGTACACTTCATTGTCAAGTTGACTTAATATGCGGTCAAATTTGGGTTTCATGTATTGATGTTATGTGATTCCAGGTAATGTAATGTGCCTTGAAATTACGGATTTGAGAAAGGGAATTCAAATAAACTCTGTAATAAATAAGATAGAAGGAAGGGTATTCGTTACTTTTTCGCGGAAAAGTAACCAAACCGACGGAGGAGCTCACGGATACCAATTCTCTTCGTTACTTTTGAGGCGCAAAAGTAACCAAAACGCTTCGGCTCATTTAAGATGGCTTTTCGCACCATCCACTTCACATGAAAAGAATGCCTTGATGTCGGGAATATCTTCCTCAATATCCTCCCTTTTGATGGGATGATCTTGAGGAAGCATTCCAAGGCCAATCCCATCGCACCGGGCAACGGCATTCTTTCCATTTTTCCGCCATTGGAAATGAGCCGGGGGGCTAAAGGGCTTCCTTTGGAAGGATGGATGCTTTTAGAATTTTACCCCCCCTGAGGGGGTGAAATCTTTGTAGAAGGGTGATTTGTTTTTGGGCCAACCCACAGCGTGGGTGAAATGTTTTTCAATAAATCTTTTGTGTCACCCTGAGGGCTTTCCCCGAAGGGTCTCGGACCTATCCATTCTTTATTTGAAATGGTTTCCTCAACTTACGATTTCGGAATGACAACCATCTCAAAAAAATAAAAACAATAGATTTTCGTTTCACTCTGAATCCCTCTTTAGCGCATTTTGTTTCTGAACGATCAGTGAGGCATCTGTACGGTTCTCCTCCCAAAACTGCCAGTAATGCTGCAACGAAGGTGCAGGACCTGTACGCCAATGTAATCCTCAAACAATTTTTCGATTTGGGCTGTAATTATCCGAGATGTTTCGTTCCTCAACATGACAAAAAAGGGATAACCAAAGGTGCAGGAAAGTACGCCGTTTTAATCATTGTTTGTATAGTTCCGAGATCCTTCCTTCGCCAGAATGACATCGTGGCGGAAACCAAATGTGCAGATTTGTACGCAAATAAAAACCTATTGTTTATTCAAAATATGAAGCGGGCGAATGCGATTCGCCCCGACGGAATTGAGGCCTAAAATAGGCTAGGAAGCCATATTCATACCATGATCTTGGTCCATCCTCCCATCCCTTTGATCCTGGTTCAAATAAATATCTCAAAACCCAAAAGAGACCGCAATCTGCGGTCTCTTTTGGGTTTTGAATCAAGGGATTAATAGATCCACTTGAAGTTATATTGTTTCTCTGGGACTTTCATGCGGTCGGCCAGGCGCAATAAGCGATCTGGTAGGCGCATGAGATAGTCGCGAGCTTTCTCACCTTGTTCATTCAATCCAGAAACTTGGTCGATTTTCCAATCATTGATCAATTCTTTTAGGATATCTACATAGTCAACGGCCGTATACACGCCTAATCGTTGAGCAGCATCCGAGAAATGGGCGAACGCTCCACCTTGAGGTTCTCCAGATTCTCTCAGGAAGTGCGCCGGCATGACGATCTTTTTCTTCATCATGTCTTCAAATGCAATCATGACCTCACTAGGGTCTACTGCCATGGCATGAGAGATAAAGGACATATATGCTTTTGCGTGTCTCGCTTCATCCGAAGCAATAACACCACACATTTTTGCCAGCAATTTATCACCGCTTTTCTTAGAAAGGGCAGCAACACGTCTATGGGAAACATTGGTCGCTAATTCCTGAAATGAAGTATAGATAAAGTTTCTATAAGGATCGGCACCTGTACCGATGTCGAAACCATCCTTTATCAGATATTGAACGGAGATCTCAAACTGTTTCATGTCAATCCTGCCCGACAGGTAAAGGTATTTGTTCAGCAAATCCCCGTGTCTGTTTTCTTCCGCAGTCCATGCACGAACCCATTTCATCCAGCCACCTTGTTCGTTTTTGTTTACATCGTCCACCATGGTCAACCAAGACTCATAAGTAGGTAGGGCTTCTTCGGTCACGGTGTCGCCAATCAGCACTGCTACTAAGTCGTAAGGTAATTCCTTCGCGCTTTCCTGTAAATCACGGACTTCCTCAAAAAAAGTGTCTCTTGCAGAATCAGGCAGAAAATCTGCTGGTTGCCACATATCCTCAACAGGTTTTAGGTACTCGGCCATTTCATTGAGCATGAAGGGTTCCAAGTAGGTCATTACCTCTTTTCTTGAGCCTTCTGGTATGTTTAAAGGTAGTTCTTGCATAATTATAACAAAGGTAGTCAATCTGCTCTTAATAATAATTTAATATTTTATTATTTCAAACCGCAATATGGATTATTACTTATAAATAACTTTATTGATGCCCGATATGTTTTATTATATCTTAACTTTGTGTGTTAATTAAAAAGAGTTAGAATTGAATACATTAGACATCAAAGCGATAAGAGAAGATTTCCCGATTTTGAAACGTGAGGTAAACGGGAAGCCTTTGGTCTATTTAGATAATGGTGCAACAACACAGAAGCCTAAAGCGGTGATTGATGCCATCCTAAACTATTATACCGATATGAACAGCAATGTTCATCGTGGGGTTCATTACCTAAGTCAGATTTCCACGGATGCCTTTGAGGTAACCCGTAGAAAGGTTCAGGAGTTCATTCATGCAAAGCATGACTATGAAATCATTATTACCAAAGGAACAACAGATAGCATTAATTTAGTGGCGACCTGTTTTGGACAGGAGTTTATTTCCGCAGGGGATGAGGTCCTAATTTCGGCCATGGAGCACCATTCTAATATTGTGCCTTGGCAGATGATCTGCGAAGCGAAGGGTGCTTCCTTGAAGGTAATCCCGATGACAGAAGCTGGTGAATTGGATATGGATGCTTATAAATCTTTATTAAGCCCCAAAACCAAGATTGTTTCTGTGAATTATGTCTCGAATGCATTGGGCACGATCAATCCAATCAAGGAAATCATTGATTTGGCGCATGCTCAAAATACACCGGTGCTGATTGATGCTGCGCAGGCTGTTCAACATATAAAAATTGATGTTCAGGAACTGGACGTTGATTTCTTGGTGTTCTCAGGACATAAGATGTACGGCCCAACAGGTGTTGGAGTATTGTACGGTAAGGAAGAATGGTTGAATAAGTTGCCTCCATATCAAGGGGGCGGTGATATGATCAAAGATGTGACCTTTGAGAAAACCACGTACAATGAACTTCCCTTTAAGTTTGAAGCCGGTACACCTAATATTGAAGCCGGAATTGCCTTAAATGCTGCCATTGATTATATCAACCATTTGGGATTGGATAATATCAAGAAGTATGAGGATGAATTGTTGGCCTACGCTACGGAAAGATTGAGTGAAGTAGAAGGAATCCGTTTTATCGGTACAGCAAAAGAGAAATCTTCCGTGATTTCCTTTGTTGTTGATGGTACCCACCCTTATGACATCGGCGTGCTGTTGGATAAATTGGGAATTGCGGTTCGTACGGGACATCACTGTGCTCAACCCGTGATGGAGCAGTTCCATATTCCGGGAACAGTAAGGGCAAGCTTAGCAGTTTATAACACAAAAGAAGAAATCGACGCATTGGTGGCAGGAGTGAAACGTGCCGTTGCCATGTTAGTATAAAAGATTATGACAATTAATGCAATACAGGATGAATTGATTGAGGATTTTTCCTTTTATCAAGATTGGATGGAGAAATATGAACTCATCATCCAATTAGGGAAGGAATTACCATTGATTGATGAATCGAATAGACAAGATCAATATATCATCAAAGGATGCCAATCTAAAGTTTGGTTGGTCCCTGAGTTGAAAGATGATGGAAAATTATATTTTACGGCTGATTCTGATGCGGTCATCACTAAAGGTTTGGTCAGTCTCATGGTAAAAGTACTATCTGGGCATAGTCCAAAGGAAATTGCGGATGCCGACCTTTATTTTATCGATCAGATAGGTTTAAAGGAGCATCTTTCGCCGACTCGGGCAAATGGATTGCTTTCCATGGTCAAACAGATGAAATTATATGGTTTGGCTCTACAGGCTAAAGCATCATAAAGATTAGAAGCTACCCTTGGGTAGCTTTTTCATTTTTAGTTTGATGGTTTATATTCTTCGAAGCGGTTTTTGATATAGGCACGGAGTTCGTAATCTGACATTTTAGAAAACTCTTCATAGCTTGGTCTATAGGTGTTTTGGAAGATAGTGGCCTGATCGCCTTTCAGACCGGTCATTTCTTCGATCAATTCCTTCGAGAATGTCATGTCGATATATTGTATGCTATACTCATCGGCTTCCAATTGTTCTTCTAAAGGGATTTTGACTTTGCTCTTAAATAGCATTCTCTTGACTGCTAGCAAATCTACGGTAAACAACCTTGCCGTACTTCCATTTGCCAAGAATCCTCTTGGATTGCCTGACATATCTGCTCTACCTAGGACAACCTGTCGATATTTTGGCGTTTTTGGGATGCCCAGGTCGATTTTGATTTGAGTGGAATCGTTTTTCTCTGTTTTTCCTTCAACCTTTACTTCTTCAATGGCAATATAACTCGGTTTTAAGGTAATGATGGATAAATCTTTTTGGGGTTGATCCAAATAAAGGTTTATCTTCAGTACCTGATAACCTTGCTGATAGAAAAACAGGCTATCCTGCTTCATAACCTTTATGGAGAACTTTCCTTGCAGATCGCTAAAAGTTTCTGCAATACTGCTTTTTACTTTGGCCTTGACCAATATTCTTCCGGTCTCCGAATCTCGAAGGATACCAGAAACGGTCTGAGCTTGGGAAAGTGTTCCAGAAATGATCAAGAGAAAAAGTAAAAGGATTCTCATCTAGGTATGTTTTATACCTAAAAATAAAAAGTAAAACGTTAGTTTTTAGATTATTAACTTAATTTAACTCAAACTGAATTTTATACCCTGATAAACTTTGAACTGATCTTTTTGCCAAAGAAAATTTCCGCCTTCTGATTGAAATCATTGGGGTCATCCGTGGTAAAGAACTGCAAGGATTGGAATTTTGAGCAAATCTCTTCTACTTCAGGATGTCTCTTTAAGTAATCAACCAAGCTTTCTGCGACCAATTTACCTTGCGAAATAATATTGATGCCTTTTGGTGTGTATTTTTCGATCAAGGGTAATAGCAATGGGTAGTGTGTACAGGCTAATAAGATGGTGTCCATCTCCGGTGACGTGGCAAGCAATTGTTGGATATCTTGTTGGACAAAGAAATTTGCGCCCTCACTTTCTAGCTCATTGTTTTCCACCAAAGGGACCCAAAAAGGACAGGCATGCTGGAATACCTCGATCTGCGGGTGGAATTTATTGATCTCAAGAACATATGACTTAGAATTTACCGTTCCTTGGGTCGCCAAAATACCAACCTTATTGCTTTTAGTAAATTGGTCGACAACCTCAGAAGTCGGTCGGATTACGCCCAATACTTTTTTGCCCTCGGGAAGGTCATGCTGTTGAATGGTCCTTAATGCCTTGGCAGATGCGGTATTGCAAGCCAGGATAACCAGGTTACAGCCCAGTTCGAATAATTTGAAAACACATTCTTTAGTATACTCATATACAGTCTCAAACGATCGAGTGCCATAGGGAACACGAGCATTGTCTCCTAAATAGATGTAATCGTAATCTGGAAGATGCTTATAGATCTCTTTGAAAACCGTAAGGCCACCATATCCAGAATCAAATATGCCAATAGGACCGGGACTGTTTTTTGCAGACATGAACAATGTGCTTTCTTAAAAATTGATACAAAGGTTGCAGATTCTGTTTTCAAATGCAAATGATTGCAAAAATTGTTTCGTATAAAGTTTTGTGTGGGTGCAGTGAATCTGAAAAAAAACACATCTCAGTTTTAGTTTTTTCGTTAATCCTACAGAACTTCCCTACTAATTTTAACTCAATATTAAATTTTCAGATTTATTTTAACCATCTGAAATAAAATTAGTCAATTTGTAGTAAGAAACTTGAGGAATTTTAAGATATTTGACGCCTTTAGTACACTTTAGCTATTCCATTCATTTGTAATGAAAAAAAACATATTAACCTTAATTGCTTTTATAGCATTGCTAGCTGCATGCTCAAAGATTGAGATTAAACCTGAACCAGAGCCAGAACCACCTGTAGAATACCCGAAAATTACCATTAATGCAAAAAAGACGGACCTTAGTCTTTTCGAAAAGGTAGATGCTTTTCTGGGATTGGAAGGCGAGAAAGAAGAGCTCCATGGTATTGGTTTTGGTTTGACGGGAATATTCGATTCTATCCATTGGGAAATCCCAAACATGTTTTTCGATTCCAGATCTTCATCCTCTTTGCTAGTTAAAGAAGGTTTTGCGTTTGCATCACCAGGAACCTACACCCTTTATTTATCAGCATTTATGAACAATGTTGTAGTAAGGAGAGATTCGGTAGAATTTCATGTGAAAAACACAAAAGACTTCTTAGGAATAAACTGGAAGGATGGCAAGGATGAAGAATTTAATAGTTCATTCAAAACTTACAGTTCAATCAATAATATTATTATTGATTTTTTAGTACTAAAAAGTTATAACACAGGGGATAAACCTTTTGCTAGACTAACACCATCTTTTATCAGAGTCCCGTTGAATAGATATTCAGAATTATCCTACAACGCATTAACAAATTGTATCAATACGACTTTTGGAGAAAGTCAATTTAATTATAGTGGGGATGTTAAAAAATCTAATCTCATAGAAAAATACAATGAGCTTTTTAAAAATCCCTTGACAGAAAATTATTATCCAGTGAAAATCTGGCAAACGACAAAGAATAACATTGTTTTATTGGCTTATCCAGTTGAGGATCCCCTAAATCCTGTAAAAACGTATTATCATGTAATGGCAGAACCCAGGATTTAATAGTTCTGCTGAATGGATTAAAAAAAGCCATCAAAACAAAGAAGTTTTGATGGCTTTTATTTTGTTAATCTTTTAAAAGCTCCGGTTAATCTTGATACGGTTAAATGCACATCTCAGTTTTAGTTTTTTCGTTAATCCTACAGAGGGTTCCTGCTAATGTTAACTCAATATTAAATTTTCAGATTTATTTAAACCAATCGAAATAAATTTGGTCATTTTGTTAGTGAGATACATTATTAATAATATCGGTATTTGACTGTATAAGTACTTTTTAACTATTCCATTTATTTGTTATGAAAAAAATCACATTGGCCTTAATTGCCGTAGTAGCTTTGTTAGCTGCATGTACAAAGAGTGAGATTACACCTGATCCGAAGCCAGAGCCTGAGCCAGAGCCAAAACCAGCGGTAGAATATCCGAAAATTACTATTAATGCAAATAAGTCGGATCTGAGTCTTTTCGAAAACGTGGATGCTTTTTTGGGATTAGAAGGAGAAAAAGCTGATCCTTTTGATATTGGTATTACATATATGGGAGTATTTGATTCTGTTCATTGGGAAATTCCAAAGATGTATTTTGAATCAAAAACTAAATCTTCAGTTACTGTAAAGGTTGGCTTTGCATTCTCCATACCAGGGACTTATACCCTTTATTTATCCGCCTTTAAGGACAACGCTGTTGTAAGAAGGGATTCGGTAGAATTTCATGTCAAAAACACAAAAGACTTCTTAGGAATAAACTGGAAGGATGGCAAGGATATAGAGTTTTACAGTTCAAACAATACTTTTAGTAAAGAGTATTTTAATCTAAAAAGTAACATTACTGGAGATAAACCATTTGCTAGGCTAGAATTTGGTTTGGGCAGAGGTACATTGGGAAATGAATATTCAGAAATATCATTCAATGCATTAACAAGATGTATCAATACGAATTTTGGTGAAAGTCAATTTAGTTACACCGGAGATGTTAAAAAAACTAATCTCTTTGGAAAATACAAAGAGCTTTTTAAAAATCCATTGGATGAAAAATATTATCCAATAAAAATCTGGCAGACGGCAAAAAATAACATCGTTTTATTGGCCCAACCAGCACAGGATCCAATTAATTCTTCAGAAACGTATTACCTTGTCATGGCCGAGCCTAGAAGTTAATAAACATGATAGAAATAAAAAAGCCCTCAAAACTTCATTGGTTTGAGGGCTTTATGTTGTTAAGCTTTTAATAGCTCTGGTTTTTCTTTATAAAGTTTCCACATCAATTCTCCGAATAAGGTATTGGTCCATGCGAACCAGTGACGGGTGAATTTTTTTGGATCATCCTTATGGAAAGATTCATGCATAAAGCCTGTTCCGCCATGTGTTTTCTTTAAGGTTTGTACACACTGTCTTATTTCCTCATCATTGGTAGAGGTATTTGCGCGCATAATGATTGACATCGGCCAAATCATATCGCGGCCGATATGTGGACCACCGATGCCTTCTGCAAATTTTCCCTTAAAGAAGAATGGGTTTTTATCCGAAAGGATAAAGTTTCTTGTTCTCTGGTAAACCTCGTCATTGACATCCACCGCACCTAGATATGGAAGGGCTAATAGGCTAGGTACATTGGCATCGTCCATCATCAGGTAACTTCCAAATCCATCCACCTCAAATGCATAAACTCGGCCATGTGTTGGATGGTCAATGATACCATATTGGTTGACAGCTGTTTCAACCTCATTGGCAAGTGCTTCCATTTCTGAAGCGAGTGCCGTATTGTTTTTAACTTTTCTAAGGATTTCTGCAGATTGACGAAGGCTGACAATGGCAAAAAGATTTGATGGGATCAAGAATCCGAAAATGCTACAGTCATCGGAAGGACGGAAACTGGAAACGATCAATCCCACTGGATTCACAGGGTATCCATATCCATCCACCTGTAGGGTGTCTGAACCTCTAGATGTTGTTCTTTCAAACTTATAAGGTCCTACACCATTTTTACGTTGTTGCTCTTTGAAGGTCCTCACGGTAGCTTCTTGCGATTTTACCCAAGTATCATCAAATGGCGTATTATCATTTGTTTCTTTCCAATAGCGGTAAGCCAGGCGGATAGGATAACAAAGGGAGTCAATTTCCCATTTACGCTCATGCATTCCCGGTTTCATGTCGGTGTGATCCGTAAACCATTCTCCTTTTTTGGTCGGATCATTGTAAAATGCATTGGCATAAGGATCAATATTGATACATTCAGATTGTTTGTTGATCAATCCAAGGATCATGTTTTTGAGGTCTTTGTCCTTGTTGACAAACTGAATGTACGGCCAAACCTGTGCACTACTGTCGCGAAGCCACATGGCATCGATGTCGCCCGTAATGACATAGGTTAATTTTCTATCGCCTTTGGATTCATCATATACCGTGGTATCCAAGGTATTTGGAAGGCAGTTGTTGAACATCCAACCAAGTTCTTTATCGGCTACATTTTTCTGGAATTCCTTGATCATGCCTTCCACCAACTTACTGCTGAAATGACGTTTGTCTACCGGCGTACGGACTACTGGGAAATCATTGATCCCCTCGGCAAAAGAGAACTTGCTAGCGAGCATTCCGGCGCCCAATAAGGCAGAATTTTGAAGAAAAGTTCTACGTTTCATATTTTTAATAGAATAGTTTTACAATTAATTAGGTAGCAATATACAAATTGTACTTGATTTTACCTTGGATAGACTAAACGTTTTAGCGTTTAATATGAGCAAAAATAAGTTTAGCTCAATTAATAAAAGTACCTTTGGGAGTTTTTAGGAATAAAATTTGATAGTATAGCCCAAACATCTCGACTAATAATTTATGAAACATACTTTATCTTATGCAATAGCCGGACTGCTCAGCCTAAGTGCCTTTGGCCAATTGCATGCGCAAGTCAAAAATCAGCCTTACTCTTACCAGCATTATCAAAAGTATGATGAGGAGTTGTATTCTCCGAATACGCGTTATCATACTTCTTCAAAACCCTATTTGTTTAAAGGGCGATTGTTAGAGAAGATGGATTCCATTCAATCATTGAATCCGGTGGATTCAGATAACTGGTTTATGCGCAAGATCTTCAATGAACACCTTGTTCAGGTTGAAAAAGAAGACCATTCCTTTTATTTGGATGTTTTACCAGACTTTGTCATCGGTACAGAAATGATTGATCCTGATAAAAGGACCACTTGGCTAAATACCCGTGGGGTTCAAGCGGGTGTTACTATAAAGGATAAATTTACTTTTTACGGTAACTTCTTCGAGAATCAAGGTGTATTCCCAAGATATATCGATGAGTATATCATGCAATCGAAGGTTGTTCCTGGACAGGCAATGGCCAAGAGACCTTTCAACAAGACCAAGGACTGGATGTATGCTACAGCGAACCTAACTTACGATTTCAGTGACTATTTCAAAGCGACCTTGGCCTATGATAAGAATTTTATAGGTGATGGGTATAGATCTGTTCTATTGTCAGATTTTTCAGCAAATATGGCGCATTTGAAACTGACCGGTAAGGTTGGTAATGTGCAATATACTTCCATTTGGGCATATATGACCGATCCAAATAATCCAAGGATTGATTCCCTGAATTCAGGTGGTCGTTTTGGTGATGGTATCAAATGGGGTGCATTCCAGTATTTAGATTGGAATGTGACCAATAGGTTGTCCTTAGGATTCTTCCAATCCGTTATTTGGGCCAACCGTAATCAAGCTGGACATAGAGGTTTTGACTTCAATTACCTAAATCCTGTACTGTTCCTAAGACCGGTGGAAAATAATAATATTTCTTCCCCAGATAAGATGTTCTTGGGATTGAATGCCAAGTATAAGATCCTTGATAACTTGACTGCTTACGGTCAGTTTCTCTTAGGTGAATTTACTGCGAAGGAATTCTTCTCTAATAACGGATATCAGCATAATAAATGGGGTATGCAATTGGGAGCAAAAGCCTTTAATATTTTTGGTGTAAGAAACTTAAATATTTTGGCAGAATATAATGCGGTTCGTCCATATACCTATCAGCACTTTGTTTCGATCTCTAACTATAGTAACCGTGGGGAACCTTTGGCGCATCCTAGAGGAGCGAACTTTAGGGAGTTGATCGGTATTGCAAACTATTCTTGGAATCGTTTTGATTTTTCTGTTCAAGGGATGTACAGTCGTTATGGGACCGATCCGATGGGACAATTGGGACAGTTTATCAACTATGGTGGAGATATCTTCCAATCGTACAATACTGCACCTAATACCTATGGAAACAAAATCGGCCAAGGTGTTCAAAACGATCTTTACTACGCGGATTTAAAAGCTGCCTATGTCTTGAACCCGAAATATAATTTGAGGTTTGAAGTGGGCTATACGCAGCGTTATAATAAGATCGAAAAAGCTCCGACCCAGAAATCTGGTGTAATTACAGTGGGATTACGTTCAAGTTTCCGTAATCTTTATGGAGATCTTTAGGATTATAGTATCTTTATCGAATAAACGCAAATAATGAAGAAGATATTAATCCTAAATGGGCCTAATTTGAATCTACTTGGTGTTCGAGAGAAGGGGATCTATGGAGACCAATCCTTTGAAACCTATTTTGAACAACTGAAAGATAAATATGCGGTTTTGGACCTGCATTATTTTCAGAGTAATTCTGAGGGAGCAATTATCGATAAACTCCATGAAGTTGGCTTTTCATTTGATGGGGTAATATTGAATGCCGGTGCTTATACCCATACTTCAGTAGCCATAGCAGATGCAATCGCTGCGATCAATACGCCTGTTGTGGAGGTTCATATCTCCAATGTTCACCAACGTGAGAAATTCAGACATCATTCTTACCTGTCCAAAAATTGCAAAGGTGTAATATTAGGCTTCGGATTGGATAGTTATCGATTGGGATTAGAAAGCTTTTTGAACGGATAAGTTCATGAACATAAAACAAATAGCGGGGAACCATAAGTTCCCCGCTATTTGTTTTATGTTATTTTTTTGATTAAGATTCTGTTGTTGGAACCCTTTTTTTGACGATAAGGTGTAGTATCAGGGACAAAATTCCTCCAGAGCACATCACCATTAGCATCGGCCATGCCGTTCCATTATGGAAGAAGCTGACCAAGGCTGAAGCAAAGGCTCCAATGGCCATCTGGATACAGCCCAATAGGGCAGATGCACTGCCGGCTAGGCTTTTGAAAGGTGTCAAAGCTACGGCTGAGGTATTCGGGAAAATAAAACCATGACCGAAAAGGAAGCAAAAAATTAGGATCAATAATACCGGAAAACTCAGGCTATTGGTCATTAATGCTATAATCATCAGTATTCCTATGAAGGCCTGCCAAGTATTCGCCATCCGGCTAATGTATTCGCTGCTGTGTTTTTTTAGGAAGTAACGGTTCAATTGGGTCGCAATGACCATCGCAGATGCTATAAAGGCAAAGGCTATGCCGTATTCTGCTTTTGTTAGCCCAAAGAATTGCTGCATCACAAAGGAGGAACCCGCTAAATAGGCATAAGTTCCGGCCGAAGCAATAGAGCCGATCAGACAATAGGAAATAAAGACCTTATTGGAAAGGACCTGCCAGAAGTTCCCCAAGATAGATTTTGGCGCTAAGGACAAACTTCGGTTTCCAGCAAAGCTTTCAGGCAACAAGAAAGCCGTAGCAACCAAAATAAATAAGGATAGCACAGCCAAGAATAAAAAGATATAATGCCAGTCAAAATGGGCCAGCATAAAGGCGCCGATGCTCGGGGCAAGGATAGGCGAGACCCCAATGACCAACATCAATAAACTGAAGACCTTGGCTGCCTCACGATTGCTGTAATAATCGGTTACCATAGCTCTTGCGCCAACCATGCCACCACAGCTTCCCAAAGCCTGTAGGAATCGAAGGATAATGAGATGATTGATGTCCTTGGTCAAGATACACAGAAGGGAAGCAAAGAAATATATAGCTAACCCGACCAATAGCGGCTTTTTGCGGCCATATTTGTCCAATAACGGTCCGTAGATCATCTGACCGAAGGCAATGCCGATAAAATAACTGGTAAGCGTCAGTTGAACTTTATCCACGGAAGTATTGAAGTCTTCAGCTATGACATCAAAAGCAGGTAAATAAAGATCAATGGAGAAAGGTCCGATTGCAGATAGTAAACCTAAAATTAGCAGCGTGACTTTTCTGTTGTTTTTTAGAGCAGATGACATTCAATAAGGATAAAAAAAGCCCTGTTCTAATGCAGGGCTATATGTTGTTAAGCTTTTTTAGTTTCTTTAGGTTTTCTGACCAACAGAAAGATTCCCAGTAAGATGAATGGAATACTTAAGATCTGTCCCATGTTCAATAGCATTCCAGCTTCGAAAGCTACTTGATCGATTTTTACATATTCAATTACGAAACGTGCTCCAAAAAGAAGGATCAAGAATATTCCAAATAATTTCCCTGGTTTTGGGTCTTTGTTTTTCTGGTACATTGCCCAAAGGATAAAAAAGATAATGACGTATGCAATGGCTTCATACATTTGTGCAGGGTGACGAGGGATCTGGTCAATGTGGGTAAATGCGACCGCCCATGGCAGGTCTGTAGGATTCCCGATCATTTCTGAATTGAAGAAGTTCCCTAGACGAATAAAAGCTCCTGCAATAGGCACTACAAGGACCAAACGGTCTGTAATCCACATGAAATTAGTTTTTGTATTTCTGGAAAACAACCATAAGGCTATCAATATACCAATGGCGCCACCATGGCTCGCCAATCCGGTAAAACCAGTTAATTCCCAACTTCCATTGATTTTCTGAAAGGGGATGAATATTTCCAGGAAATGTTCTTTGTAGTATGCCCAGTCGTAGAAGAAACAGTGACCAAGTCGAGCACCAACTAAGGTTCCAACAAAGATATAGATGGTTAATTTATCCAATAATTCTTGCGATTTTCCTTCTCTCTTAAAGATCTTGAGCATCAAGAAGTAAGATACTACAAAGGCTAACAACCAACATAGCGAATACCAGCGTACGCCAAATGATCCAATTTTAAAGATTTCTGGTTCAGGTCCCCAGGTAATAAAACTTAAAATATCTAACATATTGCAATAATGTGTCCGGTAAAGATAAGCTTTCGGATTTTATTTTTGCGAAAATTAAGGAAATACTTATTTTGCGAGAATTAATACTTCACTATGGCAAAAAAATCAGCAAAAGTAGAAGAAAGAGCATCGGTAGTGACGGATGCTTCCTTGTCTTTTTTTGAAAAATATATCAATAATCCTTCTCCAACAGGTTTTGAATGGGGAGGACAGCGAATGTGGTTGGACTATATCAAGCCCTATGTCGATGAGACCTATATTGATAACTACGGAACTGCGGTTGGGATCATAAATCCGAAAGCAGAATACAAGGTGGTAATTGAGGCTCATGCGGATGAGATCTCTTGGTTTGTGAACTATATCTCTAAAGACGGTTTGATCTATGTCATCCGTAATGGCGGTTCTGATCATCAGATCGCTCCGTCGAAACGTGTCAATATCCATACGGACAAGGGTATTGTGAAAGCGGTTTTTGGCTGGCCAGCCATCCATACCCGTTCTGGTGAAAAAGAAGAGAGCCCGAACCTGAAGAATATTTTCTTGGACTGTGGCTGTACTTCCAAAGAGGAGGTCGAAGAACTGGGCATCCACGTTGGATGTGTGATCACCTATGAGGATGAGTTCATGATCTTGAACAACCGCTATTATGTAGGTAGGGCACTGGATAACAGAGCTGGTGGGTTTATGATTGCCGAGGTTGCCAGATTGTTGAAGGAAAACAAGAAAAAACTTCCTTTTGGATTATATGTAGTCAATTCGGTTCAGGAAGAGATTGGTCTTCGTGGAGCGGAAATGATTGCGAACTATATCAAGCCGAATGTGGCGATCGTCACGGATGTTACCCATGATACCAATACACCGATGATCAATAAGATCACCCAAGGCGATCTGGCCTGTGGGAAAGGACCTGTGGTTTCTTATGCCCCTGCAGTTCAGATTAACTTGAACAGACAGTTGATCGAGGTGGCCCAAAAGAATAATATTCCAATTCAAAGACAGGCGTCATCACGATTTACGGGAACCGATACCGATGCATTTGCATATTCAAATGGAGGTGTTCCATCTGCGTTGATTTCCTTACCTTTGCGTTATATGCACACAACTGTTGAAATGGTTCACAGAGAAGATGTGGATAATGTGATCCGATTGATCTACGAAATGGTCCTCACCATCCAAAAAGATCAGGATTTCAGAACATTTAGTAAATAAAATAAATTAGAGAAGAGAACAGACATGGAAAACCCTAATCCAAATCCGGAAGGACAAGAATTAAGCATAGAACTAACCGAAGAGATTGCAGAAGGAGTGTATTCAAATCTTGCAATTATCACCCATTCTAATACAGAGTTTGTGGTGGATTTTGTTAGGATTATGCCTGGTGTGCCTAAGGCTAAAGTTAAGTCTAGGGTTATTTTGACACCTGAACATGCAAAACAATTAATGAAAGCTTTGCAGGAGAACATCAGCCGTTTTGAAGGGCAGAATGGAACAATCCAGCCAAAGGATATGCCATATCCCCTTAACTTCGGAACTCCAAAAGGCGAAGCTTAAATTTATTTCATAAAGCTTTAAAATAGCTGCCATTGGCAGCTATTTTTGTTTGATGTTTCCTGAGAAGGTATAAAATCATGAAATGATTCCGGCCTGTTAAAATCAGTTTCTTGAAAATATTGCTGAATGTTTTGTTTTTTAATGTATTTTACTGAAATAAAAACCTGTTTTTAATCCTACACGGTTTCGCGGAAATGGAGATTGCTCTTAAATAGCTAAGATGTTCATTACGAATGGATAGTGATTTTCAGTTAAAATTTGGAATGGGTTTTGTTTTATGGATAACTTTGCCGCTTCTGGCAATTCAATCATATTAAAATGGATATTAAAGTTAGAAACCTTAGTAAAAAAGATTATAAGGATTTAAAGAATTCTATGGAAGAAGCTTACCATGGTTTGGTAGGGGATCCATGGACCAAAGAGAATATTGTTGACCTTATCGATATTTTTCCTGAAGGACAGATCGCTGTTGAGGTGGATGGAAAAGTTGTGGCATGTGCATTATCCATTATCCTGAATTCACGCAAGACCAATATTTACGATAAATATTACAGCATCATTGATGATGGTAAGTTTGATAAACACGATACAGATGGGGATACCCTATACGGTATCGAGGTATTTGTGCATCCGGATTTCCGCTCCTTGCGATTAGGAAGAAGGTTGTATGATCAGCGAAAGGAGTTATGTGAGCAGAGGAACCTGCAAAGGATCATCGCCGGTGGACGTATTCCGAATTACCATAACTATTCGGACAGTATGACCCCAAGGACCTACATTGAAAAGGTGAAAAGAAAAGAGATCTATGATCCTACTCTGACCTTCCAGCTTTCCAATGATTTCCATGTTAAGAAGATCTTAAAGAATTACCTTCCTGAGGATGCGGAATCGATGGAGGTAGCGACCTTATTGGAGTGGAACAATATTTATTATGAACCGGACGCTCCTTCGAACTCGGCAACCAAGCAAACCATCCGTTTGGGCTTGGTGCAATGGCAGATGCGCCAGTTTAAGGATATTCAGGAATTTTATGATCAGATTGAATTCTTCGTGGATACGGTGAGTGACTACAATACCGACTTCATCATGTTCCCTGAGTTTTTCAATACACCATTGATGAGCCCTTATAATGAGCTTCCAGAGCGTCTGGCCATGGAGAAATTAGCGGAACATACCAAGGAGATCGTTGAACGCATCCAGCAGTTTGCCGTTTCTTATAACGTGAATATTATTTCCGGATCTATGCCAATCATGGAGCGTGGTAAGTTGTATAACATCAGTTACCTGTGTCATCGTAACGGTAGTTTGGACCATTATAAGAAAATACATATTACACCGAATGAAATGAAGTATTATGGTTTAGTGGGCGGTTCGGAAGTGAAGGTGTTTGATACCGATTGCGGTAAAGTGGGGCTTTTGATCTGTTATGATGTTGAATTCCCGGAATTGAGCAGGATCTTGGCGGATCAAGGAATGCAGATCTTGTTTGTGCCTTTTATGACTGATACACAGAATGGTTATATCCGTGTCCGTGCATGTGCACAAGCTAGGGCTATCGAAAATGAATGTTATGTAGCGATCGCAGGGTCGGTAGGTAACTTGCCTCGTGTAAACAACATGGATATTCAGTATTCACAATCTGCGGTATTCACTCCATCAGATTTTGCCTTTCCAAACAATGCAATCAAGGCAGAAGCCACGCCAAATACCGAAATGGTCCTGATCGCTGACGTTGATCTTTACGCTCTGCGTGATCTGCATGAGTATGGAACTGTCAAGATCTTGAAGGATAGAAGAAAAGACTTATATGAAGTGAAGCTTCTGAAATAGGCTACAACATTTAAATAGCAAAGGGGCAATTTTTTAATTGCCCCTTTGCTATTTAATATTCTTAATTTCTTATAGTTCCCTGATCCAAATATTTCGGAAAGAAACTAGATCACCATGATCTTGTAATGCAATCGGACCAGCGCCATGTGCCTGCATTTTTGGTAATCCAATGTATTCTGTCGTACCTTGGATTTCGGTGTTGTTCTGAACAACCACGCCATTATGTAGCACGGTAACCGTTCCTCTTTTGATCAAATGACCGTCCTTGTTGAATTTAGGAGCTGAATAGATCACATCATAGGTATGCCATCCACTTTCAGGTTTTCTCACTTCTGCAAGAGGAGGGCTTTGTTTGTATATACTTCCCGCTTGTCCGTTGGTGTACGTTTTGTTGTTGTCGTTATCCAATACCTGAAGTTCATATTTTCCTTGTAGGAATATGCCGGAGTTTCCACGTCCTTGACCTTCACCTTTGATGGTTTCAGGGCTTTTCCATTCGATATGTAATTGGAAATCTTCAAAGGTCTTTTTGGTATGGATACCACCAGTACCGGGCTTAACAGTTAGTACGCCATCTTTGATGGTCCATTGCGGAGCACTTTCATCTTTGTCGCTTACCCATTCCGATAGGTTCTTTCCATCGAACAAGACAATGGCATCCGAAGGGGCTGCATTAGCTTTGGTATTAACGACGCGAGGAACTGGTTCATAAAATTCAGTGTCTTCAGGTTTAAACTTTGTTTGTGCGCTTGCATAGGATACTCCAGCAAGCAATGCTATTAATAAAGAATGTTTTAACATCGGTTTAAGTATTTTGTTATGGTTAATATAAGAAAAAACATTATTTTTAATAAGCAAAATCAAAAACTTTATTCATAATGGCCCAGATTACCCAAAAAATTGCACTAGAAGATGTTCGTTTTTATTCACCGATTGGTTACTATGAAGAAGAGCAGGTTTTAGGGAATGAGTTTATGGTTAGTGTTTCAGTAAGTTTCCCCTTCAAAAATCCAGACGCTGAAGAAATTGAAAATACAGTAAATTACGAAGAGCTTTATGCTATCTTGGTAGAGGTGATGAGCCCTCGCAGAAAGTTACTGGAGTCTGCAGCAGAAGATATCCTAAACAGAATTGTTGAAGAATATTCGCATATCCAACAGATCGAGATATCCATTCGAAAGATTAATCCTCCATTTGGAGGTGATGTTGCTAATTCTTTAGTATCTCTTTATTACACAAAGGATTAACTGTCTAAAAATCATGTTGTATTTTTCTTAACCGGTCATTTTGGCTGTGTTTTTTGCTTGATACAGGACAAATTGTCTTGTAAATAAGTTTGTATGCCCTTGGTACGTTAGTTGATTATAGGATGTTATAAAACAGAAATTAAAGAACTAAAAAATAAGGAGGAATTAAACATGGCATTAATAAAATTACCAGGAAAATCTTACAACACAGATGCAGTGAATCCATTTGTAAACAATGTATTTGACAATTTATTCAATGATTCATTTTTAACAGACCGCTTGGTAACACGCGTACCTGCAGTCAACATTACGGAATCCGCAGAAGCTTTCCATATTGAAGTTGCTGCACCAGGTTTGCAGAAATCAGATTTCAAGATCAATGTGGATAAGAATGTAATCAATATCTCTGTTGAAAAACAAGAAGAAAAAGTAGAAGAGGGTAAAGTATATAGCAAAAAAGAATTTAGCTACACTTCGTTCTCCAGATCTTTCACACTACCTGAAGTAGTTGATTATTCTAATATCGATGCTGCCTATGAAAATGGAGTATTGAATATTAAGATCGGTAAAAAAGAAGAAGCAATAGTAGCAAAGAGACTAATTGAAGTGAAGTAAGTTTAATTGTGGTTAGTTGAATGAGGAGCTGTCCGTTTGGACAGCTCCTTTTTTATTGGATTGTCATACGAATGTCTTTTTAGAAAAATTAAACAAAACTACTTAACAGTGTTAAGTAGTTTTGTTTTTGAAAACAATATCAAGTGGAAAAGAAAATAAAACAAAAAGAAGACCTACGTACCGTGATTTTAGAAGCAGCAAAAAAGCTGTTTGTCCAAGAAGGGTATGAGGCGACTTCAATAAGAAAGATCGCAAAGGAAATTGGATTCAGTCCTACAACGATCTATCTATACTATAAGGATAAGAATGATATCGTTTATGCCTTACATCAAGTAGGGTTCGGGATGCTGAAGGATCAGTTCCTTCCATTGATGACCGTGGAAGATCCCTTCGAACGTTTGAAGGCAGTCGGAAGGATATACATTCATTTTGCTTTTACACACCCTGAATACTACCAGGTTATGTTTATGATGAAGGAGCCATTGTCTTTCTTGAATTCGCAGATAGAGGATAGTTCTTGGGTTGAGGGTGAATTGGTGATCGAATTATTAAAGAAGACCATTGTTGATTGTCAACAGGTGGGTTATTTCAAAGGTATGGATCCTGTATTTGTGACCATTCAAGCTTGGAGTTCTGTGCATGGATTGGTTTCATTACATATCACAAAGCATTTAGATTGTTTACATGAGTTGTTTGGAAAAACAGGTGATCTGGAAGACCATGTTTATTCTTCCTACCTCATCCTGGTTGGATTGATCCAAGCAACAAAATAGTTTTTTTTGAATATATAGTTAACACTGTTAATAATGAGCTTATACAAATCACTAACTAAGCTGATAATCCTTTTTACCGGAATAAGTGGAATCAGTTACGCGCAAGACCATCAATTAGAACAGTATGTACAACAGGGCCTGGATAGTAATTTGGTGTTGATCCAGAAAGACCTATCCATGAAAAAGGCAATGAATGGACTAGAGGTGGCAAGGAGCATGTACCTTCCTAACATCACTTTCGACTTGACCTATTCTCATGCAGATGGCGGCCGATCCATCGACCTTCCAATTGGCGATATGTTGAATCCAGTCTACACTACGTTGAATCAATTGACTCAAACCAGCAATTTCCCCCAGATTGAGAATGAACAGATAACCTTCCTTCCAAAGAACTATTACGATGCCAAGGTGAGGACATCCGTGCCAATCATCAATACTGATATCAAACACAATAAGGTCGTCCGTGAAAAAATGGTCGAGCTGAGCAAGACCGAAACAGAAACCTACAAAAGGGAATTAGTTAAGGATATTAAAATAGCCTATTTCAATTATTTAAGTGCGGTCCAAGCCAAAGAGATTTATTTGAACGCTTTGACTTTAGCCAAAGAGGGCAGGCGGGTGAACGAAAAATTACTGGAAGCAGGAAAAGGACTGCCAGCATACGTGATCAGGTCAGATGCCGAAATCGCGCAACAGGAATCAAAAATCGCAGAAGCAGAACAGCAGATCAAGAATGCCAAGTATTATTTCAATTCACTATTGAACCGAGATGCGAATGCAGAAATCTATTTTGATCCTGCACAAAGCAGGACCAATGATCTCCATGCAACCGAACTATCGGTAAATATCGATGGCCGTGAAGAATTGAAGTCGCTTGAAGGCAATATTTCCATCCAAGAGTCTTTGGTAGAGATGAGCAAGCAAGCCTTTGTTCCAAAGCTCAGTGCCTTTTTGGATTTAGGATCACAGGCTGAGGGTTTGCGCGTAAGCCGTCAATCGCAATATTTCATGGTGGGTGCTCAATTGAGTTTCCCCATATTTCAGGGAAACAGAAACCGACTGAAGATCCAGGAAAACCAGATTGCTGTCGCCGAAGCTCAAAACAAATTGGATCAAGCCAAACAGCAATTGGAACTTTCAGCTGAGGTAGCAAAAAATGAATTGATAGCTATGCAAAAGAACTACGAAAGTTCAAAAATCCAGATGGAAGCAGCTTCAACCTATCAGCGGTTGATATTAAGAGGCTTCAATGAAGGTGTCAACACCTATATCGAAACCATTGATGCCAGGTCACAGTACACCAATTCGCAAATGGCTAATAATATTGCAGCCTTCAAATTATTGTCTGCCATAGCAAAATTAGAACGAGAAAACGCATCATACCAACTAAAATAAGACCCATGAAATTAGCATATACAACCCTATTGTTTGCAGGAATATCAATCTCTATTTCTAGCTGTAAACAAGCCGAACGAAAATCTGAAATATCCGTACAGGATACCATTCCCGTTAAATTGATGCCTATCAATATTGGAGCAGGAGATTCTGGAATAGAGGCAACAGGCGTCTTTACCACAGATGATGAAACTGTATTAAGCTTTAAGAATGGCGGTGTAATTTCTAAGATCACGGTCAAAGAAGGCGATGCGGTCCGCAAGGGGCAGCTTTTAGCTTCTGTACTCAGTTCTGAGGTAGATGCAAAAGCTGGACAAGCTAAACTTGCTGTTGAAAAGGCCAGAAGGGATTTCGAGCGTGCAAGTAAGCTGTACCGAGACAGTGTGGCCACGCTGGAGCAAATGCAGAACGCAAAAACAGCGCTTGATGTTGCTCAGCAAGATCTGAAGTCTGTAAGTTTCAATCAACAATATTCCAATATATATTCTCCGGTTTCTGGATTTGTGCTCGCGAAAATGGCCAATGAAGGTCAAGTTGTCGGACCTGGAACACCGATCCTGCAAGTCAATGGTGCAAGCAATGCCGATTGGAAGCTCAAGGTTGGTGTTGGAGACCAGCAATGGAGCCAGATCAAGGTTGGTGACCCGGCCAAGATCAGCACAGATGCTATGCCTACCGATACTTTGGATGCAGTGGTTTCTAAGAAGTCGGAAGGATTGGATCCGCAGACCGGTACTTTTACCATTTTTTTGGAACTAAAGGAAAAACCTAGCTATAAACTGGCTACAGGGATTTTTGGAAAATCCATTATCATGAATTCTGGAATGAAAGCAGGCAACCAATGGCGCATCCCATTCTCCGCCTTGCTGGACGGAAATGGGCGTGAAGGCTATGTATTCATTACAGAAGATGGCAAAACGGCCAAAAAGCAAAAGATCAAGGTCGCCAAAATTGAAAATGATGATGTACTAGTTGCAGCTGGTCTCGAGCAAGCGCAATCCATCATTGTTTCCGGAAGCCCGTATTTGGTCGATGGATCAGCAATTGTTGTTAAAAAATAATACCTAACATCCGAAATCATGAGCTTAATTAAATACCCAATTAAGAACTACCAATTTACCATGATCATGGTATTGATGATTCTGGTGGTTGCTATTACATCCATGTTGACCATGCCAAGGGCAGAAGATCCTGATATGAAGGGGGTCACTTTCCCAGTTTTGGTGGTGCATCCTGGAACCAGCCCAAAGGATATGGAACAATTGGTGGTGAAACCATTGGAAGCCAGGTTCTATGCCTTGGACCATATCAAAACCATTAAAACCACCATCAATAACAGTGTAGCATTTTTCTTGGTGGAATTCGATTATGGAGAAGATTACGATGATAAATACCAAGAATTAGTACGTGAATTGAATGCTGCCAACTCGGAGCTACCCGATAATATTTACAGCATGGAGGTCCTCAAGATCGACCCAACCAATGTCAGTGTTATCCAAGCGGCTCTGATCTCTGAGAATGCTTCAGCAAGCAGCATGAAGAAATATAGTGACAAACTGAAGGAGGAGCTTGAAAAAGTGAAAGCTTTAAAATCAGTTGAAATTTCAGGTCTTCCTGACCAACAGGTCCGTATCGACCTGAACCAGGCCAAGCTTGCGGAATTAAATATCCCGATGAGCAGGATTATCCAAGCGGTACAAAGTGAAAATCAAAACATCCCTGCAGGAAGTATCAATGCCGGAAGCCAGTCTTTTAGCGTCAAGAGTTCAGGAAATTATCAGAGCATCAGCGATATACAGCATACCATCATTTCGAGTGCCCAAGGGCGAAATATTCTATTGAAGGATGTGGCGGATGTCTATCCTACATTTGGTATAAGTAACCATATGACCCGTTTGAATGGTTATAAATGCATCCTTATCAATGCTGCCCAGAAGGAAGGGATGAATATTTCCGATACGCAAGAAGAGTATAAAAAGATCTTGGAAGAATTTAAGGCAGGATTGCCAGACAATATAGACTTGGTGCTCAATTTTGATCAGGCAGAAAATGTAAACAATCGCCTAGGAGGGTTGGCCATTGATTTTGGAATAGCTATTTTCTTGGTACTCTTCACCTTATTGCCTTTGGGAACCCGGGCATCCCTGGTGGTTATGATCGCCATCCCCTTATCCCTTGGAATTGGTCTTATCGCAATGAATTCCTTTGGTTATTCATTGAATCAGTTAAGTATAGTTGGCTTTGTGGTGGCATTGGGCTTAGTGGTTGATGATAGTATCGTTGTTGTGGAAAATATCGAACGCTGGATGCGTGAAGGATACAGCAAGATGGAAGCCGCTATAAAAGGAACAGAACAGATAGCATTAGCGGTATTGGGCTGTACGGTCACCTTGGTGATTGCCTTTATGCCGCTGGTATTTATGCCTGAGATGGCGGGTGAATTCATCCGCAGTATGCCTATTGCGGTTATTTCTTCCGTGATAGGATCCATGTTTATTGCCATATTGGTTGTTCCTTTTCTTTCCAGTAAGATCCTGAAGCCGCATGAAGAAGAAGGTGGAAATGCCATCCTTCGAGGCATGCAGAAAATTATCCATAAATCATATGGCGTTTTCTTGGACAAAGCCTTGAAGCATCCTGGTCGCACCGCCATTATTGCCTTGGCTATTTTCTTGGGCTCATTGGCCCTGATACCTATCGTAGGTTTCAGTTTATTCCCAGCTTCGGAGAAACCGCAGTTCATGGTCCACATCAAGACCGCATTGCAATCGAATATACAGACAACAGATAGCATCACAAAAGCCATTGAGCATGATCTAAAACAGATTCCTGAAGTAAAGTATTATACCTCAAACATCGGAAAAGGAAACCCCAGGGTCTATTATAATATGCAGCAGGCTCGGGAAGACGTTTCTTATGCGGATATCTTTGTACAGCTTCACGGTGACGTGAATTCAAAGGAAAAGGTCGCCTTAATTGAAGAATTGAGAGCCAAATGGACGCCCTATCTTGGTGCAAAAGTAGAAGTGCGAGATTTCGAACAAGGCGTTCCGATCATTTCACCAGTAGAAGTCAGGGTATTTGGCGAGAACCTCGATACCCTTCAGGCCTTATCCTATAAAGTAGAGGAGCTGTTGAAAAATACAGAAGGTTCGGAGTATGTCAATAACCCTATAAAAAACAATAAAACGGACATTAAGGTCAACATCAATCGCGAGAAAGCCATGGCCCTTGGTGTGCCGACCTCATCTATTGACCAAACTATCCGAGTAGCCTTGTCAGGATATAGCGTAGGTACCTATTCAGACCCGAATTCGGATGATAATGACTATGATATCATGGTCAGTGTCCCGCGAGATGGCGAAGCAACCATAGAAACCTTAGAGGGTATCTTTATCGACAATGTTGCAGGGACTTCCATTCCATTGACCCAATTGGCTACACTCGAGTTTGAAGAGTCGCCTTCCAATATCTATCACCAGAATAAGATCAGGACCGTTGCGGTCAATTCCTTTGTGAAAAAGGGATATGGAAACGATGAGGTTATCAATTCGGTAATCGAGCAGATGGATAAATTCCCTTTCCCTACCGGTTATTTCTATGAGATGGGCGGCGAGGTGGAAAGCCGTGAGATGGCATTTGGAGGTTTTGGAACCATTATTCTGATTACCATTTTTATGTTTATCGCGGTGCTGATCTTGGAATTCAAGACCTTCAAGAGTACATTGATAGTATTGTCTGTAATTCCTTTAGGTGTTGTTGGAGCTGTGCTGGCCTTGCTCGCAACTGGAAATACTCTGTCCTTTGTGGCCACCATTGGTATTGTTGCCCTTGCTGGTATTGAAGTCAAGAATACCATCCTTTTGGTGGACTTCACCAACCAGTTGAGAAGGGAAGGGATGGCGTTGAATGAAGCCATTGAAAAAGCAGGCGAGATTCGGTTCCTGCCGATCATCCTAACAACATTAACTGCCATTGGTGGATTATTGCCGATCGCTTGGTCGTCCAATCCCCTGATTTCGCCATTGGCAACGGTGATGATCGGTGGATTGATCAGTTCGACCTTATTGTCAAGGATAGTAACTCCGGTAATCTATAAATTGATACCACCAAAGATAGAAGTAGAAGAACAAAAAGAACAACATTCATAAAAACCGAAAGGCTGGCCAATATCTAATATCGACCAGCCTTTACTTTTGCTAATTGTAATTTAGTTATTCGATTTATATCGATGGTATTCTTCTTTCAGTTCATCATATCTTCTTTTCCAATCCTCTGGAGTCCTTTCCGAAATGTTTTTCAGTTTTTTCAATTGAAAGGATAGGATACAGGAAGCCAGTCCGGCAGAGATTATAGCCATACCCGTCCAGATGACGATGGTCAGTCCTGCAAATACGGGATTCCACAACAGGATAAAGCTGAAAATCATACCTAGTACGGAAAAAAATAAGATCCATCCCCAATTCTTGATCCCATATTGTTTTAGATCCAAAGCAAATGAAAGGTATTGAACCGATTTAAACATCACAAAGAACCCAATTACAAAGGGTAATGTTGCCAATGATATGGCAGGATTGCTCAACAATAACAACCCGAATAAGGTGTTCAGAATCCCACCTGCTAAATACCAGCCCCAGCCTTCGATTTCATTCTTGTTGTTTAAGGCGAATATGATTTCCATCACCCCAGAAAATAAAAATGAAATACTAAAAACGAACGATAGGGCCAGATAAGAAGTCAAAGGGGTGGCTAGTACGTAAAAACCTAAAATAACAAGTAGGATACCCACGATCAACGGCAGATACCATTGTTTTACGGCTGTTCTAATGGTTTTAAGAAAGTTTTCCATGATTTATGAGTTATGTAGCATGATATCTAGATTATATGTTATAACCTAATACAACTCAAATTTCATTAAGTTTTCTATAATTATAAACATTAATGACGAATGTCATTTATTAGCTAAAGTTAACCTAAAAGAAGGTTAATGAATTTTCTTTACAAACAAATATTAGTTGTAGCTGTTTATGTTTAAAAGGAGTAAACATGAAAAAACTATTGATATTAGGATCGGCCTTATTAATGTTGGCCTGCAATAACCAGAATAAACAGAACAATAACAATGCGGACAGTGCGGTTTCGGATGGTTCCACCCAAGGTCCCATTCCGGCAAATAATCCAGCGGATGTTTTGCCGCATGCTGCAAAAAAGTTTATAGAAGACCATTTCCCGAATGCAACAATCCAACATGTTGAAAATAAACAAAGCCCAGTGACGGATGGGACTGTTTTCGATGTGGACCTTTCTGATAATACGGAAATTGATTTTGATAAAGATGGCGAATGGAGAGAAATCAGTACCAAAGGGGATGTAGTTGTACCGATGGCGGTATTACCTTCTTCGGTTCAGGAATATATCAATGCCAATTATGCCGGTCAGACCATTCAATCAATCGATAAGGATATCGATGTGATGGCTGTAGAACTGAAAAATGATACTGATCTAGTATTTGATCTCGATGGAAAATTCCTGAGAGTCGATAAATAGAAGTTTTAGTCTAATAATAAAGCCCCCGTACAAGTTGTGCGAGGGCTTCTTTTTTATTTTTCAGTTATTAACCTAAGCTCTGTAAGCTTTCTTCTAATATCTGGATCTTGGCTTCTGCATCCGCCTTTTTATTCTTCTCGTTTTCTACGATTTCAGGTTTTGCATTTTGCACAAATCTCTCATTTGATAACTTCTTGTCAACAGAGATCAAGAATCCTTTCAGGTATTCAATCTCTTTGCTGATTCTTTCCTTTTCCGCATCAACATCGATGTTGTTTTCCAGGGCAACATAACATTCGTCTTTTCCAGCAAGGAAACTTACCGCTCCACTTACTTTTTCTTTTACAAAGGATAAGTCTTCAATGTTCGCCAGCTTCTTGATGCTATCTTGGTATTGACTGTAATCAATATTCGTTGCATTGATAGCTAAAGGAAGAGCAATCTTTGGAGACAGACCTTTAGAATTTCTGATATTACGTACCTCAGAGATGATCTGTTGAACGATAGCAAATTCTTTGATGATGTTCTCGTCGAATGCCGCAACCTTAGGGAAATCAGCTACAATGATGCAGTCTTCGGTGCTGCGGGTTCCAAAAATCTCATCATGCCATAACTCTTCCGTAATGAAAGGCATAAATGGATGAGCTAACTTCAGTACCTTTTGGAATAGACCTTTAACAGTTTCGTAGGTTTCTTTTTCAATTGGCGCTTGGTATGCTGGTTTTACCAGTTCAAGGTACCATGAACAGAAATCATCCCAGATTAATTTATAGGTTGCCATTAAGGCATCTGAAAGCCTGTAATTGGCAAAATGTTCTTCAATTTCAACCAAGGCTTGGTTAAAACGGGATTCAAACCATTTTGCAGACATTTTTTGCGAAGCTGTAGCCTCTTGCTCTACTACTTCCCAACCTTTAACCAAACGGAATGCATTCCAGATCTTATTGGCGAAGTTTCTTCCCTGTTCACAGTATGAAACATCAAACATCAGGTCATTTCCAGCAGGAGAGGATAGAAGCATCCCTACGCGAACTCCATCTGTACCATATTGCTCCATCAATTCAATCGGATCAGGAGAGTTTCCTAATGATTTGGACATCTTGCGACCCAATTTATCCCTAACGATACCTGTCAGATATACATTGCGGAATGGAGGTTTCTGTGTATAGTCATGACCCATGATAATCATGCGGGCAACCCAGAAAAACAAGATTTCTGGTGCTGTCACTAGATCATTTGTAGGGTAATAATATTGGAAGTCTGGGTTCTCTGGATTCCTTACACCATCAAAAACCGACATTGGCCATAGACCCGATGAAAACCATGTATCCAATACATCATCTTCCTGACGGATACCTGTTGAGGATTTTCCGGTATTTTCAAATTCTGCAATGGCTTCGGCCTCAGTTTTCGCAATTACCCACTCATTCTTCTCGTTGTACCATGCTGGAATCCGTTGTCCCCACCATAATTGACGGGAAATACACCAATCCTTCACATTTTCCATCCAATGCTTATAGGAAGCAAAGAACTTTTCAGGAATCAGCTTAATGGTGCCATCTTCCACATATTCCAATGCTGGTTTCGCAAGTTTGTCCATCTTTAAGAACCATTGCATCGATAGCTTTGGCTCAATGGCAGCGTTAGTACGTTCCGAGAAACCTACTTGCGATTTATAGTCCTCGATCTTCTCGATCTGGCCTGCTTCTTCTAGTAATGTTGCTACCTTCTTACGGGCAATAAAACGATCCTCACCAACCAAGATCTGTGCTTTCTCATTTAAAGTACCGTTATCATTCAAGATATCGATAACCTCTAAATTATGCTTTTGACCCAATTCATAGTCATTCAGATCATGGGCAGGAGTTACCTTCAGACAACCTGTACCAAATTCCATCTCCACGTATTCATCTTGGATGATCGGGATTTCACGGTTGATCAATGGAACCAATACCGTTTTGCCTTGAAGATGTTTATAGCGTTCATCCAAAGGATTGATACAGATTGCTGTATCAGCCATGATAGTCTCCGGACGTGTCGTAGCAATGATCACATATTCATCCGAATCTTTGATCTTATAGCGTACGTAGTAGAACTTTTGATTGACTTCTTTGCGGATAACCTCTTCATCAGAAAGAGCGGTTTTACCTTCAGGATCCCAGTTTACCATGCGGATGCCGCGATAGATATAACCTTCTTTATAAAATTTGATGAATGTATCGATCACCGCTTCAGAAAGGTCAGGGTCCATGGTGAACTTGGTTCTTTCCCAGTCACATGAAGCTCCTAGTTTTTCCAATTGCTTCAAGATAATACCACCGTATTTTTCCTTCCATTCCCATGCGTATTTCAAGAATTCATCACGGCTAATGGAAGTTTTCTCGATGCCTTTTTCTTTTAACATAGCAACAACTTTCGCCTCGGTAGCAATGGATGCATGATCTGTTCCCGGAACCCAACATGCATTTTTGCCCTGCATACGTGCACGACGGATCAACACATCTTGAATGGTGTTGTTCAACATATGGCCCATATGTAAGACCCCAGTGACGTTTGGAGGTGGCATGACAATGGTATATGGTTCGCGCTCATCTGGTACCGAACGGAAAAATCCATTTGACATCCAGTAGGAATACCACTTCTCTTCAGCTTCTTTTGGATTGTACGTTTTTGCTATGCTCATTATATTCTTAATGTTCTAAAAGGTTACAAAAATACGCATTTAATGCCTTATTTCCCACTTGCTAACCGTAAATAAATCCGCTGTATTTACTAAATGAAAAATTAATGTTAATTAACTGTTACTATCTGTAATTAAATGTAAATTTGGCGATTGAATTTTTTATGACATGAAAAATGTTATTAAGGATTTAAGGGGTTTCTTCTTCTATTTTGGCTACTGGCTATTGATGAGCTTCTTAGATCGATTGATATTCCTAATTTCGTTTTACGATAAAGTCAATTTTTCCAACTTTAAGGATGTATTGAGGATTTACTACCACGGATTGCCACTTGACTTTTCCGTGGTCTCTTATATATGTGCCCTTCCTTTTCTGGGCTACCTCGTTCTGAACCATTATTCTAACGAGATCCTTAAGCGAAAACTGCTCAATGCCTATACTTTTCTGATACTTATCCTATTTCAGATTGTCACTTTTGCCAATGTCAATATTTATAGGGAATGGGGGGATAAAATTTCAAAACGCGCCATTGATGCCATCGCTGAAGATGCTGCTGGAGCAGCGGCCTCAGCTGAATCGACCCCAATCTTGATTCCTGTCCTGGGCATCGTATTGTTGACTGCTGGAGGATATTGGTTATTTCTAAGGCTATTTAGAGAAGTGAGGTTCCCTAAGAAATTAGCATGGTGGATATTGGGGATACAGTTCTTCATTGGTGGACTTTTTCTCTTCGGATTTATCCGTGGTGGATTTGGAAGGGCCCCTTTGAATCCTAGTAAAGCCTATTTTTCAGCCAATACCTTTTATAATCATGCAGCGGTCAATACCCATTACGCCCTGTTGCGCGAGTATTTTACGAGAAACCAGCGCATGCGCTCTCCATATAAATACTTTTCCGCCGACGAAGAGGCCAAAACAGTATTGAAACCTGCTTTCACAGAAATACCGGACTCCACCTTCAATATCCTGAATGCCAAAAAGCCTAATGTCGTGGTTATTGTCCTGGAAAGTTTCGTTGCTGATTTGATACATTCCATGGGCGGAGAGAAGGGAATAACACCACATTTTGAAGAGTTGATTGCACAAGGTCTGTTTTTTGACCAGATTTATGCAGCGTCTGATCGTTCTGATAAAGGCATTGTCGGTATTTTCAGCGGATTTCCTGCACAAGGTCCTGAAAGCATCATAAAATATATCGATAAACATGAAAATATGCCTGCAATAGGGCAGGAGTTCCATGATGCTGGGTATAAAACCTCATTCTATCATGGTGGGCAGAGTGAATTTTACAACTTTAAGTCTTATATGTTGTCCCATGGTATTGAAAAAGTAGTTGATATCATGAACTTCAACCCGCTGTTGCCGCGAACCTCTTGGGGAGTGTATGATCATGTCGTGTTTGAAAGAATGATCGAAGACTTGGATGAAGAAGATCAACCCTTCTTTTCCAGTATTTTTACCTTGGTCAATCATGAACCTTTTGAACTTTACGATGGCTATAAATTTGGTAAGGACAATAATGTAAACAAGTTCAAGAGTACGGCATTTTATACCGATCAGGCAGTCCATGAATTCTTGGAGCAGGCAAAAACCAAAGATTGGTATAAAAATACTTTGTTTGTGCTTGTGGCAGACCATGGTCACCGATTGCCTTCAGAGAAATGGGACATCACTATGCCCCAACGTTTTCATATTCCGCTTTTGTTCTTTGGTGAACCTATAAAAGCTGAATACAGAGGGAAAAAGATGAACATGATCGGAAATCAAACAGATCTTGCCAAATCCCTGTTAAATCAATTAAAACTACCTACTGATCGCTATCATTGGAGCCGTGATCTTTTCAACCATAGCTTCCCTCAGGTCGCCTTCTATAATTCTAAGGATGCATTTGGCATCATAACCGAAGAGGAAGTGGTTTCATATGATCGTGTAGGGAATCGAGTGAACTTTAATGCCAACGAGCAGTACCCCAAGGAAAAAGCAGATAGCCTTATGAATATGGCAAAAGCTTATTACCAAGAGGTATATGAAGATTTTATGAAATATTAATATGATTAAGTTAAAAGGATGGTTTGGACCTTATTTAGCAATGGCAATTCGCCTTGGATTGATGCTATTGCTCTATGGAATCCTTAGGCTCGGGTTCTATGGATTCAATATGGCCCAATTTCCGCAGGTAACTTTTTCTGAACTGATGCTCATGATGGCTGGTGGTGTGAAGTTTGATATCGTAGCTTTGCTGTACATCAATATCCTATATATCCTGCTTGTTTCCTTTCCAGTTCCTTTTAAATATAACCCTGTTTTTTCCAAAATAAGCAAATGGGTCTTTGTGGTTTCCAATAGTATAGGAATAGCCCTTAACCTTGTTGATTTCGCCTATTACCCATTTACCTTAAAGCGAACTACCGGAACCGTGTTTGGGCAGTTTGCCAATGAAGATAATCTTGGAAAGTTGTTCTTGGACTTTGGATTGGAATATTGGTACCTGCTTCTATTATTTATCCTGATCGTATGGGGCTTGATTAAGCTCTATGACCTGGTCCAAGTTGAAAAACCGGTGGCATTCAATTGGAAATTCTATTCCGTGCAGTTAGTGCTTTTATTGGCCGTGGCTTTTCTCTTTGTTGGGGGTGTACGTGGTGGCTGGGCCCATAGCACTCGACCGATCACATTGAGCAATGCCGGAGATTATGTGAAATCCCCGGAGGAAATGAACATCGTGCTCAATACGCCCTTTTCGATCTTGAAGACCTTAAAGGCTGTAAGCCTCAAAGAAGAACATTTCTTTTCAGACCAAGAACTAAATGTCATGTACCCGGTTGTCCATCAACCTAAGGACTCTGCACAGTTTAAGAAATTGAACGTTGTCGTTTTGATAATGGAGAGTTTTGGTAAAGAGCATATTGGATTCTTTAACAAAGATCTGGACAATGGAACTTACAAAGGATATACTCCCTTCCTAGACTCCTTGATCCAGCAATCCTATACTTTCACCAGATCGTATGCAAATGGCCGTAAATCCATCGATGCATTGCCTTCTGTGATTACAGGGATACCTTCGATTGGAGAACCCTTTGTACTTTCGATCTATTCAGGAAACAAAACAACAAGTTTAGCAAAGCTGCTTTCGGATGAAGGCTATGAAACTTCCTTTTTCCATGGAGCCCCGAATGGTAGCATGGGTTTTTCGGCCTATATGCAGTTAGCGGGAATCAAGCATTATTATGGTAAAAATGAATACAATAATGATGCTGATTTTGACGGTATCTGGGGAATCTGGGATGAGCCCTTTATGCAATACATGGCAAAAGAAATGGATCAAATGCAAGAACCTTTTTTCAGTAGCTTTTTTTCCTTGTCCTCACACCACCCTTTCAAGGTTCCAGAGAAATATGCCGGTAGGTTTCCGAAGGGAACCCTTCCTTTGCACGAGCCTTTAGGTTATGCTGACCATGCCCTAAAGGAATTTTTCGAAACGGCTTCAAAAAGTTCCTGGTACAATAATACCTTATTTGTGATCTGTGCCGACCATGCCAGTATGAGCCATTTTAAAGAGTACAATACCATGCCCAATTCCTTTGCCATCCCAATTGTGTTCTACTATCCTGGCGGGGATTTAAAAGGTGTTTCAGATAAGCTTGTTCAACAGATAGACATCATGCCTACGGTATTGAACTATTTGGAATATGATAAACCATATTTCTCTTTTGGATTTGATGCTTTAGCTCCCGACCGAAATAACTTCGTGGTTAGCAATATTGGGAATATCTACAACTTTTTTATGGGTGATTATTTCATGACCTATGGAGATAAGGAAGTGAAGTCTGTCTATAACCTCAAAACCGATAAGCTATTAGAGCATGACCTGAAAGGAAAGGGACCTCAGGTTCAGGACTCCCTGATGAGACATCTGCAATCTTTTATGCAACAATACAACAATCGGATGATCCACAATAAATTAGTGGCCGATTAATTTACAATGGTTTTTCCAAATTTATATCGAAGGCTGAACATCTGCTGATTGTCCACTTTTCCAGGGGAGAAATGGAATGATGCGGTAAACTTTCCTTCTATTTTGTCTGATTTGAAGGGCATCCAACCTAAGTCTAAACGATCATAGGTCCTACGGTGGTAAAACGAGTCGCCATTAGGTAGGTTCAATGGTTCACCTAGGTACAATGTATTAGCAAGAAAGAACCTTTTATAGCCCAGATGTATATTGGAGATAAATCCTTTTGCTTTTTGCATGTCATAGACCGATCTGACGCGATCGAATCCCATTGCTGCACCAGCATCAATGGTCAGTGAGTCAAAGACAGTCTTATGGCTTAGATCTACACCCAGCCTTAGCATTACTACCGCATTATCTTGTATATGTTCGTCGATGCTATCATTGCTAGTTAGCGCATTATGGTACATCATCCCATCATTGCGGATAAAGAAGTTTCCAATGCTATATTTTCCAGATATTCCAGCGACAAATTGTTCCCTATTCTGATAACCTTGTTTGCTCATCCAGTCAATGAAAACACATTGTTGGAAATTGCCGTTCTTGTAATTGAAGTACATCCCTTCAATATTTGGTCGGTCATACATCAAGGTGTCAGCCAAAACCATGCGAGGAATGTCTTTCAAACGTTCATACCTAGGCATAAACCCCAAAGCAAAATCAATTTTTTCCGTCTTGTAGTTATAGTATGCGATGGGGTTCCATCGACTTTTGTTTTCTGAATTGATTCCAAACTCCTGATTAAAATGCGCTCCGCCATAAAGCCTATGGTTCTTCTCTATCTCGAAGTATAGGTTAGGGGAGATGGTCGCTCCAAAGAAGGTTTTTGGGATGGTATATTGGGCTCCATACTCCCTGTTGTCTGCATATCCGAAAAAATCTATCCCAAGGCCTATCTTTTGTGCAAATGTGCTGAAGCTTATCAATAAAAGTAAAGCTGTTAGGACTGGTCTTGACATGGAAAATAGGTAATGCTGCATAAAATAATTTGGAGCTCAACTTATAAAGAATCTCTCAAAAATACAAAAGGTCGCTTAATTATTTTAAGCGACCTTTTGAGAATTATGTGTTTTGGAATTAAACTTCCAATAATAATCTAGCTGGATCTTCAAGTAATTGCTTAACGCGTACCAAGAAGCTCACTGATTCACGACCGTCGATAATACGGTGGTCATAAGAAAGAGCGATGTACATCATTGGACGGATAACCACTTGGCCATTTTCAGCGATTGGTCTTTGGATAATGTTGTGCATACCTAAGATTGCCGATTGAGGGGCATTGATAATAGGCGTAGACATCATTGAACCAAATACACCACCATTGGTAATGGTAAATGTACCACCAGTCATTTCGTCGATCGTCAATTTGTTGTCGCGAGCTTTTGTCGCCAATTCAGCAATTGCTTTTTCGATTTGGTATAGGGCCATAGACTCTGCATTTCTGATTACTGGAACTACTAATCCTTTTGGAGCAGAAACCGCAATTGAAATGTCAGCAAAGTCAGAATATACAAGTTCATTCTCTTCGATACGAGCATTAACTGCAGGCCATTCTTTCAAGGCAGTAGTCACTGCTTTGGTGAAGAATGACATAAAGCCTAGACCGATACCATGTTTCTCTTTGAAAGTATCTTTGTACTTAGCACGAAGATCCATGATAGGTTGCATGTTTACTTCATTGAATGTAGTTAACATGGCTGTATCATTTTTAACAGCAACCAAACGCTTAGCGATTGTTTTACGCAATGAGCTCATTTTCTCACGACGTTCTACACGCTCACCTGCACTCACTGGAGCAGATGGAGTTACCGCTGCAGCAGGAGCCGCTGGTTTAGATTCCGCTTTCGCTGGAGCTGCTTGAGCTTTCTCAGCATCCTCTTTGGTGATTCTTCCGTCTTTACCTGTTCCTTTGATCGTAGATGGGTCGATTCCTTTTTCTCTTAAGATTTTAGCGGCAGCAGGTGATGCTGTGCCAGCAGCATAAGTTTCAGGACTTTCGTCAGCTTCAGATTGAGCAGGTTTTGACTCCGCCTGTGCAGCTGGAGCTTCCTCTTTTTTCGCTGGAGCATCGCCAGATCCTGCAGGAGCGTCTCCGTCTTCAATGGTACATACTACCGCACCGATTTCCAGTGTATCACCTTCTTGTGCAATAATACGTAGGATACCAGCTTTTTCAGCAGGTAGTTCAAACGTTGCTTTATCAGATTCTAATTCGGCAATGTTCTCGTCCATTTCGACGTAATCACCATCTTGTTTTAGCCATTGGGCCAAGGTTACTTCGGTAATTGATTCACCAACCGAAGGGACTTTGATTTCTAAGCTCATATTTACTTCTTTTAAACCTCCATTAAATATACTATAATATTACAACGGACGGTTAAACATTTTGTTTATTCGAATGATTTATTAATTATTGCTTCTTGTTGTGCCACATGTTTTTTCATGTAACCTGTAGCAGGGCTTCCGCTCTCCGTACGTGCAATATAATCCGTGAAATCAAGATCAGTCTTGCGGAATATACGGCAGTAATATGGCCATGCACCCATGTTTTCGTTTTCTTCCTGAACCCAGATGAATTCAGTCGCTTTCTTGTACTTCGCACGGATCGCCTTGAATTGATCTACCGGTGCAGGATACAATTGCTCAACCCTAACAATGGCTACATCGGTACGTTTGTCTGCTTGTTGTTTCTCCAATAAATCGTAGTAGATTTTTCCTGAACAGAATAATACACGTTTTACGGTCGTTGCTTTTGCGTAGCTATCATCGATTACTTCTTGGAAGTTCTCTTTGGTAAAGTTATCCAGTTTAGAAACCACTTTTGGATGGCGCAATAAACTTTTTGGCGTAAAGACTACCAATGGTTTACGGAAATCTCTTACCAATTGACGGCGCAATAAGTGGAAGTAGTTCGCTGGAGTGGTACAGTTTGCAATGATCAGGTTGTCGTTCGCACATAATTCCAAGAAACGTTCGATACGTCCCGAAGAGTGCTCTGGACCTTGACCTTCCATACCGTGAGGTAACATCATGACCAAACCGTTCGATCTTTTCCATTTGGTTTCAGCACTTGACAAATATTGGTCAACGATAATCTGAGCACCATTGTAGAAGTCACCAAACTGTGCTTCCCAAACTGTCAATGCTTGAGGATTCGCCAATGCATATCCATATTCAAAACCTAGGACTGCATACTCAGAAAGTAAGGAGTTATAGATGTTGAAACGCTCACCACCATTAACATTTGCCAATGGAATGTATTTCTCCTCCGAGTCTTCCAAAGTCAAAACTGCATGTCTGTGAGAGAATGTACCTCGTTGAACATCCTGTCCTGAAATACGAACGCGTTTGCCATCATCCAATAGGGTAGCATAAGCCATCAATTCACCCATCGCCCAATCGTAGTTGTCATTTTTAACCATGGCAGCACGATCTTCGAACAATTTTGAGATCTTACGGAAGAACTTCTTGTCTTTTGGTAGGGTCGTGATTTCCGTAGCCAATTTCAAGAATTCCTTTGCAGGAACCTTCGTGTCTACCTCTTCATAGTTATCAGCCTTTTTAGCGGCATGTAAACCTTTCCACGCTCCACCGAACATTGGAACTTCTTCATCCAATTTATCCGTTTTCTTGGCGATGTCCAATTGCTCTTGAAGATAATCCTTAAATTCCTTCTCTGTGTTTTTCACATAGGTCTGGTCAATGGATTTCTCATCCACCAATTTCTTGGCATATACATCTTTTGGATTCGGATGTTTTTCAATAGCCTTGTACAATAATGGTTGAGTAAACTTAGGTTCATCAGCCTCGTTATGCCCGTAACGACGGTAACATAATAGGTCGATATAAACATCAGTTTTATATTTCTGACGGTATTCTACCGCTAAATTAATCGCATAAACTACTGCTTCAGCATCATCTCCATTGACATGGAAAACTGGTGAAGAAGAAATTTTGGCAACGTCCGTACAGTAAGTTCCTGAACGGGCATCTTTATAATTGGTCGTAAAACCAACTTGGTTGTTGATGACAATGTGAATGGTACCACCAGTGCGGTATCCTTCAAGTTTTGACATCTGAGTTACCTCATATACCACACCTTGACCTGCAATTGCCGCATCTCCATGAATCAAGATTGGCGCAATCTTCGATGAATCGCCATTGTATTTCATGTCGATTTTAGAGCGCGTGATACCTTCAACGATAGGATCTACAGTTTCTAGGTGCGAAGGGTTTGGAGCCAGAGATAGGTGGATAGATTTACCGTCTTCTGTAGTCACGTCCGATGAATACCCTAAGTGGTATTTTACGTCACCACCAAATTGTAATTCCGGATCCTCTTCGGCATACATTTTACCTTCGAATTCAGAGAAGATAGTTTTGTAAGGTTTACCCATGATGTTTGCCAATACGTTCAAACGACCACGGTGAGCCATACCGATCATAAATTCTTGGATTCCTAAACTAGCACCTTTTTCAATGATGGAATCCAATGCTGGAATTAAGCTTTCAGCACCCTCAAGGGAGAAACGTTTTTGTCCCAAGAATTTGGTCCCCAAGAAACTTTCGAAGATCACCGCACGGTTCAGTTTCCTGAAAATGCGCTTTTTCTGATCTACATCGTAGTGAGGTTGGTTTCTGTCCGCTTCCATATGGTCTTGCAACCATTTGATTTTCTCAGGATTACGGATGTATTTGAATTCAGCACCAATAGAACGACAGTAAGTGTCTTCAATCAGCTGACGGATATCTCTTAATTTGGCAGGGCCTAAACCAACTTCCACACCAGCATTGAAAACCGTGTCCATATCAGATTCTGATAGGCCAAATGTCTCTAACTCTTTGCCTGGGTAATATTTGCGACGCTCGCGAACAGGGTTGGTTTGGGTAAATAGGTGACCACGGTCTCTATAACCATGGATCATGTTTAGTACGTTGATTTCTTTTAGTGCGTGATCAGATACACCTTCAACTGATTCAACCGAACCACCTTCTGATGTTTGACCAAAGTCAAATCCTTCAAAAAACTTTTGCCAACCAAAATCTACTGAATTTGGGTCAGCTTTGTATGCTTGATATAAACCGTCGATGTAACTCGAATCAGCATTACTCAAAAATGTCAATTTGTCCATGTGGATTGGGGTGATAAAATTTTGCCAAATTTATAAATAATAAACATACTTTTCCGCATTTAATCGATATAAAATACAATGTTTTAGCATGTTTTTTCGTGTATTCTGTTTAAGAAATAAATAATAGTCAATTTTTGATAAACTTTGGGTTTATTATTGTTTTCTCCATAATATTTTAACGTTGAGAAAATGAATTTGTTTATTTCGAAACATATAATTTCTTGGCAAGATCTTGCCAGTCAGCACAGCTGTTTTCCTTAGGACTGGTCCCCACAGAAGCCATGTGCGACCAAAAGCCATAGGTGGTTGCTGGCGCATAATCTAATAGGTGCTCCTCAAAAAAGCTAGCACCGGCAAGCCAGTTGGAGTCTAGCTCTTGGGTAAAATATTTGGAAATCAACCTTCGCTCCGCATAGGTGATGTTTCCTGTGCTCAATAGAGTTTGGATGCTATCATCAACTGTTTCCTGACCAGTATTGGCCGTTTTCCAGTTCAGGACCAATTCCTCATTGATGCTTTCTATATTATTTTGCTCTGTTTCCATTCCATTTAGCTTAAAAAATACATTGGGATATTTTTTGAGCATAAAGCGGAAATAGTCTCTCCACAATAGCATGGTCATCAGGCGATCGTATCTTTTTTTATTTTGGACCAACGCTGAATCCTGCATCTCATGGTACACGTAAATCGGCGATAGGGCTCCAATAGCGATATATGGGGAGATCAATGAGAAATTGTTCAGCCCTTCGTAATTGGGGTCCAAAAGGTTTTTAAGTTTTTCTATACCAAAATCTTCGCCCCCTTCAAAGCTTTTCCCAGCGAGGGGTTCTATTTCCTCTTCGGTATAGCCTAACTCCTTTAAGCTAGGGATATTCGTTTCTTCCAAGTGTTGCGGGCTAGGAATATTCTGAGGCGCTGCAAGGGGAAGGCGAACCGAACTTTCTCGTTCGATCTTTTTTCTGAAAATATTGAATTTATCAGGAATATCCTTGATTGGAAAGGGTAGGTCCTCTTTGTGAAAAAGGGTATGGCCGATAAAATGCCTCAGGTTGATTTTGTTCTCCCAAAGCTCGGCTTCCACGATCTCGGAAATCTGGGTCTCCCTCGAGGCTACCTCCCGATGGTGGAATACTTCTCCAACCTCATATTTAGCACATAAAACAGGAAGGATTTCCTCAGGTTTTCCAACAAATGTCATCAAGTCACTGCCCATTTTTTGGAGTTTCGCCTTTAATTGCGCAACCGATTCCAAAAGAAATTGCGCCCTTTTGATGCCGGTATTGTTTTGTTGGAATTTGTTTTTGTGGAAATAACGAGGATCGAAACAGTAAACGGGAATGATTAAGTCTGATTTGTTTATAGCTTCAATTAATACTTCATTGTCATGCAGTCTTAAATCATTCCTAAACCAAACAAGAACTACTCTTTTACTCATATTATACCCCGAAATGCGTTACTTAACAAATATAGTCTATTCTAAGTGACTGGGGGCATCCCCAACCCGAATTTTTACATGTCAAAGACAATGTGATTAATTGTTAAAATTTATTTGATTTGTAAAATTTTTAGAAACTTTAAACTTTCGCAGTTTAATTCTGTTAGCATTAAATAAATATTATAACAAATAAGAGGAGGGAAGATGGAAGTGTTATTATCAGGTTTGAATTCTTATTTGGGAAAACGAGCCATGAGTAACCTGAGCAGGGAGGATTTTAATGTACATGGGATTGTTAGGGACTTGGATTTGTTTAAATCCAGAGTGTTTGAGACATTGACGGCAACTCTTGATAAGGTCGATTTATTGCGGAGAGGCAGAGAATTTGAAGCCTTTAAAATCGAGTCTGGAGTGGGCCTTTCCATTTATATTACCCATGTTCCTACATTAGGTGAACTCGTTAACCTTAATTTAGAACTTATAACATTGAAAAACTTCATTGAACTGACCAAGTTAAATGGAGGTAAACGAATCGTCTATATAGCAAGGCTAATGGATAAGCCTTTTATTAAGGATATTGAAGCGCTCTTGAAAGCTTCCAATATCACCTATACCATCGTGCTCAAAAACTTGGCTATAGGGAAGGGCAGTGTCCTGGATAAATATATGCATCTCCTGATCAATGGACGTTATCTGCCCTATGATAATGCCATTGCCAAAGTTAAGTTCAATCCTATCTCATCTCTGGACCTCTTACGCTGGGTCTATAATGTGGATTGGGACAAATGTTTCCTGAATGAAACCATTGAGATTGGAGGGCCAAGAACCATCACCGTTCAAGAAATTTATCGCTTGTACAAGAAAACTTTGTACCCTAATGCCGAAGTGAAAAGCATATTGGTCCCACATTTTATTATGAGTTTGGTTTTCAAAAAAGCCTACCATATCCATAAAGAGGACCTTATTGAATTCAAGCGCCTCATGGAGCGTGAATACCCTATTGACAATACATCTTGGAAAAACAAAATCTTATTCTCCTTTACCCCGCTAGATCAGGTCATCAAGCTCGACCAATAAATTCTTAAACCTTCTTATATTCCCGCTATTAGCTTACATTTGTAGCTAAGCGAGCTATTAAATATGGGATACAAAAGTTTACAAGAATGTGTTGCCGACCTAGAAAAACATGGTCATCTTATCCGAATCAAAGAAGAAGTCGATCCTTACCTGGAAATGGCCTCTATTCAGATGCGGGTTTATGATGCCCAGGGTCCGGCCTTATATTTTGAGAATGTCAAAGGATCAAAATTTCCGGCAGTATCAAACCTCTTTGGAACCCTTGAGCGATCGAAATTCATGTTCCGGGACACCTTGTATCACGTCAAGAAATTGGTTGACGTCAAAATGAACCCGATGTCCGTTTTGAAAAAACCATTTTCCTATGCGGGCTCTTCCATGGTGGCCTTGGGTGCTTTGCCTTGGAAAAAGAAATCTGCAGCTCCCATTTTGTATGGGCAAACCAAGATCTCCGAGCTTCCTCAGATCGTAAACTGGCCTATGGATGGTGGCCCTTTTGTGACCATGCCGCAGGTATATACAGAAGATATCAGCAAACCGGGCATCATGAATGCCAACCTTGGTATGTATCGGATACAGCTAGGGGGCAATGAATATGTCCAAGATCAAGAGATCGGTTTGCACTACCAGTTGCATCGTGGTATCGGTATACATCAGACCAAAGCAAATGCCTTAGGGAAACCGCTGAAGGTCAGTATTTTCGTCGGTGGTCCGCCTTCACATCCGCTTTCGGCTGTGATGCCTCTCCCAGAGGGACTCTCCGAAATGATCTTTGCTGGCGCCCTAGGGAACCGTCGCTTCCGTTATTTCTATGATGAGGAAGGCTTCTGTATCTCTGCAGATGCTGATTTTGTCATTACGGGTACCGTTTATCCAAATGACAACAAACCTGAAGGCCCATTCGGGGACCATATCGGTTATTATTCATTGGTACACCCTTTCCCATTGATGAAGGTACATAAGGTTTACCATAGAAAGGACCCCATCTGGTCCTTTACCGTCGTGGGTAGGCCTCCACAAGAAGATACCAGCTTTGGTGCATTGATCCATGAAATTACTGGTAATGCCATCCCTCAGCAGATCGGCGGTCTACATGCTGTACATGCCGTTGACCCAGCTGGAGTGCATCCCCTGTTGTTTGCCATAGGTAGCGAACGATATACGCCATATCAAAAGGTCGATAGACCTCAGGAAGTATTGACCATTGCAAACCAGATTTTAGGTACCAACCAACTCAGTCTTGCGAAATATCTATTTATTTCAGCCTTTGAGGATAACCCTCAATTGGATATCCATAGTATCAAGGATTTCTTTACCCATATCTTCGAAAGGATTGACCTTAGCAGAGATCTGCACTTCCAAACCAACACGACAATCGATACCCTGGATTATACAGGGGATGGATTGAATGCAGGATCAAAGGTCACTTTTGCAGCTGTAGGGGAAGTAAAAAGACAATTAATTATCGAATATCCTGTGGGATTAGATTTACCAAGACCTTTCAACCATGGAAAATTGGCCTTACCTGGGATCATCGTACTAGATGGTCAAGCCTTTACGAGCTATGAAGAGGAAGCCAAGCTGCTGGGAGAATGGTGCGCGGCAGCAAAGGATAGAAATTGGGAAGGCATACAGCTTATCGTATTAGCAGATGATGCAGCCTTCACCGCAGAAAATGAAAACAATTTTGTGTGGGTGACCTTTACAAAGTCCAATCCTGCCTTTGATATTTATGGTATCGATAGTTTCACGAGCCATAAACACTGGGGCTGCCATGGTCCTGTGATCATCGATGCGAGAAGTAAACCTCATCATGCTCCTGATCTGATCAAAGATCCGGCAGTGGAGAAGCGAGTTGATCAACTTGCCGCTAAAGGTGGATCCCTGCACGGTATATATTAAAACAAATTCCAAAAAATAATAGACGAGGTTGCCTTTTTTGGCAACCTCGTTTTGTATGCCATGCTCAGTCATTATTCTGGCCATCCCTAAAAATTTACAATCTTTTTTTTTCCTCCATTTAAACTTGGTCTCATTCGGGACACATTCCGAATTTTCCGAATGTGTCCCGAATGAGACTAAAGGAATTCTCGAAGCCGGTTGGTAGGGACGCTCGAATGAATTGTTAAAATAATTTGAGCCAATAATCCAGCATGGTTAAAATTTTTACCCTGATGTGTTTTTCAATAAAAACCAATAATAGGTATGAATAAATCAACAAAACTTTAAAATATTTATTAAATATTCAATAAAAATTAAAAAAGATTATGAAAATTGTTTTTTAATACTTTACTTTGTGTCATTAATTCATGAAAACAAGAAAATAATTAACAAAACAACAATCGTATGTGCGGAATTGTCGGAGCATTTGAATTGAAACAACCCCTAGAGTCCTTAAGGCCGCAGGTCTTGGAAATGTCGAAAAGAATTCGTCATAGAGGACCAGATTGGTCGGGGATCTATAGCTCAGCGAAAGCATTGTTAGCTCATGAGCGTTTGGCCATTGTTGACCCTAAATCCGGAAGTCAACCTTTATACAGTCCTGATGGACAGGTAGTCCTTGCTGTAAATGGTGAAATCTACAATCACAAGGAGTTGCGAAATTCTCTGCCAAATTATCAATTCTCGACTTTGTCCGATTCCGAGGTTGTTTTGGCTCTTTACTTGGAAAAAGGACCTGCTTTTGTTGAGGAACTTAACGGGATCTTTGGATTTGCCCTATATGATTCTCGCGAAGATTCATTCTTTATTGCTAGGGACCACATGGGTATTATCCCGCTATACTATGGGAAAGATCAGTACGGACAGTTGTTTGTCGCATCAGAACTAAAATCCTTGGAAGGTTTCTGTACGGAGATCGAACAGTTTCCTCCGGGGCATTATTTATATAGTAAAGAAGGTTTGGAGCCTAAGCGTTGGTATAAAAGGGATTGGGAGTCTTACGAGACTGTACAGGACAATGAAACGGATATCGCCAAATTGAGAAAAGGTTTGGAAGATGCGGTCCATCATCAATTGATGTCCGATGTTCCATATGGCGTATTGCTGTCTGGTGGATTAGATTCCTCGGTCATCGCTGCCATAACCAAAAAGTTTGCTTCCAGAAGGATTGAGAGCAATGATGAGGAAGAAGCTTGGTACCCACAGTTGCATTCATTTGCGGTAGGCCTTCAGGGTTCACCGGATCTAATTGCCGCTCAAAAGGCTGCAGATCATATTGGTACCATCCATCATGAGGTAAACTTTACCATACAGGAGGGTCTTGATGCAATCAGGGATGTGATCTACCATCTGGAGACCTATGATGTAACGACCATCCGTGCTTCAACACCTATGTATCTATTGGCTAGGGTAATCAAATCAATGGGAATAAAGATGGTGCTTTCAGGAGAAGGGTCGGATGAATTATTTGGTGGTTATCTGTATTTCCATAAAGCCCCTAATGCAAAAGAATTCCATGAGGAAACTGTGAGAAAGCTGAAAAAGCTCTATCTATATGATTGCTTGAGGGCGAATAAATCATTAGCTGCTTGGGGAGTCGAAGGAAGGGTGCCGTTTTTGGACAAGGAGTTTATGGATATTGCCATGAGCATCAACCCTGAAGATAAGATGATCAGGGATGGCAGAATGGAAAAGTGGGTGGTCAGGAAGGCCTTTGAAGATTATTTGCCGGAGTCGATTGCTTGGAGACAAAAGGAGCAATTCTCGGATGGGGTAGGATATTCTTGGATCGATACCTTAAAGGCGCAAGCGGAAGAAAAAGTTTCAGATACAGAATTCGAAGCAGCGGCGCATCGGTTTCCGATCAATACGCCAAAGAACAAGGAGGAGTATCTGTACAGAAGTATCTTTGAAACACATTTCCCTTCGGATGCTGCCGCGAAAACAGTTCCTTCAGTGAAGTCTGTTGCATGCAGTACGCCTGAAGCATTGGCTTGGGATGCTTCCTTCCAGAACCTAAACGATCCTTCGGGTAGGGCGGTTGCCAATGTGCATAATGAAAGTTATGGAAAAAAGGCACAAGAAGAATTACTGACATAGTTTAAATCATATCATATCAACTTGTATTAATGCCGGGCTGTAATTATTTACGGCCTGGTTTTTTTGTCTAATATGATTCCGAGGGTAATAAAATATTGGGCGAGGATATAGCTGGACATAATGTATAGACCAGAATTGGCCAGGTAGGCCACAAACTTATTAATTGCTAAAATAGAATCTGAAAAGATAAATAAAAGGGCGCCGACCAAAGAGATGATAAAACTTAAGGAATTGGTCTGATACCTCCTAGTATAGGCAAAAAAGGCCATAGCTGCAATGACGAGAATGTATAGGATCACTGGAACCTTTAATGGTCCTAAACTAGGCTGGAGAATGCCATAGAGATAATAGGAATAGCTGGCCAATATTCCGGCGATGAGAATATAGCTTTTATGTTTGCTCAGGGCCTTGGCATTCGTCTGTTTGCTAAAGGCTATGACATAGAGGATGTGTCCGATCAGGAAAGAGGCCAAACCAGCCACAAACATGTCATGCAACATCAAGAATATATCGCCCAGACAGCCAAAAAATAGACCTACCGCGGTCAACTTTTCAATGTTCTTTTTTAAGCCGGTTTCCTTATAGAGGATAAAGATTAGGGAGAGGCAGATCAGTGGTTTTGTAAAGAACCTCAGATTGGGAAGATTGGCATAAACGGCATATAAATGAAGCAGTGCAAGGAGCAAAAATGCGATATGTAATTTGTACTGCTTCATTTTATTGGATTTAGATATCCTTATTTTTTAGCTGTTTTTCTTTGTTCCGTTTTACCAAGATATAACTGATCCATAGGAGCAAGACCCAGATAGGGATAAGCTCCACAGAGATCTTTAATCCGGTAAACCACATCATCAACAATACGCCCAATAAGAACAATAAGCTGAAATAGTTGCTGATCGGGTACAGAATGGTTGGGAATTTAGTCTTGATCCCTTGTTTATCCTTCTGTTTCCTGAAAAACATGTGGGTCAGTGTAATCATGATCCAGTTGATGATCAAAGCGGATACCACTAGGGACATTAGAATTCCTAATGCCTCTTTTGGGATTACTTTATTGATCAAAACCGTAATGGCTACAATTCCAGCAGATACCAGGATCGCATTTACAGGTGAATGGTTTGAATTTAATTTCTTAAGGAACTTAGGTGCATTTCCCTGTTCCGCCAAGCCATAAAGCATTCTTGAATTACTATACACACAGCTGTTGTAAACAGATAGGGCAGCAGTAAGAACGATGATGTTCAGGGCATTTGCAATGATGCTCGTAAAGAAGAATGTCTTGCCGAACAGTTCAAATTGGAAGCCTTTTAAGGTTGCAAATACTTCAACGAAAGGACTTGTGTCGGCAGTAATGGTTCGCCAAGGCATTAGGGAAAATAGGATGAATAAGGCTCCCACATAGAATACCAAGATTCTCCATAAAACTTGATTGGTCGCTTTAGGGATATTTTTCTCTGGGTTTTCAGCTTCTGCAGCAGTGATCCCCACCAATTCCAGTCCTCCGAAGGAGAACATGATTATGACGAGCGCGGCGAGTAATCCCGAATATCCTATATCACCATTGCCGTTGAGCCAGCCATGGGGGAAGAATCCGCCATCATTATAGAGATTGGCTACGGTTGCTCTTTCGCCTCCATTCCCCGAAACTAAGAGATAGATCCCGAAGATGATCATCGCGATGATAGCCACGACCTTGATGATGGAAAACCAGAATTCGGTTTCTCCATATACCTTTACGGATGCGAGATTGATGACATTGATGACCAAAAAGAAGAATAGGGAAGAAGCCCAGAGCGGTATCTCAGGCCACCAGAACTGTACATATTTTCCGATTGCTGTCAATTCGGCCATACTGACCAAGATGTACAGTAGCCAATAGTTCCAGCCGGAAGCATAGCCTGCAAAGGGTCCCCAATATTTATTGGCAAAGGAGCTAAAGCTGCCCGAGATCGGTTCTTCAACGACCATTTCACCCAGTTGCCGCATGATGAAGAAGGCGACAAGCCCTGCGATGGCATATCCCAATATAACAGAAGGGCCGGCTAAAATTGCTGCCTGTCCAACCCCTAAAAATAAACCTGTACCGATGGCTCCACCTAAGGCAATTAACTGAATATGTCTATTGCTAAGGCCTCTTTTTAGTTCTTTTTCGTTGTTTTCTTGCACTCTGAAGAAGGTTAATTCCTGATTATGTTCCTAGTTAATATTCTCCATCGGCCTGAGGACCGATAAAAGGCACAAGATAAATTTTTCATTTTAATTTTTGTGCATCAAATAAAATAAAGAGTGTTTTATTAGCGTATACATGTAAAATAATTTTTTTTATGTTAAGTAGGAAATGGAAAGATGTGGGTTTTTGAGGGTAGGGGGAGAAGAGTATGGGAACAAATCCTTTTTTTCGGGTAGTATTTCGTGAATGCAATCTTACTGCAACTATTCGATATGCCTAACCCATCAATGGACTTGGATATGGCGAAGGTGTTGGATTGAAACGGTATTTCGAAGAAAGAACTATGTCAGATTTCCGTTACGACCTATATTTACAGGGTTTGGCATACATGGTTGGTAACCATAAAGACTCTAAATCAATAAATTGGACTAATTTAGACTTTGCAGCGTTGATATGTAAATTCAGGAATTCATTATGTGAAAAAATTCTATTTTTTTTACATTGCAAATATTATTATAAATCCTAAAAATGTTTACCTTAGTTAGTCATTTTTATAAATGCCAAAAAAACTGACATACATAGACCTATTCGCAGGGTGCGGGGGGTTATCTCTCGGCTTGCACAACGCAGGGTGGAAGGGGCTTTTTGCGATTGAAAAAAGTCCAGATGCCTTTAAGACGCTCAAGTATAACCTTATTGATGCAAAGCAACATTTTGATTGGCCTTCTTGGCTCCCATCGCAGAACTTAGAAATTGACCAGGTACTAAGAGCGTACAAAGAGGAACTTCTCAACCTTCGGGGGAAAGTAGATTTAGTAGCGGGGGGGCCACCTTGCCAGGGATTTTCTACAGCAGGTCAACGTAAGGAGGATGATGTGAGAAATGGACTAATCCGTTCTTATCTGACTTTTATCCTTTACACTCGACCCAAAGTGATCTTTTTTGAAAATGTAAAAGGCTTTACACTCGAATTTAAGAAGAAAAAAGCTACCAAAGCCCGTAGTAAAGCTTATTCCGAGTTTGTAGTAGGTATCTTGCGACGTATTGGGTATGATGTTGAAGGTTGTATGATTGACTTCTCCCAATATGGAGTGCCACAGAGGCGAAGCAGGTTTATATTGGTGGGAGTTCGGAAGGACGTTGCCGAGGTGAATGAAGTGAATGCGATAGATTTTTTCAAAAAAATTACGGTCAATAAAACCTCATTCTTAAAAAGAAAAAACCTTCCCCAAAACCCAAAGCTAAAAGATGCTATTTCTGACTTGCTGAAGGCAAATGGGTTAGTTCCTACACCAGATCGGGGAAAGAAATTCTCCAGTGGTCAGTATACAAAAGCGAAATCCGCTTACCAGGTTTATTTACGTGCAGGTAATAAAAATAATATTCCCGATAGCCACAGTTTTCCCAACCATAGACCTGATATCGTAGAAAAATTTGAAGCATTTCTGGAGCAGCCACAAGGAAAAAATTTGAGCACAGCCACAAAAAAAGCATTGAATATCAATAAACACGTTATCATCCCATTGGCTGCCAATAGTCCTACCCCAACCATTACGACCTTGCCAGATGATTATATCCACTATAGCGAACCGCGGATACTTACAGTAAGGGAATACGCGCGCATCCAGAGCTTCCCGGATTGGTACGAGTTTCAAGGAAAATATACTACTGGAGGGAAAAGACGTGTTATGGAAGTTCCGCGCTATACACAGATAGGAAACGCTATTCCACCGTTGTTTGGAGAGCAGGCTGGCATTGTACTAAACAATATGATTTAATGAGTAAGGAGCTTATTTCTTTTGATGTAAAAACAGGAATGAAGAATATCATCGGTAGAGACCTAATCACCGATGACTTTATTGCTATTTACGAGCTTGTTAAAAACTCTTATGATGCCCATGCTAAAAACGTTACTTTAATATTTAAAAAAGATGAAGTAATTATCGCAGATAATGGCAAGGGAATGTCGAAAAGCGATTTGAAGAATAAATGGTTCGCTGTAGCTTATTCGGCAAAGAAAGATGGCACAGAGGATTTGGAAGAAGATGAAGGGTCGAAAAGAAGTAGCCATTTAAACAATCTAAAATCGAGAAGATTTTATGCTGGCGCAAAAGGTGTTGGGCGATTTTCCTGCGACAGGTTAGGAAATCAACTTGAGCTTATCACCCGGAAAGATGGTGAGAAAATTGTGTACAAGGTTAATGTCAACTGGACACAATTTGAGGTTAATGATCGCCAAAGTTTTGGTGAAATAAAAATCCCTTTAGACACGCACACAGGTGAAATACTATTTCCTAAAAAGAAACCTCATGGGACGATTTTGAGAATCAGCAACCTGAATTCTCCTTGGACAGAAGCTAAATTAGTAGAACTTAAGAGGTCCTTAGAAAAGCTGATCAACCCCTTCTCTAAAGTCGATGACTTTAAAATTGAAATTGTCGCAGAGGAGTTTATGGAGCGTGATGAGGGGAAGTTAGACTCCCAAAAAATTAATGGTACCATCCATAATAGTATATTAAAAGTTCTTGACATAAAAACAACGCAAGTGAATGTTGAGATCAAAGAAGGTACGATTACTACCAAATTGATTGACAGGGGCAAATTAGTCTACCATATTGAAGAGCCAAATAAACATCAAAAACTTATTGATGATCTGGATATTAGCCTCTATTATCTGAATAGAAGTGCTAAAGTCCACTTTGGGAAAATTATGGACATAGAGCCTGTAAATTACGGGAATGTTTTCCTATTTAAAAATGGCTTTAGGGTTCAGCCATATGGTGATGCAGGAGATGACAGTTGGGGTTTAGATAAAAATAAACAACAAGGTTATGGTCGTTTCTTAGGGACAAGGGAACTTTTTGGAAAAGTAGAATTGATAACTGAGTCATTTAACGAATTTAAAGAAGTTTCAAGTAGGGATGGCGGCTTGGTAGAAACACTTGGAAAAAAAATATTATTTGAATTATTCGAGGAAAAAGCCTTAAAGCGACTGGAGCGATATGTGACAGGGGTACTGTGGGGAGAGGCTTTCCGAAGAAGAAACTATTTCCTAAGTGATTCTATAGCGGAAAAAGTGAGGAAAGAGCTTGATAAAGATAAAGACAAGGATACCTATGAAGATGTTACAACTAATATAGGAAGTAAGATAGATTTTGTAAACCTGGTAAAATCATTGTCGGACGATAAAGATATCAAGATCATTTCGTATGATAAACAACTGGTAGATTTTGTAAACGAACAACTTGATATTGTTCAGCCCAAATTTATACATGATTTGGAGAAAATTGCCGAAAAAACAAGTGATCCGGCCCTGTTAAGCCAAGTAAGGCTAACAGAAGATAATTTCAATAAAATACTTCAGGAGAAGGAGGAAGCAGAGAGACGTGAGGAAGAAGAACGGCGAAAAAGAGAAGCTGCAGAAGCAAAGGCAAAAGAGGAGGAAAAGAAAAGGTTAGAGGCAGAGCGCAAGCAACGGCAAGAAGAAGAAAAAAGACGTAAGGCGGAGCTGGAAGCGGAACGCAAAGAGAAAGAAAGGTACAAGGCAGAACTAGAAAAATTAAAAGCACAAGAACAAGCTAGGAAAGAGGAAGAAGCTAGGAAACAAGCAGAGAAAACGGCCGAAAACAGGAAACGACAATTAGATAGGATTCGTTCTGCAGAGTCAATAACATACAAAGATTTAAGAGATTCTAATCATATTATTGGTGTATATTCTGACGATATATCAAAAAAAATTAAGCTTTTTAAAACGAAACTGGACAGGAATCCATTGATACAAAAAGAAGATGCTCTTTCTTTCTTACAAGGTGTAAGTCTTGCAAATGAGAAAATAAATACGATAACCAAGTTTACAACGAAATCAAATTTCTTGCAGGCACAGTTATCAACAGAAGAAGATGTCGTAAAATATATAAAGAATTATATCGACAAGATATACTCCGTATTACACAAAGAACTAAAATTTGAGTATATAGATAACGGGGTAGAGTTTGTACGCGAATTCCAACCGATTGAATTGTCCGTCGTAATGGATAACATATTGAGTAACTCTAAGAAAAAGGGCTCATCTAAGGTCATCTTCGAGTTTTCTGAAAAAAGTAATAGTATTTTTCTATCAATAAAAGATATTGGCAAATGCCTGGACCGCGAAATAGATGAAGCGCTGATTTTTGAAGAAGGAGTAACATCTACAAAAGGTGCTGGTCTTGGGTTAAGCCACGTTAAAAGAGTTCTTGAAAATGATTTTAATGCCTCAATTGTATATAATCCTCTATACAAAAAGGGATTTGAATTAATTATTGAATTTAAGAGATGAAGTTAAACTATTACATACTTTGGGTTGAAGATGATAACTCGTGGTTTGAGACTACGTCTGAACTATTTGAAGACACGATTACAAGTTACGGGTTCCACCCCGTTGTAGAAAGGAAAAAGTCACTTGATGAAGTCATTAAAGAGTTGGTGGGGAACGGGCTTAAGAAATATGATATATTCTTGATTGATTTTAAACTTAGGAACTCCAAGGATGGAGATTCTATCATTGATTTTCTTCGTGATAAGAACATTTATACCGATATAATATTTTATTCAAGTGATAAACAGAGCATAGTTGATTCTATCAAAGAACATCTTTTTGAAGGAGTGTACCATTCAGATAGGAAAGATATCGAAGATAAATTTGAAAAAGTTTTCCTAACTACAATTAAGAAAATTGAAGAAATCAATTCTATGCGTGGATTAATTGTTGGTGAAACATCAGAATTAGATGCGATGATTGAAGAGAGCCTTTCAAAATGTTTTGAATTAGGGATAGAGAAGGCCTATGATGTTAATGATTTTGTTTCCAAGCAAATCTTTGAAAAAGCAGAATCTAAAAACACGTTTTTAATGGCAGAATATGAGAAAGGGGGTATTACTGCTATTTTTGCGCATATTGATTCTATAAGGAAATGGGAGCTGTTAAGGCATATACTAAAAAAGAATAAAGCGTTACACGAGGGAATTTCAGGCTTTTTAAGTGTAAACTCCCCATACCAAAAAGAGGTAATCGAAATCAGGAATAAATTCGCCCACGCTAGGGTAATTGTTGACGAAGATGGAAAAGAATATCTAAAAGCTCAAATTGGCGCAGAACATTATAAATTTGATGAAGAATCCTTCAAAACCATCAGGACAAATCTAAAGAAACATCGTGAATCATTGGTTGTTTTGGGAACATGTTTATAACATAATAATAATTTTTGGGTAATCATTGTCCGATTAAAAAACAACATTATGAAATTGGCCAAAAAGATTTAGAGTTGATTTTGGAATCCTTACAGTATACCAAAATCAAATTTGAAGATTATGAAAAATATCCTTCTTACGACTACAAACAAGAAAGAATTAACGAGATAAATGAAGTTATTGGCAAAGTTTAAGTTTTGAAACTGGAATTACCTAATGACACAATTTAATCAAAGGAAACGATAAAGTCCTAATATATTGATTCCTAATTTTGCTTCAAAACCCTCAAGCAACCTCTCGCATCAATGCAAAAGAACATATAGACAAACTCGTGAACGCCAGCATAGAAAAATGCGGATAAAAGCCTGTAAGGCACATTCCCATTTTTTGTATACCAGCGAACGCCATGAAATAAAAGTTTGCTTTCTCTTGTAAGTGGATAAAAAAATAAATGCAGTGGCTGTGCGGTGGCTTTGTTCAGCAAAATTTAATCTGTAGATTTTTTCAAAAAGACACATTCAAAATCTTGTAAGCAAATTGCTTTGTCCGTCCGGTTATTTATACATAACGACTAATTATTGGACAAAATACGGAGTCGAACCCAATCCTGGTTCAAATGCAGACCAATGCAATTCGCCCCATCCCCCCGTGATACCTATCTCGCCAAAGAAAAAAGGCACCTATCTCAGGTGCCTTTCTATTTTATTCAAGATTTTTTATTAGCTTTTTGGCTTTACTTCTACCGTACAACAACCTTTGCTACATCCTGAGTTTCCTTTTTTCTTGCTGAAAAAGGGTTTAAAGAACACGTACAATGCGTAGATGAAAAGGATAAAGATGATGATGTATTGTATAATTATGCTCATTACTTTAAGATTTGATAGGCAATCAGCGCCGCAACATAGGCTAAGCCAGTCATGAACAACGTTTGGATCATGGTCCATTTCCATGAACCTGTTTCTTTACGAACTACACCAATGGTTGCCATACATTGCATTGCAAATGCGTAAAATAATAATAACGAAATTCCTGATGCAAAATTGTATGCAGGTTTTCCGGTGTTGCTATTGATCTCCGAACGCATTCGGGTCAATAGGGAACCCTTTTGGGCTTCATCTTCGATGTCTACATCGGGTCCCATGCTGTACACTACGGCCATCGTTCCGACAAAGACCTCGCGTGCCGCGAAGGATGAAATCAGACCGATTCCCATCTTCCAGTCATAGCCTAACGGTCTTACGATCGGTTCGATTCCCATTCCGATGTAACCTAAGAAAGAGTGTTCCAATTTATATGAACCAATTTCTTGTTCCAGCTCAGCACCTGAAAGGTTAGGGTTGTTCTGTTGCATGATTTCTTCCGCATTGTAGAATTTTTGGTTCGGTCCGAAGTTTCCGAATACCCATAAGACGATGGAAATCATCAAGATGATCTTACCTGCTTCAATTAAGAAACCAGAGGCCTTATCCCATACATTGGTTAGGACATTTTTCCAATCTGGAAGTTTGTATGTCGGTAATTCAAAGATCAGGAAGGAAGAACGTACGCTCTTGATCACTTTGTTCAAGATCCATGCAGAACCTAATGCGCCAACAATCCCTAAGATATACATGAAGAATAGGGTGATTCCCTGCACGTTAAAGCCCAAATAGGTAGTCTCAGGAATGATCAGCCCGATGATAACGATATAGATCGGTAGACGTGCCGAACAGGTCATAAATGGAGTTACCAAGATGGTCAACAGCCTTTCTTTGGGGTTTTCGATATTACGGGCAGACATAACGGCCGGAATGGCACATGCCGCTCCAGACATTAATGGAATGACCGATTTACCGTTCAGCCCGAATGGTCTTAACCAACGGTCCATAATGAATACGACACGGCTCATATAGCCTGATTCTTCCATTAAGGAAAGGAAAAGGAATAGAATGACAATCTGTGGGAGAAAAATTACGATACCACCAATACCAGCTACGATCCCTTCAATAAACAGGGAAGATAATGGACCCTCTGGAAGGACGGTGGATAGGTAGGCCGTTAGATCTCCGAAGCTGCCGTCAATCCAGTCCATTAACGGTCCGGACCAACTGAATATGGCCTGGAAAATCAACAACAATAGACCAAAAAAGATAATATAGCCAAGTACAGGGTGCAATAAGATCCTGTCAATCTTGGATGTAGTATCCAAGGTTTGGTTTTTGGATTTGATCAAGATCTTATCGAGTTCCAGGCTGATTTGGTCCTGTCTGAAAAGCGACTCTGTCTTCTGCATCTCGTGCGGATCCAATTGGTGTTTAGCACGGATTGCTGCCAATTCTTCTTGTTGGTCTACCGGTAGGTAACTTACGTTTTCCTGAGCTAGATATTGCCAAGTAAGATATTCTGTTGCTAAAGGGAAAAGTTTCTTGGCTTCGTTGAGTGCCTTGCTGTATTTTTCCGGAATCTGGAAGGTGCCTTGGTAGAAGGATGGTTTTTCATCCAGGGAACTGATCAGTTTTTCCAATCCTTTACCGGTACGGGCATTCGTTTGATAGATTTTGGTTTTCAGATAGGCTTCCAATTTATGGAAGTCGATGGTTACACCCTTACTTTCCACTTCATCGATCATATTGATTACGAAGATGGCTGGAAGTCCCAGTTCACGCGCTTGTTGATACAGGATGATCCCTCTTTTTAGTGTTGAGGGTTCTGCCACCACCACGGTAAGGTCAGGACTGAGTTTATTTTCTCGCTGGCTTAGGATTTTGAAAACAATTTCTTCATCCAAAGAGTTAGGAAATAGGGTATAGGTACCAGGGAGGTCAATGATATGATAAGTCTTGCTATTTGCTTTTAAAGTTCCTTCTCGTTTTTCTACGGTAATCCCTGGATAGTTACCAACCTTTTGGTTAAGTTTAGTAAGTCTATTGAACAGAGAGGTTTTACCAACATTGGGGTTTCCCAGAAGGACAATATTCGGGTCTTTCATTAGATTAATTCTGCAGTGATAAGTTTGGCTTCGGATTTACGGATGGCGATAAGGGCATTGTTTTCAATGACGTTGACACAGATAGGTCCACTAAGCGGAGCTTTATGTTTTATTTCAACAATGGAACCAGGGTAAAAGCCTAATTCATAGAATTTTGCAGGAATTTCTGTGGACTGTATGGTATTAATCTTGGCAAGGTCTCCGATTTTTAATTTATCAAGGCTAATTTTTTGCGGCATTCGACGACAATTTTTTATGTTTTTTGAATAAAAATCAACAATAGCAAAGATAAATAATTAAAATCTTTTAAATTGCGAATTAAGTCACACTAATGTATTATTAAATATGCCGAAGATCGAAGAATTGGTTAAAGTAAAGCAATTCGCAAGTCCTTGGCATCGCGCTACGATCAATATTATTTACACAAACAACTGGTTGAACGTGATGCTGGAGAAGAGAGCGAATGCCAAACAAATCACCTTGCAACAGTTTAACGTGTTGCGCGTCTTACGCGGTCAGTATCCCAATCCTGTTACCAACAATTTGTTGAAGGAGAGGTTGCTAACCAAAACGCCTGATATCAGTAGGTTAGTTGATCGCATCGTAAGTAAGGGCCTAGTTTCTAGGGAAAAGAACAGCGTAGACAAGCGCGCAGTCGATCTATTGATCACCGACAAAGGCTTGGAGCTGCTAGAAGAAATCGAGACTGACATGATGCTGGATGATGTACTTCCAGAAAACATTTCAGCCGAAGATTGCTTTAAGCTCAGTGAATTATTGGATAAGTTCAGAGGCCTGATGAATGAGGTCGAGTACTAACTAATGTTCATGATCTGAATGGTCATGGTCATGATGATCATGATCGTGGGATTCTTCAGTTTGATCTGTAGTACCATGGTTATGATGAGAGTGGTCATGACCTTCAAATAAGAAGTTGGCCATGGAAACCAAAACACCTAATAACACTGCCAACATCTTTTTCTTGTTGAAGGTATGATGATCTGCCGATCCTGATTCGAAAAGGATAGTGGTCGAGATGTGCAAGAAAATACCGATCACAACTGCCATAATCTTGTCGAAATACTGTGCTATGTTTCCGATTTCACCAGCACTGATCCCTTTGCTCGTTACGAATCCCAGTGGGGTCATAGCTGCAAAGATGGCAATAAATACGATGATGGTGGCTTTCTTTAGCCTTGTTCCGATCAATAAGCTTCCCAATGCGAAGGCAGCTGGGATATGGTGGATAGCGATACCAAAGACCAGTTCATTTCGGTGTCCTGAAGCCAATGGGAATCCCTCTAGGAAGGCATGCAGACATAGACTGATCAGGATAGCAATGGGAAATGCCTGATGGTTATGCCCATCGTTGCTATGGTGGATATGACCGTGCTCAATACCCTGTGAAAAATGCTCCAGAACTAACTGAAATAGGAATCCCCCTAAGATATACAGTCCAATGATTTCCCCAGGAGTCTGATTGCTGTGGTACACTTCAGGTATCAAGTGCAATACGGTTATGGCAAATAAATATGCACCACTGAAGGAAAGGACCAGTTTCAATAACTGGGTATTGTCTCTTTTGACAAAAAATACAGCAATACCACTTAGTAATGCGGAGAAAAATAGGATGGATACGATCAAGAAACTACTCATGCAGCTGTTGTTGTTGGAATGGGTTTGGGTTCAAAAAACTGAGGATAAAACCTTTTGAATAAATAGCCAGTCCCTAAACCTATGAGTGTCCCCAGGATGGCCCCGCAGAGGATATCCAAGGGGTAGTGAACTCCGACATAGATCTGAGAAAAGGATATGGAAGCCGCCCAAAGGATACATAGCCATAAGGTATGTTTCCATTTGCGACGAAATAATACAATCCAGAAGAACGCCATCGCGAAGTGGTTTGTGGCATGGGAAGAGGTGAAGCTAAACCCAGAACCACAGCGAGCGCGCAAATTAACCTGGTTTTTGAATACTACATCATTACAGGGCCTAACTCGTTTAACCGATTTTTTGATCAAATGCGAAGAGGCACCATCTGAAATCCCAAAAGTTGCCAATGTACAGGCAACGATCAAAATTCCGGTCTTGCCGTAATGTTTGATGAAAAAGATGATTAAAAATAAATAAAGTGGGGACCAAGTGTAAGGATTACGTAAGATAGGCAGTAACCAGTCGAAAACAATGTTGCTCAAGCCCTGGTTGATTAATAGAAATAAATCTTGATCGAAATGGATTATTTTCTCTAACATATTTTTGTTGTAGAATGGTCAATTTTCATTAATTAAACCAAATCTAAAAAAATAAGATGTAATACCTTACTTATTATAGTAAACGAAACTAAGTTGCAACAAAGATATGCATAAGAAGGAAAAAAAGAATAAAAAACATTAATAATTATTTTATTCCGTTATTTTTACGAGCATTAATAACATTTATACTTATGGCTTTAATAAAATCTATTTCAGGAATTAGGGGAACAATAGGCGGAAGACCTGGAGATAACCTAACACCTGTTGATATTGTGAAATTTACTGCTGCTTACGGAAAGATCATTACAGAAAATGCAGAGAACAAGACTATTGTCGTAGGCCGAGATGCCCGTATCTCTGGAGAGATGGTTTCTAATCTAGTGATTGGGACCTTGCAGAGTATTGGGGTTAATGTAATCGACCTAGGCTTGTCAACTACACCAACCGTTGAGATTGCAGTGCCTAAGTTAAAGGCTGCTGGTGGGATTATCCTAACGGCTTCCCATAACCCTGGACAATGGAATGCACTGAAACTGTTGAACGAGAAGGGTGAATTTATTGATGATGCCAAAGGTAAAGAGGTTTTGGAGTTGGGAGAGAGCCTGAATTTTGATTTTGCTGAGGTAGACCAGTTGGGCTCTGTTACTAAAGACGATTCGTTTTTACAGAAACATATAGAAGATGTATTGGCGTTGGAATTCGTGGATGTGGAAGCGATCAAAAAAGCCAACTTTAAAGTTGCAGTTGATGCAGTGAACAGTACAGGAGGTACCTTTATCCCTGAGCTGTTGAAAGCTTTAGGTGTGGAGACGGTTTATAAGATTCACTGTGAGCCTAATGGGCAATTCCCACATGACCCTGAACCTTTGAAAGAGCATTTAACTGATCTTTCCCAAGCTGTGCTTGACAACAAGGCTGATCTGGGTATTGCTGTTGACCCTGATGTGGACCGCTTGGTTTTCATGATGGAAAACGGTGAGCTTTTCGGTGAAGAATATACCCTGGTGGCTGTATCAGATTTTATCTTGGGACAGAAAAAAGGAAATACAGTCTCTAACCTTTCATCTACCCGTGCATTGAGAGATGTTACGGAGAAACATGGAGGACAATATTTTGCAGCTGCAGTAGGTGAAGTGAATGTGGTGACCAAGATGAAGGAAGTAGATGCGGTAATCGGTGGCGAGGGTAATGGTGGTGTGATCTATCCGGCATCTCACTATGGTCGTGATTCATTGGTTGGGGTTGCATTGTTCTTGACGCATTTAGCAAAATTGGGTAAGAAGGTTACGGAATACCGTGCTGAGCTTCCGCAGTACTATATGTCAAAAAATAAGATTACGCTTACTCCTGATTTGGATATCGATAATCTGTTGGCGAAAATGCAAGCAAAATATGCCCACGAACAACATTCTACAATTGATGGACTGAAGATAGATTTCCCGAATGAGTGGGTTCACCTTCGTAAATCCAATACCGAGCCTATCATTCGTATCTATTCGGAAGGCCCAACGGCTGAAGCTGCCGAGGCAATCGCTCAAAAAATAATGAACGAGATCCAAGAGATCGTAGGATAAGGTCTGTAGGGACGGAATAAAAATCCCCCAAAACAGTTATTTATTGTTCTGGGGGATTTCTGTTTATTTGCACTATGAAAAACATCAAGCTGATCCTTCTTTGTCTATTTTCCTTGAGCTATTTGAGCTTACAGGCTCAAGAGTCTGTAAATATCAAGATCAAGCAGGATTATCAAACATTGACTGCCAAGGATGGGGTGTTCAATATCCAGAGAAAACCTTTCAAGTTGGTTTTTCATGTGAGGAATACAGATGGTTTTTGTATTGGGATTACCCAAGATGAAGATATTTACCGTTCTGCAATAGGAGAGGCCGATATGGAAGTCATGTGGTTTGAGAATACGGGCATGGCTGAAGGTCGATTCAATGAAGACCTGACGACCACGATTTCGGATGAAGCGCCAAGTTATTGGTACTTTACAGCTTTCGATGACCATCGTTTTGATAAGGACCCTTATGGAACCCCGCAGGAATGGCTGGCAGAACGCACTGTAAATGCTTTTTATCTGGCTGAGTTCAGTGAATCCTTCAAGATGGAAGATATGGTGAGACCAGTTTATGTCGTTGTCTATGAGCCAGTTTATGATGAGGACTATAATTTGATCGATAAAAAGGTGTTTTATCATGCCAAAATCAATATGTAGTATTTATTTTCGGTATTTTTTTTATTTTTATAGCTATTTGTCTACAACATATTATACTATTTAATAAATTTGGCGATATATTATAACAATTTTCGCCAGTGAAGACCCCGTTTCGCTTTTTAAGCACACTATTATTGATGTCTGTTTTGTGTCTTTCATCTTGCGAGAAAGCACCAGATTTCCAGAAGCCACTCGTAAAGGAGGAAAAGGCTAATATCCAGACCAATACCGGTTTTGTTGATAAAGAAGTTCCTATGGCCTCCGACAACTGGGAGGTGGTTCATGTCAGGAATATTAATCCAACTAAATATCTATTAGATTCCCGTTTGCAAATCATGCGATTAGGAGGGGTAGGTCGCGTGGAAAATTCACAAGGTTTCATTACTTTGGAGAAAAAAGGTAATGACCCTAGAAAGTTATTTATTTCCATGACCGAAAACTTCAGCGCAGAACCGAGAAGGTTGTTGATTGGAATTAAGGACCAAGAGTCTACCAAGGAAATTGAGATCATCCAAGAGAGAGGTGGCGACTATGAATTGGTTGATAAGATCATTACCGAAAAGACTGATGCACGAAAGGTAACTGTTCTTAAGCTGAACAGTACTATCATTGATAACAAAGCAAGCAATCCCATGACCATTAAAACTCCTATTAAGGAGTATTATAAGAGTGTGAATGTTGTTTCAGAATTCAGCGCGAATTTTTTCAGTGTTTTCGATTGGACTCCAGCACCTGATAGTTTGATCAGTATGATCGCATTGGAGCATCAAGGTGCGAAGGTCTGGGACGAAAAGGTCAAATATGTCAGAGGAGTACAATCTACCCCTTATATGGCAAATGCAACTCAACCTGTAGATATCATTGTACCTGCGAATTCCAAGAAAACGGTATATGCTGAAGTTACAGTGATAAACCGTGAATGCGAATTTACTTTTAAGATCAAGAACAAACAAACCGGATATCTGAGCACCTTGAAAGGCCGTTGGAAACAACAGGTGCCTATTAAAGGTGAAATCAAGGTCATCTAACCTAACCTTTCCCAATTTTTTTATTTTTTCTGTAACGTATTGCCATAATCTATACTAACTTATGGAATTGGTAAACTATTGGCTTTGAAAATTAAAGAAAAGGAATTTTTATTAGTTATTGAACAGCACAAAGGCATCCTATATAAACTCTCTAAGATTTATATGGACGATGAATTTGATAGGGAGGACCTCTATCAGGAAATGCTGTACCAGCTATGGAAATCCTATGAAAACTTTAAAGGACAGAGCAAATTTTCTACATGGATGTACCGTGTGGCCTTAAATACGGCATTGGTCTTTGTGAAGAAGGACAAAAAGTCCCCAAAGACGGAAAGTCTGATCGAGGATCTTGATGTTGTGGATCATTCTGATCATTCAGTGAAAGAAGAGCGCTTAACTTATTTCTATAGAGCGGTCAAAGAGCTCAATGAAGTGGAAAAGGCCTTGATCTTTCTTTTCTTGGAAGGGTTTTCCCATCGCGAAATTGGGGGTCAGTTGGGGATCTCAGAGGGAAATGCACGGGTGAAGCTGAATAGGACCAAAGATAAATTACAGGAAATCATTAAAAAACAAGGATATGAATTTTGACGATTTAAAGAAGGCATGGGAAGAGGAAGGAGAAGGGAAAGATTTGAAAGAAGTTCAACTGTCCGTCGAACATGCGAATAATGCCATTGATAAGGTGCGCGCAAATATGAGGCTGGATTTTTACGGGCTGCTCGTGTTAGGGGTATTGGCAATTGTCGGGCTCAGTTATGTAGGTCTGAAGGTTGATATTCAACCGGTCGTCTTTTTTACAATAGTCAGCTTTGCATTCCTGTTCTTCAGTCTGATGTTTTTCTTCTGTTTCAAATTTTTCAAGTTTTATAAACATTCCTATAACCTGAGCTATGATAGCCGGGATAACCTGATGTGGTTTTACTATGAACTGCGGTATTTCATTGAATTCTATCATACCTTTTTCTTTGTGGGATTTGTCATGAGTTTGGCTTTCGGTCTATCAATAGGGTTGATGACCGCGACCTTGGAAATGGATCAGGGCAGTAAAGATGCAATCGGTAGAGCGCTTACATTTGGGTTCACAGGCAAGCTGATTTATTTTGGGAGTATGGGCACCATAATTGTTGGAGGAACTTTTCTGTTCCGTTGGGTGATCCAAAAGATGTATGGACGTTATTTGAAGCAAATAAAGCAGACCTTGGATCTACTGAAACCAGAGGAATAGGTTGCTTGAGGTATGTTAACAAAACAGTATTAAAATAGATGAAATAGTTTTGTTGAAATGAAAAATATATTCTATCTTTGCGACTCATTAAATATTAACAATTTTAATAAATAACAATGTACGCAATAGTAAATATAGCAGGACAGCAATTTAAGGTTGCAAAAGACCAGTACCTTTTTGTACACCGTTTACAAGGAGACGAGGGCGCTAGTATTGAATTTGACAATGTATTGTTAGCAGAAGACGGTGGTAAGTTTACTGTAGGTACGCCAAGTATCTCAGGTGCTAAAGTTTCAGCTACTATTTTGTCACATTTGAAGGGTGAAAAAGTTATCGTTTTCAAGAAAAAACGTCGTAAAGGCTACAAAAAGAAAAACGGTCACCGTCAACACTTCACTAAAATCCAGATCACTGGTATCAGTTTATAATCGAATTTTTAATCTGACGCAAGTCATAAATTAGAATAAAGAAATGGCACACAAAAAAGGTGCGGGTAGTTCCAAGAACGGCCGTGAGTCACACAGTAAGAGATTAGGTATCAAAATTTTCGGTGGTCAACAAGCTATCGCTGGTAACATCATCGTACGTCAACGTGGTACTCAGCACAATCCTGATGCTAACGTTGGTATCGGTAAAGATCATACCTTATACGCTTTAATCGACGGTACAGTAGTTTTCCGTAAAAAAGCAAACAACAAATCTTACGTTTCAGTTCTTCCAGTAGAAGAAAACAACTAAGGTTAGTTTAAAAAAACAAGAAAAGGTCTGTTTGGAATTCCAAACAGACCTTTTCTTGTTTTAGACATCAGACATCAGACTGGGCATGGCCACTAAGAAAGTTCTATTGTTTTTTCTTTGTCTATTTTTTTATTAGATATAGCTTAATGAAATAGTGTTCTAAGATCGCGAATGGAAAGGTCTGATGTCTTGTGTCTATTGTCTTATGTTTAACGCAAGAGGCAGGATCATGCTTGATCCTGCCTCTTGCGTTATATTGTGGAGAATACCGGATTCGAACCGGTGGCCTCTTGCCTGCCAGGCAAGCGCTCTAGCCAGCTGAGCTAATCCCCCTTAGCGCAGCAAATATACTGGAATTTCCGATATTTCCTATTTCAATGCTAAATTATATTTTGTGCCGTCCGTGATGGATACATCCAACATGAACTTGCTGAAATCCGCATAGCTCGATACAGGGTATTCACCTTCACGGAGTTGCAGCTTTCTATAGCATATCATCTTGCCGTCCTTGATATCCACACGAAACTCATAAGTACCCATGGGGACTTCTAACTTTTTGTTGATCGGGATAATATTGTTGGAAAGATTCTCCGGTAATTCGATTTCTGTCTCGTCGATATCGGTATAGCCCCTTGAGATCCGAACGACGTTCATCCTGTTTCGAATGTCAGGGATCGAAGCGCTACGGTTCAGGAAGTTCGGAAATACCGTGACGTTGTCATTGTTCTTGATAGCAAAGTTCTCAGCTTCAATATTTAGGTCCTCAGTAAGCGAAAGCTTGCCGTTGTTGTTAATACTATACTTAATGTCCTTGAATTGGATACGGTTGATGTCATATTGCCTTGCTAGCGATTTGATCTGCTCATCCTTGATCTTCTTTACGTTAGGGAAGTGATTTTCAAACTGGAAGCCTGAAAATTCAGTTTTGATCATTCCGCTTATCTTTCCATCGGTATTCAGCTTAAAGATACTTTTTCTATGTTGTAGGCTCTCATCATAGGGATAGCTGTCAGTCCTTAAGATCTTACCACCATTTTCGGTCATGGCCAATACCAGCCTGTCATCGGTAAAATCGCCTAGGTAGCCAAATGGAAGATCTTGGTTCGTGCATTCCAGCCAGGTGGTATCATTTTGAAACGGTAAACAAAGGATTACATGGTTTCCATCGATGAGGTTTGCAAATTCAGGTTCGATATTCATCTTTCGATTGCCCGCTTCCACGATGCAATAGTAGGAGGGGATATTGACTACATCCAATAATGATTGCATATAGTTTACCAAAGCCTTACAGTCGCCATAGCCTAAGCGGTCTACATCAGATGCCGGAAAAGGTTCCTGTCCACCGATACCAACCTGAACGGAAATATACCTTGTCTTTTTCTGTAGATATTCGTAGAGAGCCTTGGCTTTTTCCTGATCGGTCTTTAGGTCCTTGCAGATCTCCTTAACCTTTGCTGCGGTTGATGCAGGCAAGTCTCTTTTGTCCTTTAGCAAGGCGCTGTTCAGCCAGTCTCCATAAGATTTCCAGTCATTGGCTTTTCCGGCATGTTTGTAGTATTCAAAAGATTCAGGAACTACAAAAACGCGCATGCCAGTCTCATGTCTATTTGGGCTATAGGGTTCGGAACGAACCGCATTGATATTCTCGATGTCCCAATAGTAAGATTTCTGTTTCCCTTTCATGGTTTCTTTGCCCTCTTTTTTGAGGTTCTTTTTCAAGATTCTCAAGGTATAGTTGGGATCCGCCAAGATCTCATAACTGCTCTTTTGAACGGAGATGTCAACAGCAAAGTCAGGGCGCCAAGAATTGATGGCCAGTGTTTGGTTATGACGAACCTCATACTCTGTTGCTACTGTATAGGGAAAAGAAGGCAGTGAAGGGGATAAGTGCTTTATTCTGGTGTTAGTGAACATGGTTCCCTCGTCAGAAGCGCTATAGTCCTTAAAATCCTTCATGGAATATTTCTTTACAGTCTTGCCATCCGAATCTAGGATCTCTACCTTGATGTTCTTGATCTGTTTGGACTTGTCATAAGACATCGTGATACTGTTGTAGTCTTCTCCAGCGCTGTTATGGATGGTAATCACGCGTCGTCCTGTTTCGATCATCTCGCTAGGACTCTTGATATCGTAAGTGGTATGTTCCTCACGGACTGTTGCCGACGCACGGCTCAGCAATTCCTTTGGTATGTTGGAAACCTCGTATTGGCCAAATGAATCATATTGGCTCAACAGGAGGAAAGTAAGTATAAATCCTATTTTTCTGATCATATCTTCTTGAATTGAAAATCAGTCATTTGTTGTTGGATGATCCTAGAGAAGAATTCTTTCAGGTGAAAATATTCCTCGGGAGTGAAAATGGCCTTGTTCAGCATGGTTGTTTGCTGCAACATCAAAATGTTGTTGTCATACAAGGACCTGAAGGTGTATTTAGCTGTGCTTTCCGGTAAGGACATGGCAGAATCCTTAGGTTTGTTTGAAATGGAATAACCAGTTGGAATGCTGATATTGATATTGTAAGTCTCGCTTCTTGGCGCGCCAAAATCCACGTGGTAATTTCTTTCCTCCAGTTTGAACGGGTTTTTGCTCATTCTCTCGTAGATTATCGGATTCAAGAGGATCGCATCAGGTCTAAAGTTTTCCCTTAGGTCCATTTCAAATTCCAACTGTTCAACAAGAGGTTTTTCCATGTCATCAATATTTTCCACCTTGGAGCTCAATAGCCTTAGGGAGGTAACTTTTTCCATCTGTTTTTCCTCATATTCTTCAAAGCTATTATAACTGTCTATCTCATTTCTCTTATAAAGAGCGTCCAATCCTGAGTACTGGATACGGATAGTTCCTGTAATCTTGCCCGTACTGTCCAATTTTCCAAGAATATTAAACTGTTTCCTCGAGGATATTTCATTCTTTAACGGAACCCAATCCGAATTGCTTCTCGAAAATATAACCCTACCGCGGTCATTGATGGAGCTCATGGGTAGTTCACCGAACGGAAGGAACTTTTCAGAGGCGTCCAAAAGGTAATCCTTTCCATCAATCTTAGCCATGCAGATAACTGCGTTGAAATCCGTCATCGCAGGGAACAGAAAGTTTGGGATACCATTGTTACGGGTAGAGATTATGACAGGGTAAGCCTCAATGTCAGCAGCATTCAATCCCGCTACCAAGCCGAGGTTAATATCAGCAATATTGCCTTTTTTAGTTTCTAAGGCTTTTTTTATTCCTTTTTCAGCAAATTTTCCCAAGACATTATTGAACGTAATGTTTTTCTGGATATAATAGTAAATGGCCTTAGCCTTGTCCAATTTGTTTTCTTTGCTTGCCAATATCCCAGGCATTATATCCTTAAAAGCCCCTTTATTTTTAATCTGTCCACCAAATTCTTTTTCCAACATCAGGTCTTGGTCGATATCGGACCAGTTTTTTGCATAATTGGTATGTGGTCCAGTTGGGTCGAGGTAAGTCCTGAGCTCATAGTTGATCGACGAAATATAGTTGATAGGAGCCAACATATAATCTTCTTCCTTGAAAGCTGGAACATCCTTCATGATATAGGTCATTTTCGAACAATCCTGTCTATCACCACCCAAAAGGAAATGCTTGTTCAAAACCGTAGATTTCTGGTCCGATAACGGCAAATAGCCTTTCAAGTTAGTGTTATAGACAAATGTCGCGGGAATAACTGCAACATATTCACTATGCAGCTTTGGCAGATCCGATTGGAAGTACCAAGTCCTGAAGGTTCTTACACCTGGAGATGATAGTCTGTAAGAATATTCAATAATGGAGTTGTCTTTAATATTGGGAAGGGTGAATTTTAATTCATGTCTATATTGGGAGGCTTTATCGGTGAAGATGGCTTCTTTCTTCAGGTCATCTGTTACGAGTTTGCCGTTTTCATAATTATGGGTTCTACCTTTGAGGTCCCGCACATATTCCATATCAGACCCATACTTATAGAGTGGGATATTGATATTGGCTGAACTAGCACCCTCTTTGTCCAAGATCTTGATCCGAACATGCACGTTGTGGACCACCATCAAGGCTCGGTCGCTTTCGCTGTACTCCAGTTCAGTTCTTCCATGTTCAAATAATACAATTGCATGTGCAGAAGTATCGTTCTGCTTGTGGTCAGTAGAGAATAATGCCAAGTCCAATTTTGGTAAAGGATTGTCTTGAGCTTTCCCCAATAGGCATACACATACCATGCAGAGGCCTAACAACATAGATTTCATAATGATTTGGTAATAATTATAGTCAAATGTAAATATTTTACATCTGATTTAACAGGAGGGGAAACGAATTATTTGAAAATATTTTCTGAGGATAATTTTTAAGCCTCCAACAATTGTTTTTCGTAGAGGGAGGCGTATTCACCATCCATATTCAGGAGCTGTTCGTGGGTACCTTCTTCGATGATTTTACCGTCTTCCAGTACGATAATATGGTCCGCGTTTTTAATGGTGGAGATACGGTGTGCGATGATGATGGAGGTTCTGCCATCCATGATTTTGCCGAGATTATGAAGGATTTCTTCTTCGGTCTTGGTATCCACGGCCGATAGGCAGTCGTCAAACATCAAGATCCTAGGGTCTTTCACCAGTGCCCTTGCAATGGAAACCCTTTGCTTCTGTCCTCCAGAAAGGGTGATTCCACGTTCACCTATATGGGTTTCAAAGCCTTCGTCAAAACCGATGATATTGTCATACACCACGGCATCCTTAGCTGCCTGCTCCACTTTTGGAGTATCAACTTGGTCCAGACCAAATGCAATGTTACGGGCAATGGTATCCGAGAAAAGGAAAACCTGTTGTGGTACAAAACCGATTTGCTCTCGCACCGATTTTAGTTCATATTCCTTGATGTTATGCCTGTCATAAAGGATTTCACCTTGGTCTGCATCAAACATGCGCATCAATAGGTTGGCCAAGGTGGATTTACCTGAACCTGTTCTTCCAATGATGGCCATGGTTTTACCAGCAGGGATATGGAAACTGACATTGTCTATGGCCTTGATGCCTGTCTCCGGATAGGTGAAAGAGACGTTCTTCAACTCAATATCACCGTGCAGTTCATGCGTCAGTTGGCCGGTAGCAATATCAGATTTGGTGTCCAGGAATTCATTGATCCGCTTCTGGGATGCTGCAGCACGTTGAATAAGCGAAGTCACCCAAGCCAAGGACATCGCCGGGAAGGTCAATTGATTGACATAGATAATAAACTCCGCGATATTTCCCGCAGTGATGTTACCAGCGTTCACTTCAAGGCCACCGATATATACCGTAATGATGGTACTGAAGCCGATCAAGAAAATAATCAAAGGGAAAAAGACAGCCTGGACCTTAACCAAGTTCAGGTTGATGTCCTTATAGCGGTCACTTTCCACCTTGAATTTGTCCATCTTGTCCTGTTCGCGGGTATAGGTCTTGATAACGCGGATACCAGAAAAAGTCTCTTGCACAAATGAAGAAAGTTGCGACAATTGACGCTGGATCCTTTCACTCCGTCTATTGATCACCTTGTTTACAAACAGGATTATCACCGAAATGATCGGGATAGGCAGTAGGGCATAGGTAGCCAATGTCGCATTGACATTGTACATGGCATAGATGATCATGATGGACAATACAACCGTATTGATCGCGTACATGATTGCTGGACCTAGGTAGTTACGGACCTGATTGACATCTTCCGTCGCTCGGTTCATCAGGTCACCCGTATTATTCCTACGGTAGAAGGCGAAATCTAGCTGCTGATAATGCTGGTAGATTTCATTTTTAATATCATATTCAATATGTCTTGAGGTCAGGATCAGGGTCTGGCGCATCATGAAGAGGAATATCCCGCGCAACAGGGCCAAGACCAGGACGACGATACCAAAAAACAGAAGGGATTTACTGAATACCTCATAGATGATGGATTGCCTATCAAAGCCATCGTACAATCGGTACAGGTCGATGTTCTCTTTGACCAAGTCAAAAGCTTCACGGATGACCTGTGCAGGCAGAATTCCGAAGTAATTGGATATAATTACGAATATCACACCTGGGATTACGCGCCAACGATATTTATAGAAAAATTTATTGAGGTATGATAGTTCCTTCATTTGAACAAAAATAATGGATAATTTTCAATAAACTATGCAGTAAAGTTGTGATAATGTCAATAGTTTGCCTTAAATCGAATATTTTAAGGCTTTTGGCTAAAGAACTAAATAATTTGCTAATTTTGTACCTGTTAATTTTGTTTGTTTATGCAAAAAGATTCTACCTCGCTATTTGATTTGATGCGTGTTTCAGACCATCAAAATATTTTCATTTGTAATGATAAGGAAGTTGGTTTGAAAGCTATTGTAGCTATTCATGACACCACTTTAGGACCTGCTATCGGTGGCGTTCGTATGTTGCCTTATGCAACCGAAGCTGAAGCTATCGAAGATGCCTTGCGTTTATCTAAAGCGATCACCTACAAAGCTTCCCTTGCCGGTCTTAACCTAGGTGGAGGTAGTGCCATTATCATTGGCAACAACAGAACCGAAAAATCAGAAGTCTTGATGCGTCGTTTTGGAAGGTTTATCAACGGATTGAATGGAAACTTTATCGCTTCCATCGATGTTGGTACCACCCAAAAAGACTTAGAATACATTCACGCAGAAACTAATTATGTTGCTGGCTTGCCAACTTCATTGAATGGTTCTGGTGATACAACCGTATTTGCCGCCAAAGGTGTTTATTACGGAATCAAAGCTGCTATCAAAGAGCTTTATGGCGATGATAACCTTGCCGGAAGAAAGATCGCAGTTCAAGGGGTAGGTAGTGTAGGAGAGCATCTGGTTTCTCTATTACGTGCTGAGAATGCTAGGGTATATGTTTCCGACATGACCGAAGAGCGTAAGATGAAGATCGCAGCCAAATACAAAGCTGAACCTATTACGTACTCTACAAGCTTTGAATTGGATGCGGATGTTTATGCTCCATGTGCTTTAGGAGGAACCGTTAATCCGGATACAGTCCCACGTATGCGCTGTAAAATCATTGCTGGTTCTGCAAACAACCAATTGTTGGAAGAGGAAAAAACCGTTGAATTACTGAAGGAAAACAATATCCTATACACACCAGATTTCTTAATCAATGCAGGTGCATTGATCAGCTGTTTCTCAGAATTAGAAGGTTATGGTGCTGACCGCACTGATCACCTGATCCGTTACATTTACACAGCAACAAGGCACGTTATCCAAAAATCAAAAGAAGAAAATATCTCAACTCATCAGGCCGCTAAAGAATTAGCTGAAAAGCGTATTCAGGACATGAGAAAATTAAAATAATATAGTATAATATCGTTCTTTATTAAATATTCGTTCTTTCAATAAATTATGCTAAATAGAAGACACCTTAGGGTAAAGGTCATGCAGACATTGTATGCCTACAGCTTGTCGGAAGACAAGAACATCGTCAATTTTGAGAAAAGTCTGCTCAAAAGTGTGGAGGAAGTCGATGAAATGTACATCTGGACACTGAATCTCTTAGATGAAGTGGCTGAGTATGTCCTAGTCGATGTGGAAGGAATCGCAAATAAGTGGATCCCAAGCGATAAAGATAAGACCTTTACTTCTACAAAATTAAATAGCAATACCTTCATTGATTCCTTGCGCCAAAACCGTGAGTACCTTGAAAAGGTAAAGCGCTATAAAGTTGATTGGAATTACGATCCAGAAATTGTTCGTTCTATCTTTTCCCAACTCAAGGACTCAGAGGCCTATCTGGAATACCTAAATCTTGAAGACCGTTCCATCTCAGCTGAAAAAGATATCATTAAGTACATCTTCAAAAAGATTATCCTTAAGTCTCCTGATATCGAGCAAGCCTTAGATGAACGTTTCATAAATTGGCAAGTGGACAAAGAGGTTCTTCAAGCTATGATTGCCAAGACCTTCAAGAATTTTAGTTCCGAAGTTCCTGCAAAAAATAAACTGGCTGATCTGACACCAAGTTGGTTAGAGGACAAAGATTTTATCATCGATCTATTGAAGTTGACCATCAAATATACGGATGAATACCAGGATATGGTCGCTGCGAAAACCAAGAACTGGGAGTCAGACCGTATCGCTTTGGTAGATAATCTATTGATGCGTATGGCGATCACTGAATTGATCAATTTCCCAACAATTCCTGTAAAAGTTACCATCAACGAATACATCGAACTTTCTAAATCATTCAGTACCTTGAAAAGTAGTACCTTTATCAATGGTATCTTAGATAAAATCCTTGCTGATTTGAACGCGCAAAGACGAATCAAAAAAGAAGGTAGGGGATTGATCGCTTAAATCATATTAACATGAAAAAACTTATTTTATCATTTGTTGCAGCAACAGTTCTGTTTGCTTCTTGTAACCAAGAAGGCAAGAAAGCAGATGCTGATGCGCAAAATACTACCGAAACAGTAGCAAGTGAAGGAAACGATGGAATCGGAAAGATGCAATTCGAGGAAACCGTTTATGATTTCGGAAAGATTAAAGAAGGCGAAGTGGTTAAGCATGTTTTCAAATTCGAAAACACCGGAACTAGCCCCGTAATCCTTTCCCAAGTTTCTGCGAGCTGTGGCTGTACCACACCTACCTTTACCACGACTCCGGTATTGCCAGGGAAAGTTGGTGAAATCGCTGTGGAATTCAATAGCAGTGGGCAGGTAGGACAACAACAAAAAATTATCACCATTGCTTCCAACGCTGAGGCAAACATCAGCACCGTTCAGCTGAAAGGTGAAGTAGAAGCAATCTAATAAGTAACTATAAACTATAATATACAAATGATTTCAACAATTTTATTACAAGTAGGAGGAAGTGGCTTTACACAGTTAATTCCTATGGTATTAATCATTGTGGTTTTCTATTTCTTTATGATTAGACCACAAATGAAAAAGCAAAAAGAACACAAAAAATATATCGAAGAAATTGGTGTAAACTCTAGAGTAGTGACTACTGCTGGAATCCATGGCCGTATCGTTGAAGTAAGTGACAAAACTTTCTTGGTAGACGTAGGTAATGGCGTGAAAATCCGCTTTGACAAAACTGCTATCTCGCTAGAGGCTTCTAAGGCTTTGAATACTGAAGCTAAATAGTAATTAGTAGAAAGTATTTAGTATTTAGACTTTACTACATAGTTTAATCGGTTAATTTAGGTCTTGATTTATTTCAATCGGTGTCTAAATACTAAATACTAATTACTAAATACTTCAAAAAAAATCTCGCTGCATTTCAAATGATGCAGCGAGATTTTTTTTGGTTTCATTCAAGACATTTTCAGGAATGCTTCGGGATTTCTTTTAGATTTTTCTAGCGCATTTTGCGAGTTTTAGCAATGTGTCTCCAATGAGGTCAAACTGAAAAAATAATTCCTAAAAGGGAAGGGTTAAAAAAAACCTGATTGCTTTTTCTGTAAACAGAATCAGCAACCAGGTTTTCACTAACGTATTAAATTCTAATGTGGAATTTCTAATGAGGGAATTCAAGGATACGGACTTCCGAGATCTGGAAGTTGCTTCCTCCATTCAATTCAGTCATGGAGAATTTGTAATAGTTATAGGCCGTGGTATTGGTGAATCTAAAGGTTCTAGACTGCCTTCTTTCCGTGAAGTATTCTGGACCTCTTTCATCAACCACTACCCAAGTCTTACCATCAATGGAGCCTTCCACTTTCCAACGTCTTGGGTCACGGTCTGGCGAGTCATTACCTGAGGTCATGCTATAGCCATTCACGACTTGCGGCGAGTCAAATAGGAACTGCCAGCTCATATTTGGTCCCACACCACCCACAAATATTTTGGTAGTGATATCACCGTCGATCATTTTCTTGGATCCTTCTCCACCATCCGGGCCACCATTGTTCTCATGGGATACCGAGAACATGTTCTCAAAGGTAGTCACATCTTTGATGAGTCCCAATTCGGACACAAAAAGATTCATGAGTGCTACCGATCCTTTAGCCGTCGTCAGCTTAAGCTGGATTTCCTTGAAGGTTCCCGGGTCAAAGGTCAGGTCAATAGTTTTGTCGGTACTCAGGATCGCTCCAGAGGATTTATATCCATCACGCCATTCCGTTTTGCTCACCGCCATACTGGTAGTGAAGGAAAGGTTCAGTTTGCCTGCTCCAAGGGTCTTGGTATTTACCTTGATCAGGTTGGCTGCAGAGATCCGGATAGTCTCCTCGCGTTGTGCCCAATATCCTTCTCCATTTAGGGCTACCATTTTCACGACATATGTCCCCGTATTCAAAAAGGTATGTGATGGTGCAGCCACAGAGGATGTACTGTCATCCCCGAAGGACCAACGTGTTTCCATGAAATTGGTACCCTTGTTGTCGAATTTATAGGTAAAGGGGTCATTGGCATTTGCCAAAGCATAGGTAAAAGCAGCAGTTGGCTTCGGCTCTTTCTCTATGATTTCAGGAACCCCCTGTTCATCCTTTGTACATGCGCTGCTGATCGAAGCCAAGATCAAGCAGAAAAATGCATATTTCATTATTTTCATCGTTCTGATCATTGTAATTGTTAAGGAATTCTAACCATTCTCCATTCCGCCATTTGGAATAAACTACTGCTTCTAGTTCTTTCAATATGTAGCTTGAACTGTTTGTATGCTTTAGGGAATTCAATGTTAAAGCGTTTGGTTTCTGTACGGTTATTGAAAACTTCCGTTCTGCGTGTATCCAAAGCTTCCCAAGTGGTTCCATCATTGGATCCATAAAGTACCCATTCTGCTGGATCTCTTTCTTGAGCATCATTTCCTGAAGTGAAGGTATAGGCCCCAATCTTCTGCGGCTCATTGTAAACAAGCTTTAATTCGAGGTCTACGAAATCAAACAATAGGAATTTGCTGTTGTAATTGTTGTCAATCAATTTGACAGCATTTTCATTTTGATTATCATTATTTCTGCTGTAAGAATATTCCGCATCATTGGTCACATCTACTTCCACCACATTTTCTGAATCGATCAGAATGATACTATAGTTTTTCTGAGGATTAAGCACATGTAGGGTAGGAGCGCTCAGTTCTACAAGAACCGCTAATTTTTTGTCCAGATTAGCATTGACCACCGACCAAGGAACGTTGATTTCAAGACCTGCAGATTTCGCATTGCTCGCTACCTGTACTTTAGAAGGTATGGTATATTGCTCAGGTGTAAGACCAACCGTATTTGCTGGTAGCTTACCGTCCTTGATCAATTGCGCAATGGTATCAGTCGAGGTTACCACATCCACGGTAAAGGCAGATCCAGGGAAACTGGCCAAGCTAATACCCAATGGCATGGTCAATCCCGAGGAGGAGCTGACATAATTTACTTGGTTTTTAGCTTCTAAGATCGCTCCTGCGCCATTTGTTAGGGAAATGAAATGTATGTCTGATTCCGTGATCAGATCATTGACTTTCAGGATAAGAACACCTGTTGCATTGTTTTTATCAATATTGTTTCCTTTCCCGGCATTGGTAATGCTGTATCCAATGACAATGTTCTTTCCGAAATATTTTTCCACCTCGGTACGGGTGACGGTCACATTGAACACGGCAGAATCAGCTCCGAAATTTACCTTGGTACTGTTTGGTAAAAAGATTGATTCTGGTTTTACAGCAATGTAATTGCTGCCCAGGTTCTTGCTTTTGATATGGTCAGCCGCTGCTTTTTGATTCACCGCTAGGTTGACATCAAAAGCCTTTGAAGCAGGACTGCTCAATTTGATACTTACCGGAACGGTGATCTGTTCATTGGTTTTGGTAATCCCTCCGGCGATGTCCCCCGAACCTACCGTCGTAGCGGAGCCCGGTTTGATGGAGAAATCCTCCAGAGCCGTATCCTTACATCCAAAAAGGACTGAAAAACAAAGGATGGGCAAGTATATATTTTTGAATAATTTCAATAAGGTTTTCATAATCTATAGGTTTATTTATCAATCCAAACACGACCATCAAGACCCCAGCTCAATTGTCTTGGTACTTTCAACCAACTGATAATTTGCGTAGAGATATCGATATTTCTAGGTACCATTGAACTCAATGTCGACGATGTCGGCGCACAAATGAAATCGTTCAATGTGGTAATCGGGTAAGTTCCGTTTGTTTTTAGGTTTGCACCTAAAGGACCTTCATCCACGATGGTTGTAGCATCCTTCGAGTTCATTGGCCAATAGGCAGCCAAGAAATTGATGTTCGGATGGTTTGATACAATACCTACATCACAACTGTATTGTCTGATCGTTTCCGGAGAAAGAGCTTCTTTCCAGAATTTTACATCGGCTATATAGGCATCAGAACGCCAGCCTTCACGTGTTTCTAGGAAACCGATACGGAATTTGGCATCCGATGTAATGGAACCCCAACCTGTAATGTCAGCTTCCTTGGTTTGCTCGCCATTGGTGAACAACCTTACGGTTCTCTTGCCATCTACCATCTGTCCGGTGATAGCGATCGAGTTCCAGGTACCACGGTTCATGTTTCGGTCAGCTTTTACCTCACCCGTTCCTTTATCACCACGGGCATTGAAAATCCAGGATTCGCCATCTAGGTGGATTACCCATCCGATGCCTGTTGGATCTTCACCCCAGCCTCCTTGCCAATGTTGTCTCTTGCCAATAATGGAAGGATACCAGAATGCATAGTTATTGTCACGGCCTTTGTTCTTTTTGATTTTTAACTCGATTGTGAAATCGTCGTTGTCCAGATTGAAAACACTGTTGTCACCAACATCCAATTGGGCATAGTTTTCAGCATTGAAGCGCATAAAATCACCGATGAATTTATTCCCAATAAATGGTTTACCGATAAATTTGGTTGCATATTTTGGTGAATAGATTATGGTAAATGTGTTCAATGCCGCATTACTAAAGATGGTATTGTCATTTTGCGCTGGAGGGATTTCATAATCGCCACCTTGGCTTGAAGTAATGATCACCATCCAATTTTCCTTGGCATAATTAGGTCTTGCTTCCAAGGCTTTGATGATCTGACCTACCTGTCCATCAAACTTCTCAATTGCAGCCTTGTATGCAGGTTTAGAAACATCATAGCCAGCTGTTTTACCAACGGCATCGATGGCTGTGAAATGACCTGTAATGAAAGATAGCTTCTCGTCCTTTAAGTCATTGATTACTTTCGTGGTTACATCATCATCATTTTGGGCAGCCTGCGCTTTGGTATTGGCCCCAAAATATTTGAGGAAGGTAGCATTCGGGCTGATGGTGCTCATCTTAATGGAATCACCAGACGATTCTTTGATCCTGGCAGCCAATAGTGGATATGCATCAAATTTATTGGCTTCCAGATCATTTTCCCTTACCCCATGTTTGCTGTAGTTTACACCAGTGAACAAATTTGCCCAGTTGGAATATATACCTGCTGCGTTTTCTTCACTCAGAGAAACCCAAGAGTAAATGGAGTGGGGCAGAAGGGCATTGATCGTTGTGACATTGGAGGTGCGTACGGATTCGCCGCGGGCACCATCTGCTATCAACAACAATACCTTTGGCGTACCGTAGATTACATCTACGGTATCCGTATTGTTTTCTGGAATAACCTTAGAGAATTCCTCCTGACAGGAAGTGATATTAAGGCCCAGAATGATCAGCATGAAGGCTGAAATGGAGTTTAAAATACGTTTCTTCATAATTAGGAGTTTATTCAATGGTTATTCTAGTTATACCTCTAGTGTCTATGTTGTCGAATTTGTAGAAATCACCCAACAACAAGAGCGCTCGCTTACCGTCATCAGAACGCGTTTCATACATTCTCGAGATCAAACCGCCAACCATACCGGTATTGTTCATGCCACTTACTAGATCGCCTTTCGCATCGATGATCATGAAGTTGGTCCTTGAAATACCATTGTAAGTAAGGAAGTGTCCTGAAACGGCAATCAATCCATCTTCTAGCTGTAAGGCAAATTTGCTGGTACCACCTTCATTAAATGCTTTTACTTTAAAGTTGGTATCAATCGATCCATTCGCATTTAGCATCACTAATTTTGGCGTACTTACGCCGTTAAAGGTGTTGAATTCCCCACTCACCATATATTTTCCGGTTTTTTCATTGTAGGTCACACTTTCCACTTTATAATTGGCGCCTTTTCCGACATTGAAGGTTTTGTCCACAGTTCCATCCGCATTCAGGCGAACGATATAACCATGAGGTTCAGAGTCGAAACTGGTAAAAGAACCAAAAACAACCATTTTGCCTTTTAAGCTTCCGGTTTTGTGGTAGAAGCCCTTGGTCTGTCCATTAGCACCTGCAAATGCTTTGTTTCCAGAGAAACGGAAAGTCTTGTCAAGCGTACCGTCCAGGTTCAATAAAGCAACAGAACGGATCTCGGTACTATCTAGGATTACAGAGTCTCTGGTCTCTAGATAGTTTGGTTTACCGTAAGTTCTATGGATATGATATCTAAAGTCACCAACTGCCAATATTTTGCCATTATGTTCATTGATATTGTTCACCATAGCATTGAAACCACCATTGAATTTAGCGTAGTATTTGATGGTATCAGGTAGGTGAGGTGGACGATAAGGTTTTACAGCCATGGTATCGATCTGTCCTACTAAGTTGATACGGGTCAAATTGGAGATATTGTCGGTCCGCTGATCATAACCAGAGAAATTTCCGGCGATGTAATAAGCATTTTGGATCTGTATGATACTGCTCAAGAATCCTTGTACTCCATTTCCAGGGCGGAAACTCGCATCAAACTGTCCATTTTTAAAGGTTCTGACAATTCTATTGATCGGTTTGATATTTCCTTTGTTTTCATAGTTGTTAAAGGAACCGATCAGGATATTTTTCTCTTCTACGGTTTGTAAGTAATCGTATACCCCACCGCCAGAGGCACCATATGTTGCTTGCCAAGAAGGGTCTATCTTAACCTTTCCTTGAACCGAGAAATTGGGACCATAAAATATGATATCATCAATAAGGATACTGGTAATACCCGTGCTGGCGAATTCCGGCACCTTAACGGTAATTTCAGAATCGGTGATGGATACAATCTCTGCCTTCTGACCGTTGAAGTTAAATACGGCTTTATCTTTATGGGCAGCCAGACCCGACACTTTGATTTTCACTTGGGTTCCAGGTCCACCTGTTTCAGGGGATGGTTTTTGCGTACGTTCCATCACGATGCCCAAAGCTTGTTTACCTTCCTGATAAGGTTCAGCATGGTAATCCACTTCTTTGGAGCATGAGAACAATCCGAAGACCGCAAATATGAATATATAATATTTAGCTAACTTGTTCATAATTTTATCGTTTACTTTGAGCAACATCTTCTATCATTTCTTGCGATCCAGGATACAATCCAAAAAAGCTTTTATTATAATCCAAGACGTGGATTATGCCATTGTTGGGCTGTATGTCAGAGGTCGCCACGGGATACGTCACATAAACATCAGGGTTTGATGGATCAGGGAAATAAGAGAGGTGCAGTTGTCTGTAGCCTTTATATTTCAATCTGGATACTTCCGTAGTTCCACTCATCTGAATAATATCATTGAATACCACTCCAATATTGGATACATTACCCGATTGCGAAATGTAGTTTTGACCTGGATAGGTGCCCATCAGCGAATAATCGATCTGTGGGTAGTCCGCCAGTTTGTTCTTTCCGTTGAACATATAGCGCAGCAAGTTTTTTCTCCAGATAGCAGAATCAATATCACTCAACTTTTGGATGGTATCCAGACCCATATTAAATAGGTAGGTATTGAGTGAACCACTGGTTCTAATAGTTCCGATCAATTGCTTGATATCCGGATCCGAGGGAGCAAAAAAGGTAAACTCTTTGGTCTTGAATTCATTTTCCAGTCCAGCAAGTTTGATTACTTGGACTAGGGAATCAAATAATACCGGTTTAGATTCCAGGTATTCCAATATGGTTCCATTAAATTCAGCCTTTGCCAATCCACCATCCTCGTAATAATCGTCTTTACTACAGGCGCTTATAAACAGGATTCCGAAAAGGAAAAGAGCGATGTGTAGGGGTTTAAATATCTTTTTCATCTTATCGTCCAATTGTAGTCCAGTATTCATTTAATTTCATGTACGGGTTGTTGTTCAAGGCCGATGGGTCGATAGGCCAAGTCCAACCACCGCGGTTGTATTGATCCAGTGTAAGCGGGGACATGGTCCACTCAGAGCTTAAGATCCTTCGGGTACGGATAAGGTCAAAATAACGAATGCCTTCACCGATCAATTCCCTTTCTCTTTCTAGGAATATGAAGTTTTTCAGGTCAGCACCACCGCCACCGCCGTAGCGGGCAGCTTGAGCACGATCGCGAACCATGTTCACTGCTGCTATTGCATCTGCATCTTTGCCTAATTCAGCAGAAGCCTCTGCATAAAGTAAGATCGCATCTGCATAACGGAAAATACTAAAGGTATTGTCTGGGTTTTTATCTTCGTTTCCAGAAGCATACACGTTGGTTCCGAATTTCCTTAACACAAATCTTCCATTGTCTGAAGTAATATCTTCAAACCACATTTCTCTTCTCTTATCGGCATCGCCTTCCGGGAAGATCTGGTTCATGTAAGAGGAAATAAAATAACAGTGACTCAACTGGTTGTCAAAGCGAGGGAATTTATATGGCCAACGCAAGAAGTGATCCCAAAATGGAGCTAATGCTTCCACATTGTCGCCATAGTTGATACTCTTGTAGAACTCAAAAAGAGATTCCTCACTTCTACCTTTAGTAACCACTGCCCAGTTCTGATCGGTGAATGGAGCAACCAATTTATGTTGTTTGCTGTCGATCAATTGCTTTCCTAAAGCAGCAGCCTCTGTTAGGTATTTTTGTTTGTTGCCTGGATCGAAGCTAGAATTCCACATGTTCATGTGCATCAATAATGCGATAATGGCACCTTTTGCTGGTCTGGCTCCCCTAAGTCCTGGATCATTCAATGACCAAGGCATTAGATCTTTTTGCGGTGTTAAGTCTGCGATACACTTATTCAATACAGATACCATATTTTCACGAGGCAGTGGTTCCGTATGGTAAGCATCGGTATAATATGGAACATCACCATATAACCTGACCATCCAGAAGTAGGTGAATGAACGGATGAACTTTGCTTCAGCAATGTATCTGCTCTGGTCTGATCCGGTAACTCCAGGGATACCTTCTTCTAATTTTTCAATTAAAATATTGGCACTTTGGATCACTTGATAATACTTTTTCCAATCGGTGATCACATATAATTTATACCAATCGAACTGCGTGGAATACATAGCTGTTGGTAACTGATTTTTGCCCAATGCCTCTACGACCTTACGCTGACTGAAGTTATTGGCACCGTCGGAAACAAATATTTCTCCAGACCTTGCTTCTCCAATGGCACCCATTACCCATGTTTCATTGATCTTTTCAAAGAACTTTGCGTACATAAAGGCCATATTAGCTTCCACATCCTGTTGAGATAGGTAATAATTGTTACCTGTCAATCGGTCTATGGGTTCTACGGTTAGATATTTATTACAGCTGGAATTACTGAACCCTAAGGCAATCCCAAGTCCAATTACAGCTAATTTATTTTTTATCAATTTTTTCATAGTCATTAGAATGAAAGGTTGAAGCCTAGGGTGTAAGTTCTTGGTACTGGATATCCGTTTGATGCATCGCGGCCTAAGCTCGTTACGTTTTCAGGGTTTGGCCCAGAATACGAAGAGAAGGTGTACACATTGTCCATAGAAGCATAGATACGGAAACGGTCTAGTTTAAATCTCCTCAACAGATCACGATCGAATACATAAGCGAAGATGATGTTGTTGATCTTGAAATAGCTACCGTTTTCTTCCCATAGAGTTTGATCATAACGGAAAGGTTGAACGCTGGCATTTCTAGAGAAGTCGTATGGGTAAGGATACTTGGCAATATCACCGTCCTTCAACCAGATATCTAGGTTTTCAATAGGGACGATGGAATTGGCTCCATTACTTTGACCACCCACCAAATTACCTCCGTAAGGATTATTGTATAGGCTTAGGCGTTGTGCTAAAGCATAGTTCAAAATGGTTCTCTTTGCTGTGTATGAAGCATAGACAGATAACTGGAAGTTTTTGTAATTCAAGGTGTTTTGCATACCACCAGTCCATAATGGTTGTGTATTGCCAGCACGTGCATAGTCACGGTTGTCTAAGATATAATCTCCGTTCCTATCTACATAGATTGGGTCTCCAGCTTGGAAGAATGTTCCATCAGCAGTACGATAGCGAAGGCCAGTAGCAGGATCAACTGGTACATCAGCATCTGTCGCATATACACCGATATTTTCTAACAAGTAATTTGATAGGGCTGAGGTACCTACGCGGTTTACCATGTGCAATTTATCTGATTGAGTATCCCATTTGATGGCTTGTCCTCTAAAGGTTGAAGGCAACTGCAACAAGATGTCTTGGTTGTAAGCACCATTGAAGGACAGGGTCCAGTTGAAAGGACTGTTTACAGAAAGAGGACGGAAGTTTAAGGCAATCTCATGTCCATAGTTTGCTAGTCCAGCATCATTGGAATTAAGCTTGTCAAATCCAGAGGTATTGTTCAAGAAAGATTCAAACAATAGGTTGTCCACTTTCTTGTAATAAGTATCGTAAATAATCTCAATTTTGTTGTTCAGGAAGGTAAGGTCTACCCCTAAGTTATACTGCATGGAGGTAACTGGTAACAAGTTTGGATTTGGAATAAATTCGTAATTGATACCGATACCATTGATCTGATTGTAAAGACCTGAAATATCATATTTACCATAGATACGTTCCAATGTACTGGTTGGCATTACGTTTACACCCCATGTAAAGCGAAGGGATGCAAGATTGATCCATGGAAGGGATTTGATCCATTCTTCATGGTGCGCATTCCAACGAACTCCGACTGCTGGATTCTTGGTATATAGGTTCTTGAAACCATTGGCAGAGGAACCATCCAAACGATAGGATAGATCTAGGATATATTTGCTTTTGTAACTATAGGTAGTCGCTAGGGCAAAGGATAGCGCTTTCTCATTTCTGAAGTTGGACAGAACACCACCGCCTCTAGAGAAATAACCATCGAAACCTAAAGGACCTTCGAATTGATCATTTGGAGTTCTAGCCTGTTTGGTGATGGTATTTTGACGTTGGTTATGTCTTACCTCATTGAACAAGTTGATAAAGATGTTGTGGTCCTCATTGATATCCTTGGTATAGTTCAGGATATTTCTGTTGTATAGGTTTGATTCGCGACCTGCGAATGAATACACTTCTGAGAACTGGCCTGCAGCTGCAGCTGGAGTGAATTTGTCTTCATTGTTAGAGGCGAATTCATAACTCATGGCCGATTGTAATCTCAGTCCAGGAAGGATCTCAAATTTACCTTCCACATAAGGACGGATCAATTTGGAACTGTTGTCATTTTTGGTTCTAATGGCCGCGATATAATCATTGTCTGCCGAGAAGAATCCTGGAGGAGGCAATAGGGTAGAGTTCATACCACCCGTTGATACCCCTGTTTGAAGGATACCTGTACCATCACCTTTATTCTGTTTACCTAACTGAGCAAATACCTGTCCTGTAAACTCAAAGCGTTTTGTAGGACGGTAATCCATTCTCAAGTTAGCTGAATAGCGGTTGAAGCCTGTATTCTTGATTACCCCGGTTTCACCATAATAACCCAAGTTGGATTTATAGGAAAGGATTTCATTACCACCATCCAAACTCAAGTTGTGGTTTTGGTTGAATGTATTCTGGTAATAAAGGGATTGCCAGTTAGTCGAGTTATTGAAGAATGCATTCAAACTATCTGCAAGCATTGGGGTTTGCATGATCCTGTCAATTTCGGCTTGTGTTCTCGCGTTATTGATAATTTGCCAGATTTTGATTTGGCGTTCTAGATTACCTCCTAAGGTCTCTCTCAATTTTGGTGGAGTCTTCAAGAAGGTACTGTGTGTATAGTTGATTCTAGGCACGGGAGAATTACCACGTTTTGTGGTGATAATGATTACCCCGTAGGCACCTTGAGAACCATAAAGTGACGTTGCTTGAGCATCTTTCAAGATTTCGATGCTTTGTACATCCTCAGGTGGGATCAAGGACAGCGGCGAGATACCCGGCCCTTGTTGTTGTAGACCGAATTCTGAAGCTCTATCGGCATCCATCGGAACCCCATCGATTACATATAGGGGAGATGTAGGCATCAAGATGGACTCGCTACCAGAACCTGTTGTGGAAAGAGTCGATAGACCACGGATTTGGGTAGAGCCCCTAAATCCTGGAGCACCTGTATTTACCTGTACGTTCAGTCCCGGAACCTTACCTTGCATCAATTGCTCAAGGTTGGCAGTAGGGACGTCACGGATGTCCTTTTCTCCAAGGGTGAAAGAAGATCCTGTGGTATTTTCCTTTTTACGGGCCACATATCCACGGACCACGACTTCTTCTACCTGGTCCTGTGTAGAGCTCATCTGAACGGTTAGAGTTGTTTGGTTGGCTCTTACTGTTACTCTTCTTTGATTAAAACCTACAGCTTTAAAAATTAAAGCCGTGTTCGGGGCTACACTCACGCCAAAGTTACCGTTGTCGTCTGTTGCCGTAATAGCCCTATTGGTCGCCGCATTCACTACTGTTACGCCGGCAATACCGTTATTAGACTCATCAACCACTCGACCACGCAGGTTTTGGTTTTGAGCATAAGCAAATTGTAGGCTAAAAATGCTTAAGATTAATATGATTAGTTTCTGTAATTTCATAAGGCTAAGGTTTATTCATCCTCGAATTTTGGGTTCTGATTACGGAAATGGAAAACAATTTCCCAATCTCCCTTTTTATAGATCGCGAAGTTCAGTCCAAATTGACCCACTGTGCGCCCGCCTCCAAATCCCAATCGAGAATAAGAGAATGACACATGTGCCCCGCCCGCATCTGAAAAGTCTGTGCGATAAGGCGTCAATGGAATCGGATAAGCCACATCATATTGCACATATTCGGGGGTCATCACTTTATTGAATCCATGAACTAAGAAGTCCCATCTGGTTTCATTGAATTTCACGGGATTGATAAACTTACCGTCAGCACCCATGAACTTGAAACGTAAGCTGTTGCCTTTGCCGCCAGAAAATGGACGGATGTAAACTACCACATCTTTTTGGATGTTATTGTTGACCAAAGGCAATTGGGTTCTTTCGCCAATTACATTGTTTAAGAAACTTGGGATGATATAATCCTGTCTGGTGGTATCCTTAGGCCGCAGTGGATCTGGAGCTTTTCCTCCTGTATAGGGATTGATGTCCGTCGATGGAAAATAAGGGATCTCACGCCAAGGGATAAATTGGAAATCCTTGATGATCTGTGTACCGCCTGAGTTCTGAACCTTCAGGTCAAAGAAACGGATATCTTGTGTTTTCAAGACCGTATCGACAGGTCTTGGTTTGATGATCGCATTTGTTGCCCCTGCCCATAAAATCATTCGGCCATTGCTGTCTACTTCGAATGCTGGTTTTTCAACCAATCTTCTCTTCGCCTCAATTTCAGCTAGGGATTTTTCCTTGCCATCATATTCCTGGATCCATTCATAGGTTTGGACTTTGGTAAATAGGTCTGTCACTGGACGACCGTCTCCATACCTAGCATTGACAATTTCAAACTTCATCGGTAGGGTAGAGTTGTCCTCAGATAGGGAGGTAAAGACATTGTTCCTGCCTAGGGTAGGCTCAATGATCTTGATGATATAATTGATGTTTTCGCTTATAAAATCCCTGTCTTCAGGAAGGTCGTACATTTTCGAACATGCAGTAAATAATCCATAACTCCCTATAAAGAGACAGAGCAATCGGATACTATTTTTGATTTTCATTTTTCTTCAATTAAGGTTAATAGATTATTTAGTTCCTTTATTTACGCTCCAGTCGGCCAATTGGAATAGATCTCCAGAACGAACGCGTTGTACATTTAACCTGTAAAACTTGTATGCTTTGGTGTTATTGATCCAGAAGACCCTTTGTTGGAACCTCGATGTAAATTCTTCGCCTGATTTAGAATCCAGTGTTACCCAGTTTTCTCCATCATCAGATGCTGTCAAGGTCCAGTCAATTGGATCCCTTTCAACCGCATCGTTGGCTGAGGTTAGGGTATAGGAGTTAGCTGCAGTTGCTGTGTTTAGTTCTACTTGCATCCAGTTACCACCGAAGCTACCTAACAGGTACTTGGTTTCTGGGTTGCCATCAAACACATATTTTGAAGCTTCTACTGCATTGACACCACCATCGTTTTCGCGTGATACCGAGAATTTACCTCCTACGGTTACAAATAAGTTTGGTGGAGGTGGGATGTAGGTCAATCGGGTCACAAAGTCGTTGAAACCGAAAACATGGTTTGGAGAAACAACGTGGATCATCCCGTTCTTTGCTTCGATATTGATGGAAGCAGTGGTTGCGGTAATCCAGTTTCTGGTGAACTGACTATTCTTGGTGTCCGAGTATTCAATGACCTTAGGGCCGCCGCTTTCAAATCCTGATGAGGTCGCTGTGGTTAATTTAGCGTTCATCGTTCTTTTGAATTTGTAGTCATGCAGTTGGATTCCATCTTTCATCATCATGGAATCACTAGGGTAGAAGCCTTTGATCAGGTATTGAGCCATCATGGTATCCAATTGTAGGAGGTCCACATTGGATAAATATTCCAAAGGTTTATCCGATTCTTTGCGGGTATTGTTGAGGTTTTCGATTGCTAATTGAAAGCTCTGGTTAGTTGGTGCAAAGAAGGTGTATTTATCATTAGAAGCGAGCACAGCTTGCATTTTTGTGCGATCCAATACTTTCAGTAGGGAGTCAAAAACGCCGGGCTTACTTTGAAGGTACTCCAAAATAGTACCATCATAAGTCACCTTATTTACCGTCTCGTTGTAATATCCATTGTCTTTGGTGCATCCGCTAACCAAAATCAAGGAGAGTAAACTATAAAATAGATTGTTGACTTTCATGGTTATACGGTTTATTTCCAATATTCATTTTGGGTTAATAATTTGTTCTGGGTCAAGACTTGGGCAGAGATCGGCCAATATTGTCCTTTGGAACGGATCAGATTGCTCAAATCTGAATTGTCATTCTTGATCTTGTACTGTCTGACCATATCGTACCAACGATGCCCTTCACCCATCAGCTCCCGGTTTCTTTCTTGGAAGATCGCATCGATCAAGTCTCCATTTTTCGCTGCTGAATAGTTCGTAAGCCCTCTTCTTTCGCGGATGGTATTCAATAGGTCGATTGCTCCTGCTTGCTCACCAATTACCGCCAATGATTCTGCACGCAATAGGTACATGTCTTCAAGACGGGTGATAATGGTGGCACTGGAATAGAACCTGAATGTTGGGTCTGTTACTCCACCCATGATACATTTCACTTTGCTGAAGATAGGATACTGTCCATTGAAGTTTTTGAAATAAACCTCGGTTACAGGATTTCCTAGGGTATCAGCAGAGAAGCGTTCATCAGTAGATTCATTGAAGATGGAAAGGATCTTGTCTTTGGACATGTACATATCCGGGATACTTTTGTTTACCACGGGCGATGCCAAGGTTAACTCTTCAATGTGCCCTGTAAAGGAACCTTCCACATGGTTGTAGATATGTCCGAAACCTAATAACTGATTCCGGTTTTTATCGTAGAAGAATCCATTTGGATCTGTTAGGTTATTGGTAGGGAGTAAAGTCAAGCTACCTTTCTGTTGATTGTCGATAACAAATTTAGCGTATGCTGCAGCATCAGGGTAATTACTCTGCCAGGCTGCAACATGGGCTAAAATGGCATAAGCTGTAGTTTTACGAGCTAAGGCGCCGTCCCATCTGCTGTTGGATTCGTTGTAGTAATTTCCTTGTTGCTGCGGGTCATTGGAGCTAAAAAGGAACGGAAGATCATCTGCTGCCTTTTGCAATTCCTGTTCTACAAAGGCCAATATCTTGCTCTGATCTTCGCGAGGTTGATCATCAAAAGTACCTTCTTTAGAAGAGACGATCAATGGAACGTCTCCCCAAATGCGTACCATATAGAAATAGGCAAAGGCACGTAGGAAACGGGCTTGTGCGATATCCACCACCATATTGTTGTTGGTATAGCGTTGGTCATTGTCCTTTACCTCCTGGATTCGTTCTAGGAAGATATTGGCAGCATTCACTACTGCGTACCAACGTCTCCAGCTCTTTAGGTCGTTCATTACACCGAAAGAAGCATTCAGGTCGTGTTTGGCGATAGCTTTCAAGTCTTGGCGGATAGGCACGGAGAACTCTCCGGAACGTACATCGCCATAGATCCAATGTGCATTGTTATCATTCAGGGCGGATTTGGTCAATCCGTAAACTCCCATTAGGGCCGCTCTGGAATCCTCCATGCTAAGCCACATATTTTCTTCTGAAACCAATCGAGTGGAATTGATGTCCAGCATTTTCTTGCAGGACACGAAAACTTGGCTCAATACGATTAAAATGATTAATATTCTTTTCATGATCGGTTACAGTTTAAGTTTGAATCCTAAGGCAAATGTTCTTGGAATCGGAAGGGAATAACCTTGGTCGTAACCCATGTAATTCACCAGTTCTGGATCCCTTCCAGAATATTTGCTGACAGTAAATAAATTGTTGGCAGATAAATAGACATATAAATCTCCCTTTTGGCCTAAACGGTTTCCAACGATATCCCTGAAATTATAGCCTAAGGTTACTGTTCTAAGTTTCAAGAAAGAACCATCCTCAAGGAATAGGGATTGATTGGTTTGGAATGGCGCAACGGATGACCATGGGTTGTAAAGTGGATATTGATCATAATCCCCTCTTTTCTCCCAGTAGGTGATCTCTTTGATGGAATTTATGCTGCTGGCATTCTCATTTTCAATAAAGTTGAAACGGTTTGACATCTCTTGGTTGACAATCTTTCTTCCAAGGTTGAAGTAGAAGTTCAGGTTCAAGTCAAAGTTTTTGTAAGCAACCATATTGTTCCATGAACCGCTAAGCTTAGGGATGATGTTGCCTTGTAGGACTTTATCCTCTTTGCTGATCTGGTTATCCCCATTGGTATCAGACCAGATTGGATCACCAGCTTTCAAGATGATACCATTGTAGGTCATTCGTTGACCGCCAGATTGCGGAACTTCTTGGTCTGTTTGGTACATTCCGTTGTTTTCATATAACCAGAAGGCATCGATTCTCTCACCAACTTTCAATAATCGGTCGTTTACTTCGATTTCATCCAGGTTATTTGGCAATGCCAATAGCTTATTTGTGTTTACGCCTAATACTAACCCGGTGTTCCAGATGATCTTGTCATTTTGTACTACATTTCCTGAAGCAGTAAGGTCGATACCCATATTGCGGACATCCATTCCAGCTTCATATTGATAGTCATAACCGAAGTCTTTCTTACCTGGCAACATGATCAACTGATCTTTGCTGTCGCGAAGGTAGGCATCAAGGGAAACTTGGATATCGCGGTTCTTGAAACCTAGGTCAAAACCTAAGTTCAGGTTATCCGAATAGCTCCAAGGAAGGTCATATCCCACCCAGCCTATATTATATGGACGAACCAATGCCGCAAAGCCATTGTATCCCGGAACGATTGCATTACCGGTATAGCCAATTTCTGAAGTATAGCTAGGTCCTTGTCCGTAATTATCATACAGATTATAGTGACCCATCCTTCCTACGCTGGCTCTGATATTAAATAGGCTAACGGATTCGTTGTCCTTCATGAAGTCATTCTTCGCATTCCATCCTAAGGCTAGGATAGGAGAGAAGAACCATCTTGTAGTCGGTTGTGCATTTGATGATGCATCGTAACGAAGTGTCAATGCAGCGGTATAGGATTCATTATAGGTATAAGATGCTTTACCGTATAGATTGACCATGTTGTGCTTGGTTCTGTCCAAGAACTTATAGACCAATTGTCTAGGGAAAGCAGTAGGATTTAGATAGTTCCCATTGTTTGGATCTGACTCCAATAGGTTAAGTTTGATGAAGTCATTGACACCTTTGTATGCATAGGCATAGTTGTATTTATAGGTATCCCACATCAAGGTGTTGCCAGCTTCGAAATAGAAATAGTTTGCATCGTTTTCTATATCGTAAGAAACTTGGTTGTCCACCAATAAGCGTTGATTGTAACCATAGTAGTTAGAAGCGAAATTACTTTTCTCTAAGATGGTGCTTGGGTAGAAAAGGTCGCGGTAGCCTTCGTTGTAATCAACGGCAAACTTGCTACGGATCTTTAAGGCTCCAACATTTACCTGTAAACGGAAGAATCCTTCCAGGATATTGCTGAAGTTATTGTCAAAGCTCTTGTCGAATTCCTTTAGATAGGAATCATAAACTTCCTTGTTAGGAGCAAGTGGAGCACCTAGGTCAGGAAGATAACCCATCATGGCAAATCTGTTGCGCAAGTTTCTGTTGCGGTCCCTGTTCAATCGCGAAGCATTGAAAAGGGTTTCAAAGTTTAGCCATTTGAAAGGTCTCAGGTTCAAGAAGAAACGAGCATTGTACTTGTCAAATTTAGTGTCATCCGCTACTCCTGAGGTTTTCACATTTCCCAGAGAGAACTGGAAGGTAGCACGAGGCTGACCACCAGAGATATTGGCATTGACACCATGGTTCAGTCCATTGGAATAATAGCTATCAGACCAGTTTGATGGTCCATAGTAATCGTTATTTAAGGAGTCACTTAAATAGATTGGATAGACATCGTCCTGGTTGTATTTACCATTGGTGGTGTAGAGGTCATAAAATTGCTTCCTAAAGGAATTTTCATAGGCACCGTTTATGGTAGTGACACGAGGGCGTTGAGACATTCCGATATAACTGTTTACCGTTATTCTTTTGTCGCCATCACCTTCAGTCTTCCTCGACGTGATCTCAATGACTCCGTTAGCCCCAAGCGGACCATAGGTTGCAACTGCCGAAAGGTCTTTTAATACCTTGATGCTTTGGATGTTGTCGAAATCAATGTTGCCCAGGAGGTTGTTTTCGGTTCCGATACGTTCGATGTCATAGTTTTGCACATCAAACGCAAAAGGATGTTCTCCGATTAAGGGAACACCATCTAGAACGACCAAGGGTTGGGTATTGTAAATATCCCTATTGCTCAGGATAGGTTTACTGATACCGCGCACGAACATCTGGATATTACTTCCAGGCTCACCGCTTGATTCAGAAACATAGACGCCTGGTAATTCACCTTTGATATACTGCTGCAAACTATTGGCAGTAATCAGCGAATTGGCTTTCATGTTCCGAAGGTTGTTGAACTTAGGTAGGTCCAGTTCATAAAGTGGCTTTAACTCCGCCAAGGTATCGACTGTAGGAATAGAATCCGTTTCGGTTGTGTCCTGCAGGGATAGGTTGGCAAAATCAACGTTATGACTATGCGCATGCCCCACGGACATAGACATAAAAATCAATAACGATTTAAACTTCCATAATACACTCATATTTGTAGTGCTGTTTATAGGTTAGTAAAATAGTAGATACTAGTAGGTTTCGGATAGCAAATCCAGAAGGGAGCTATTCGGTCAGTAAAAGGGAAATAGAAGGCTTTGCTTTAAATCCGTTAACTGCTCATAAAGTTTAAATGCAATTTTTTTTGGTTCATAATTTAAAGTTTTTGGGTAATAGGATTCCAGTACAGCAATGGTTAATTGTGTTTAGTTTGGGTAAAAATTAAACAAGATTTCCTTTAATTAGCCGGAAAATAAATTGCAGGTTGTTGTAGGTAAAAATAAGTTCATAAAGTGACTGTTAGTATTAGTTTTGTTAATGGTCAAGACTAATTTATAAATTAAAAACGTTTTAGCAAATTTTTTTTAAAAAAATAAAGATTCCTGTCCAAATCTGCTTTAACGTTAAAGTGGATTTAGATCTATTGTAACATAGAAAAGTTAAACTAAACTTTGGTCTTATTTATTCAACTGCCAAGAAAGAATTCTGTTTATCTTGTTGCCTTGATTCATTTGTGTCACTTTTACCCCCTCTGTTTTGTGGTATTCGAGGATAGCTTTTAACGGCTTCAGGTTGTCTTTATCTGAGACCAGAACCGAACATGTACCAATTTGATCTCTTAAGTCAAAGCTTTCATAGATCATGTTACTAATGAACTTCTTTTCACCACCTGGGAACCAAAGCTCGTTCGAAAGACCTTGGAAATTGGTTTTCGTGCTTTCAGCTTCCTGATGGAGCTTCTGGTTTTTCTTTAGGACCGTCTGCCTATAGTCTTCACGCGATTTGTAGAATGGGGGATTACAAAGTATGGCGTCGAAATATTCATTGGGTTGAATAATTCCTTTCAGGATATGGTCACTGTTCTCTTGCTGTCTTATCTTGATTCCTTTTTTCAGATAAGGATTGTCATTCAGGATCTTGTGGGCATGCTGTATGGAAGGGATGTGGGTATCGGATGCCACAAAGTTCCAATGGTATTCCAAGAAGCCTAGAATAGGGTAAATAAGACTAGAGCCAGTGCCAATATCCAGCACATTGACTTTCTTAGGGTTTTTAGGCTGGATGAGGTCAGCTAAATAATGGATATAATTCAATCTACCCGGAATGGAAGGGCAGAGGCTGCCGTTCAATAGGTCCCAGTTGTTGACCTTGTATTCTGATTCCAATAAAGCTTTGTTCAAAAGGAAAACAGATTCAGGATCTCTAAAGTCTAGGGATTGACGGCCATCAGGAAGTACAACGATGTGTTTCTTCAATTGGTGAACATGTTTGATCAGTTTCTTGAAGTCATAATCCTGATTGAACTTATTGCGCGGGTGTAGATTTTTTGAGTTTTTTTCCATTATTTTTACTGTGCACAAAGATATCTATTAATTAAGTAAATATGATCGAATCCAATATTTTATTGGTCATGATTCTCTTCTTTTTCATGTCCATGCTATTTGTAGTTTCTCAGCGATTCAAGATTTCTTATCCTATCTTGTTGGTAATCGGTGGATTAGCGATTTCCTTGATTCCAGGATTACCCGAGTTCAGTATAAACCCCGATGTGGTGTTTTTGGTTTTCCTGCCGCCCTTATTATTTGAAGCAGCATGGTATACCTCATGGAATAGTTTCTGGAGCAACCGCAGGTCTATCCTGACCATGGGCTTCGGACTTGTCTTTGTTACTTCCATAGCTGTTGCATATTTATCTGTCAATTTAATTCCGGGATTTACGCTTGCATTAGGATTCCTATTGGGCGGTATTATTTCTCCTCCCGATGCTGTTGCGGCAACTTCTGTCCTCAAGGGAGTGAGCATGCCAAAGCGTGGGGTCACTTTGTTGGAAGGAGAGAGCTTGGTCAATGATGCAGCTTCCCTAACGGTATTCAGGATGGCTTTGGCGGTCATTATGACCGGAGCTTTTACCATGCAGGAAGCAGTGGTTGGATTTTTTTTACTCGCCGTTATGGGAGTATTCGTGGGACTGGTCATCGCCAATATCCTATTCTATTTCTTGAAATACATTGCCAAAGCATCCAGCATAACTACTCCGATCACCCTGATCGCGCCCTACATTATGTACATCGTTGCGGAGCACTTCGAATGGTCAGGTGTATTGGCCGTGGTTTCCGGTGGATTGTTCCTTTCCTATCGATCCAAAGACTACATGGATTATAATACCCGGATCCAGACGCGTGAGGTCTGGGAAACCGTCGGATTCCTATTGAATGGTTTTGTGTTTATTTTGATTGGCTTGGAACTTCCCATTATCATTGATGGTATAGAAAGCGTATCCACCTCTTGGGCGATTGAAATAGCACTGATCATCACTTTGGTAATCATTGTAATCCGAATCGCATATATTTATATCGTCAATTATGTTCCCCGGATATTTCCTAAGGTCCGTAAGAAAGAACCATCACCAGGATGGAAAATGCCATTGATCTTAGGTTGGGCTGGAATGCGCGGTGTGGTATCCTTAGCCTCTGCCTTGGCGATTCCGATCTATGCTTCCAGTGGCCAGCATTTCCCGCACCGTAACCTGATCCTATTCATCACCTTCGTGGTCATTTTGATAACCTTGGTCGTGCAGGGCTTAAGTTTGCCTTGGCTGATCAAATTGGTCAATCTAGATGGAAAGTCCTCAGAGATTCCAGAGGAGGCACAGATAGAAGCTATCAGATATCGATTAGTGAAGGAAGAAATGGAATTGCTAAAAACTAAGTATGCTACAGAGCTCGAAGAAAGCAATACCGTAAAAGCTATTAATCTATCTTTAAAGCGCAGCTTAGAATCTACCGCCACCAACTTAAGTAGCGAGTCGAAGATCAAGATTGCGAATGAAAGGGGGCTGTATAAGCAGGTGATGCAGGATCTGATCAATGTGAGGAGGGATGTAATCTATACCTTGGTCAGCGAAAAGAATTATGACGAATCTATATTGAAGTCTTTGGAACATAATCTCGATCTAGAGGAATCCAGGTTGAATAGGAGATAAAAGAAGAAAAGGATTTTTACCCTGTTGGATAGAATTTCCTTTTTATCCATCGTTTACTTTATGCAATCCAGTTTACTTTTTCATCATATCAATACAAAAGGTAAGGATTATGAAAAGGTTCGGGATTTATACATTGCTAATCATATTGATGGTGGCATGTAGGCAGAAAAAGGAAACAAATAATATCTCAGGGAAAGAGTTCTTAGAAAGCGTATTTCCGACTTATTCCCCAATTGGAGCTGAATTCTCCAAGGTTGTGGATGCGGTGGTTGAATTTGATACAGCAAGGTATGTTCTTGATAAAAATTTAGATCTTAAATTCTACGATCCTAAGTTTGGGAGAGGATACTACAATTCCAGCTTAGGTAGCGAATTTGATATGGAGTCTCAGCTATCTGTTCTTGAGTTGGCATCCGAGAAACTATCCAGTGACATAAAAGATTTCAATGCCTATCAAACCCAATTATTGGATACTGAAGATTACCCCAACTATACCAAGTTGTCCAAAATCTTGAAACCAATACAGAACGGCAAACATAACAATTTGGCATACCTCATTGAATTCTATTCTTTCGAAAAGCCACTGTTCACTGCTGATAAGAAAAAAGCTTTGATCCACACCTATTACCACTGTGGAATAATGTGCGGGCATGGTTTTGTATACTTTCTCGAATTGATTGATGGAAAATGGAAAGTTATAGGCTATGACTACTCTTATGATACATAAGGGTAGTTATTTGCACTATTTTTTTGGATTATGGATGTTGAAAAACTCTTTTGTAGCATTAGCTTTATCCAGATCATAGAAGTATCCTTGGACCTTTGAAACAGCTTGAGCCATTCTATCAAAGATATCGATCAATTTGCCGCAGGCTATCCAGTTTTCTTCCATATCCGCCCCGGCAAAAGTTGCTCCCAATTCTTCCCATTCCGCTGTGTTTAGGTATTTCTTGAACAGTCGACCATACTTATTCGTTGTCACGTCCCATTGATTTCTACTACCGATATACCATTCGATCATAGGGATAAAATATTCAACCCGAATGATCTTTTCAACCATAAACTTGAGGTAGAACAGGTCCCCACGGACCAGACATTTCGGAAGATAGGTCACATCCCAAAAGAAATCCGCAACGATCTTTTGGAATTCTTCTTCAGTAGGTTCTTTGATAATACTGACCTCATAGGTCGGATGCTGTAAACCTTTGCAAAGACCTTCCTTATCGATCAAGATTTCATAACCGATATCCCAATCCTCAGGAAGTTCATCAGCCAATACTTCAGCTTTAAATTGCTCCACGCTATAGATCTTGAAATCAACTTTTACCCCATCCCAATATTGCACCATCTTCATGGCATGCTTCCCGTCAAAGGCTTCAATTCCTTCCTCGTAAACATTCAGGGGATCTCCAAAAAGATCAATCCAATCCTTAGATTCTAGATAGGGTGTAGGATCAAGGAAAACAAGCTCGATGTCCAAATCAGAGAAATCATCTACTGGAGCCAAGGGGTTGACCAAGGAGCTCGTCAGCAATGCTGCTCGAATGTCTTCATTGCTTCTGGTCCAAGCCTTAATTGCTGCTAATTTTTCATCTCTTGCTTTCATGGGCATTTCCTCAGATTTTAAGTTAACAAAAAAATCCCAATGCTGAAGGCATCGGGATTTTTCTTAACTATTACGTTATTCCAACTTATTTGCTTTGGTTGTCAATCCATTTACGGGCATTAACGAAAGCTTCTAACCAAGGAGAAACCTCGTCTTTGCGACCATCAGGATAATTTGCCCAGTTCCATTGGAAAACTGAACGCTCGATGTGTGGCATGGTTACCAAGTGGCGACCAGTTTTGTCACTCATCATTGCCGTATTGAAATCCGATCCGTTTGGATTGTGTGGATATTGATCGTAAGCATATTTCGCTACGATGTTATATTGATCCTCTTGGTTTGGCAAATTGAATTTTCCTTCACCATGAGAGATCCAAACACCTAATGTTGAACCCGCAAGGGTAGACAACATGACCGAGTTGTTTTCCTGTATCTTCACCGACACAAAGTTTGATTCGTGTTTTTGGGAAGTGTTATGCAGCATCTTACCGTGAACCTCATGCTCTGGGTTGATCAATTCCAACTCCATGAACAACTGACATCCATTACAGATACCCACAGAAAGGGTGTCAGGACGTGCAAAGAAGTTTTCAAGAGCAGTCTTAGCCTTTTCATTGTAAAGGAAAGCACCTGCCCAACCTTTTGCCGAACCCAAAACGTCAGAGTTCGAGAAACCTCCCACAGCACCGATGAACTGGATATCTTCCAATGTTTCGCGACCTGAGATCAAGTCCGTCATGTGAACATCCTTCACATCAAATCCTGCAAGGAACATCGCATTCGCCATCTCTCTTTCCGAGTTTGATCCTTTTTCACGGATGATCGCTGCCTTAGGACGAGCTTTGCTTCCGTCAATCACTGGTTTTTTACCATCAAATTGAGCAGGGAAGTTATATCTCAAAGGCTGATTTTTATAGTTCTTGAAACGCTCGTCAGCAGTTCCGTTTTTCGATTGCTTTTGATCCAATAAGTACGAAGTCTTGAACCAAGTATCTCTGGTTTCAGCCACATCAAAGCTGAATGAATCTGTATTGTTTTTGATGCTCACGGAAGTACCGTTGATCGCCTTACCGATTTTGAAAGCTTCAACACCCGCTTCAGCCAATGCTTTTTCAAATGCCGCATCTTCTTTCGCCTGTAGTACCAGACCGATGTTTTCATTGAACAAGGCTTTTACACTGTCTGCTTCGTTCAAGCTTGAAAGATCGTATTCAGCAGCTAAATCCACATCTGCAAAACATAGTTCCAATAAAGAAGTAATTAAACCACCAGAACCGATGTCATGACCTGCAGCAACCTGACCTTTGTTTATCAATTCCTGAACCGCATTAAATGCTTTCTTGAAGTAGTGTGCATCCTGAATGGTCGGAACATCCGAACCAATTTTGTTCAATACCTGAGCGAATGTAGAGCCTCCAAGTTTGAAGCTATCCTGAGAAAGGTTGATATAATAGATAGAACCAGCGTTTTTCTTCAATACAGGCTCCACTACTTTGTTGATGTCGGTACAGTTACCACCAGCAGAAATAATAACCGTTCCAGGAGCGATTACGTGCTCACCATTCGGATATTTCTGTTTCATGGAAAGTGAATCCTTTCCAGTAGGGATATTGATACCTAATTCGATTGCAAAGTCAGAACATCCCTGTACCGCTTGGTACAATCTTGCATCTTCACCTTCGTTGTTACAAGCCCACATCCAGTTTGCCGAAAGGGAAACACCATTCAGGCCATTATAGATAGGAGCGAAGACCAAGTTAGAAAGCGCTTCACCGATAGCATTTCTCGATCCAGCAACTGGATCAACCAAAGCTACCAAAGGTGCATGTCCAACTGTCGTAGCGATACCCTCTTTAGATTTATAATCCAAGGCCATTACCCCAACGTTGTTCAATGGCAATTGCAAAGGTCCGGCACATTGCTGTTTCGCAACACGGCCACCCACACAACGGTCCACCTTATTGGTCAACCAATCTTTAGCAGCAACTGCTTCCAATTGAAGGACTTGGTTTAGGTAATTAGGACCCTCGTTTACAGTATACTCTAGGTCAGCATAATTGCGCTGTACCTTTTTATCGTTCATGATTGTTTTAGGCGAAGAACCAAAGAAATCCTCTAGGGCATAATCCATAGGTTTCTCACCAGTTTTCTTTGATTCGAAAGTAAAGCGATGATCAGCAGTCACATCACCAACAGTGTACATTGGCGAGCGCTCGCGGTCAGCAACCGTCTTCAATTTCTCGATATCCTCATCTGCAATCACCAAGCCCATACGTTCTTGAGATTCATTACCGATGATTTCTTTAGCAGAAAGGGTAGGGTCTCCAACCGGAAGCTTATCCAAGTCGATCAGACCACCTGAATTTTCCACCAATTCAGAAAGACAGTTCAAGTGTCCACCGGCACCATGGTCATGGATGGAAACGATAGGGTTTACATCACTTTCCACAAAAGCTCGGATAGCATTGGCAGCACGCTTTTGCATCTCTGGATTAGAACGTTGGATGGCGTTCAATTCAATACCTGAACCGAATGCACCTGTATCCGCTGAGGATACCGCTGCACCACCCATACCGATGCGGTAGTTCTCACCACCTAGGATCACAATCTTATCTCCAGCTTGTGGCTCATGTTTCTTGGCCTGGTTCAACTTGCCATAACCGATACCACCAGCTTGCATGATTACTTTATCATACCCCAACTTACGACCATCCTCTTCATGTTCAAAAGTAAGGACAGAACCCGTGATCAATGGTTGGCCGAATTTATTTCCAAAATCAGAAGCACCATTGGATGCCTTGATCAAGATGTCCATTGGCGTTTGGTACAACCATTTTCTTTCTTCCATTGCTTTTTCCCATGGGCGGTCATTCAACAGACGTGAATAGGCTGTCATGTAGATTGCCGTTCCAGCAAGCGGAAGTGCACCTTGACCACCAGCTAGACGGTCACGGATCTCACCACCCGAACCTGTTGCGGCTCCTGCGAATGGCTCAACCGTAGTTGGGAAGTTATGGGTTTCAGCTTTCAATGAAATAACCGAATCGAAATCCTTCTCTTCATAGAAATCTGGTTTGTCTGCTGTTTTAGGAGCAAACTGCGTTACTTTAGGACCTTTGATAAAGGCCACATTATCTTTATAGGCAGAAACAATCTCATTCGGATTGGTCTCTGAAGTTTTCTTGATTAATTTAAATAGGGATGTAGGCTGTTCCTCACCATCGATCACGAAAGTACCGTTGAAGATCTTGTGACGACAGTGTTCAGAGTTTGCTTGTGAGAAAGCGAAAACCTCAGAATCCGTCAGCTTACGGCCAATCTTTTCAGCTAGCTTGTTTAGATATTCTACTTCTTCAGGGCTCAATGCCAAGCCTTCCGACTGGTTGTAAGCCTCGATGTCATCGATATCCAAAATTGGTTCAGGGCTGATGTTGATGGTAAACATATCCTGAGTCAAGGCACTGAACTTTTGGGAAATCATCGGATCGAAATCCTTGAAATCTTCCGTAACCTTTTGAAACTCTTCGATACGAATAATCCCGCTGATTCCCATGTTCTGGGTAATCTCTACGGCGTTGGTGCTCCAAGGAGTTACCATAGCGGCTCTCGGACCTACATAGTAGTCGTTAAGCGTTTGTTCGTCGAGTTTTTTAGAATTGCCGAAAAGCCAGTTTAGTTTGGAGATATCTTCAGTAGATAAATCATTTTGGGTTTGAACAGCATAAACTGTGTTCAATGGGTTCACGAAGAAATGAATCATTATTAAAGTGAATTTGAACGTCCTTCAATTATTCTGCAAAGTTACGTAATATTTTAAGAATAAACCGGCTGAAAAAGGCATCTTTTTGCTAAGGATTCCGCTTTTTGAGCCGGATAGCTCATGCTACTGTCAAAATGTGATTTTTGCTCACAAAATATTACATTTGTAGAATGGCTTTAAGGCGGATTAACAAAGTGCAACGTCGAAAATTATCCATTTTCCTGCGTTGTATCATCATTTCATTTTTAGCTTGGACCTTGTTTGCAATTTCCAGTGATTATACCTTCACCAAAAAGGCGAGCATGTCCTATGTTAATTTGCCTGAAAACAAAGCTTTCCATCCCCTTCAATCAGATACGGTAACCGTCAAGATCAAGATGTCCGGCTGGAAGGTGTTCATGGAACGCTTGCACCCCGATACCGCAAAAATTCAGGTCGACCTTTCAGGGCTTAAATCACGGAACTTTATCGTCTTTGGTAACCAGATCGGTTTCATCAATAGGCAGTTCCCTACGGATAAGCAGGTCGTTGCCGTTTCGCCTGACACCCTTTACTTCGATTTCTCGAAACAGACCCAGCGTAAGGTTCCGGTCAAAGCCGTAGAAAGCCTGACTTTCCAAAGACAATATGGCGTGATCGGCGAAACCCGCACCAACCCCGAATATGTTACCATTACGGGCCCATTAGAAGATGTGGCCAGTATTGAATACCTGGAGACCGATACCATCAAAGGCAAAGATGTCAATACCGATGTGCGTACCGTCGCTTATTTGAATAAGCAGCAAAGAACTAACATTACAATCTATCCGACCTTTGCAGAAGTGATCGTACCGGTCGGAGAGATTACGGAGAAGGTGATCGAACTGCCGATCAAAGTGGAGAACAGCAAGGGCTATACTTCGGTTCGCGTATTGCCGAGTAAGGTTCGCGCAACCATTTTGTTGGCTGTAAAAGATTATAATAAATATACTTCTAGGGATTTTGAGGCGGTGGTGGATCTGGATGCCTGGAAAGACCATAAGGTTTCCAGCTTACCGGTCATCATTACCAAAATGCCTGATTATGTCAAGGTATTGAGCGTAGAACCTCAGAATGTTGATTTTTTTGTAAGGAGATAATATGGGTTTAAAAATCGGGATTACAGGAGGCATAGGCGTCGGAAAGAGCGTAGTGACCAAGATATTCAAGGTCTTGGGCATACCTACCTATGATGCCGATAGGGAAGCCAAGGATATCATGGTCAAGAACGATGCGGTCCGTCAATCCCTGATGCAAACTTTTGGCAAAGAGGTCTATTTTGAGGACGGTAGCCTCAATAGGGAATGGCTCGGTAAAAGGGTCTTTGCCGATGCCGAAGAACTGAAGAAACTGAATGCCATCGTTCACCCTGCCGTGATCAAGGATGGCGAAGATTGGGCAGTAGCCCAGACTTCCATATATAGTGTCAAAGAAGCTGCACTCTTATTTGAAAGCGGATCCTATAAAGCTTTGGATTTCACCATCCTGGTGGTTTCACCATTGGAACTCCGGATCGAAAGGGTGATGCAGCGCGATAAAGTGGACAGAGAAGAGGTGCTGAGAAGGATAAATAAACAGATGCCCGAAGAGGAAAAGGAAAAGCTAAGCGATTGCATCGTCTATAACGATGATGAGCATAGCCTGATTGAGCAGGTGATGGAACTGCATCAGGAATTTATTCAAGGAAAAACAAGCTAATGCAGATTATTGAAGACTTTCTAGTAAAAAGAGATAAAGGATATTATTGTTCTTATGGCGATTTCTATATAGACCCCCTATATCCGGTCAAACATGCCGTCGTTTCGCATGCCCATGGTGACCATGCGTCCCCTGGCCATAGAAATATCTATTGTACTGCGGGAACTGCCGCCATTATGCAGTACCGCTATCCCAAGCAACCCTTGGATTCTTACCATATCAAGGGATTTTCTGAATTTTTTCAGATCAATGGCGTCGATATCTATCTATATCCCGCTGGCCATATCCTTGGCAGCGCACAGATCATGATGATCTATAAAGGCGTGAGGTACCTGTATACCGGCGACTATAAGTTGCAGGAAGACCGTACCTGCGAACCTATTCAGATCGTAGAGGCAGAAGTTTTGATTACCGAAACGACTTTCGCCAATCCAGAAACCAAACATCCAGATCCTGTTTCCGAGATCATGAAACTGGATGTCAGGAGCAATATCCTCTTGGGCTGTTATTCCTTGGGGAAAGCCCAGCGTATTACCGCCCTGCTCAATGAACATCTCCCGCAGAAAGAGGTGTTATTGCACTATCAGATCATGCCTATCCATCGCATCTATGATCAATTTATTGATGTACCCTTGAAATACGAGCAGTACAACAGAAAATCCATGAAAGAAGCCGGCGACAACAAGATCTATCTGGTGCCACCACTGACCTTCAACAGTTATCGTAGGGCAAAGAATGTGCTTAAGGCATTTGCTTCGGGATGGGAGCGCTTGCAGGCTCAGAACGATATCAGCCTATTTCTGTCCGACCATGTGGACTGGAATGATATCCTATATTTTGTGGGTAAGGTAAAGCCAAAAGCTATCTGGACTTTGCACGGAGATGGTAGGGCTTTGCATGCTCACTTTTCAGAAGATATTGCAATTCGAGATATACACAGTCAAACATTTATTCCAGATTATTGTTGATAGGATTGGTAAACAATTTAGATCAACTTATGAACAAATTTTTTAGAGCACTGATAGCAGGCTGGGGCGCCAAGAAGATGGGCCTCGGATGTTTTGGAACCATAGTGGTATTTATCATAATCTATTATTTGCTCGGCTATTTGTAGGAGCAAGGTAGAACTTTGAAAATCAATCAAAAAAATATGGCTAGATGCGGAATATCTAGCCATTTTTCTGTTTAACAATAATAGCCAGGACGGCTTATATAAGAAATTGTGTAGGGAACACATGATTTCCACTTTTAATAAAATTCTTGAATCTCTCTGTTTTTCTACTGCAATTAATAGTCGTCGGTATTAAGGTTTATAGTGAAATCCCAATTGTTAGAATTCCAAATCTCTGTTTTCCGAATATATTGTATAAAAGCCAATAAATGAATACCTAACGGTAGGTATTTTACGTAATTACGTTTTTTATTTGATAACTGATTGAGTATTAATATTATAAAATTAATAAAGAGTGTAGGGTATTGTTGAAATTATGGAAATTTCAAGGTTTTGTAACGGGAAATAAGGAGAAATACGAGTGAGGAAAGGAGTAAAAATATAGGATTTTTCGTTTATTATGGAGAGTTGATTTGTGGTAAATTTATGAAAATGAGGATGTTAAATCCTTAAATTTTCGCTTTCATGGAATTGAAAAAGCAAAACTTTTAGAAACAAAAAAATCCTCAATTTTCATTGAGGATTTTTTCTGTGGTGCCAGCTGGATTCGAACCAGCGACACAAGGATTTTCAGTCCTTTGCTCTACCAACTGAGCTATGGCACCTTCAAGTTTTTGTTTTTACAATCTGTTACTTGTCAGATTTTTGGTGGTGCCAGCTGGATTCGAACCAGCGACACAAGGATTTTCAGTCCTTTGCTCTACCAACTGAGCTATGGCACCTTTTTTTTGACATGTCCGTTACCGAACTTGCGATGCAAATATACCGTCCTTTTTCGAATTCTAAAACTTTTGCCTTAAATATTTTCGTTGAAATATTCAAAGTCTTGATTTTGATTGAGATAAAATTACATCAAATAAACATTGGGAATGGGCAAATAACGGTATCTTTGCACTTCAATAAAATATTATGAGTAAAAAAGGAAGAGTTTTGGTAGCAATGAGCGGTGGGGTGGATAGCTCCGTGGCTGCAGTAATGCTACACGAACAAGGATATGAGGTCATCGGGATCACGATGAAAACATGGGATTATGCTAGTTCCGGCGGCTCTTCAAAGGAAACAGGATGTTGTAGTCTGGACAGTATCAATGATGCTAGGACATTGGCTGTAAACTATGGCTTCCCGCATTACATCCTTGATATTCGTTCAGAATTTGGAGATTATGTGATTGACAATTTTGTTGATGAATATATTGCCGGAAGAACTCCGAATCCATGTGTGCTGTGCAATACCCATATCAAATGGGAAGCACTGATGAAGCGTGCCGATAAATTGGACTGTGAATTTATTGCAACCGGTCACTATGCGAATATCCGCATGCATGACAACGGTAGACATGTGATCTCCAAGGGTAAGGACGAAAACAAAGACCAGTCGTATGTACTTTGGGGCGTTTCCCAGGAGAACTTGGCAAGGACGCAGTTTCCTTTGGGAAGTTTTACCAAAAAGGAAATCCGCCAGATGGCCCTAGATATGGACCAAAAGGAATTGGCGAATAAATCGGAGAGCTATGAGATCTGTTTTGTCCCTGACAACGATTATCGCTCCTTCTTAAGACATAAACGCCCTAGCTTGGATCAAGAGATCGGACCGGGTAATTTTATCCTTTCTGACGGTACTGTAGTTGGTCAGCATATTGGGTATCCTTATTTCACGATCGGACAGCGCAGAGGCTTGGGAATTGCCCTAGGAAAGCCAATGTTTGTGATCCAGATCTTACCGGAGTCCAATTCGGTGGTATTGGGCGAGGAACATGAACTGGAAAGAAGCCAAGCATTTGTCAAGAACATCAATCTGGTGAAATACGCATCCCTTGACGAACCGATGGAAGCGATCACCAAGATCCGTTATAAGGATTCTGGTGCTATCTCGACCTTGACCCAACAAGGAGATATCATGAAGGTGGATTTCGTCCATAATGTAAAAGGGATTGCCCCAGGTCAGTCGGCCGTATTCTATGAAGGCGATGATTTGATCGGTGGTGGTTTCTTGATGAAAGAAGAGAGATAAAATAAGATCACTTTTGTAAAAAAGTGAATTAATAAAAATGCTAAAAGGCGATGTGTTTTCCACATCGCCTTTTGTTGTTTTTGGACCATTTTTGTTTGGATTAGGAGATGAGCTTAAGGTCGGGAATGCTTTTGGTCTCATTCGAGACATATTCGGAATTTTCGCAATATGCCTCGAATGAGAGTAAAAGGATAGTAAGCTGACGTGGTCAAATTTTGATGGATTTTTGGAATTTTTTTATTGAGAAGGGCTGGGGGATGAGGGGATGGTTTTTGTATTGGTTTTTGGAAGAGGAAAGGGGATGGTCGCGAGACAAGCGGATGGGGTTTATTGAAAAATTTAGGGAATTGGTTTTGAACCAGGATGGAAGGGATGAGAGGATGGGGCAAGATTATATGTGGATTGAATAATTAGCAAAACCCCTAGCAGGGGTGAAATCTTTATAGATTTTGAAAATATATAACGTATAACCCACAGGGTGGGTGAAATCTTTTTCGATCTTTAGATTTTGATTAGAGCTTATCTGTTTTTCTGACCTTAATTATTCTATTTCAAATTTTCCAATCCAAAAGTAGCCAGTTTATCCAAGATGGGTAATGTTTTTAAGCCCAAATCGGTAAGGCTGTATTCCACTTTTGGGGGTATTTCGGGATATGATTTTTTGGAAACTAATTTGTTTGCTACCAAGGAGTTTAGTTCTTGAATCAGCATTTTTTCGCTGATTTGGGGAATGCAGCGTTTGAGCTCGCCATAACGGATTACCCTTTCGTTTATTTGAAACAGTATCAATAAGGTCCATTTACCACCCAATAATTCCAAAGATTTCCGTACAGGGCAGTTTTCGTCGGACTGCTTAATTATTTTTTTATTTTCTTCCATTTGATAATCAGTGTTTCTAACAAATAGGTAAGTACTGTACCAATAGGTAGGTACTTGTACAAAGGTAAGTAATGTTCTAATTTTGTACAATAAACATTAAAAGAAATTATTATGACAGCAAAAGAAGTAGTAATTGCATATGCTGAAGCACTGGGAAAAGGTGATGTACCGACAGCATTTTCGTATTTTTCAGAAGGCGTTAAATGGCATCAGCCAGGCGACAATCAATTTTCTGGATTGAAAAACGGTGCTGATGAGATCGGTAAAATGATTGCTGGTATGATGGAAGTTTCCAAAGGGACCTTTGCATTAACGCCAAACAGTAATTTAATGGTCAATGGTGATTTGGTTGCAATGCCTTTGCGTTTCAGCGGTTCGATAGACGAACGCAAATTGGATATGTTAGGTGTTGATCTGTTTAAAGTGGAAAATGAAAAGATTACCGAAGTTTGGTTGTTTTCAGATGACCAAGAAGCTGAAAATGCTTTTTGGGGGAAATAGTAAAATATTATTTAATGGACATATTGATAAAGAGCATTCTAAAAAATGCTCTTTTTTTATTCAGGGATAAGCAAGGAAGGGAAGGGTTGGGAAATATTTTATTCCATCCAGGGGTTTTCAAAAAAAATATGGGCATAGATAGATCCGAGACCCTTCGGCGGAGCCCTCAGGGTGACACATAAAAGATGTTGAAAAATATTTCAGCCATGCTGAGGTTTGGTCATTGATTGATAACATGGGTCTACAAAGATTTCACCCACGCTGTGGGTTGGTCATTATAAACATCCAATTTCTACAAATATTCCACCCATTCTGGGGGTTTATGAATCCTAAATACCTTTATTTATCTTTAGTCATGAAAAGTTAAGAATGGTTTTGGCGTACAGGTCCTTTACCTTCGGTAAAGGATGACAGGGAATATTAGTAGAGAACCGTACAGATTCTTCACTGTTCGTTCAGAATCAAAATGCGCTAAAGAGGGATTCAGAGTGAAACGAAGAATCTATTTTTTAACTTTTTAAGGATCCGTGTCATTCCGTAATCGTAAGATGAGGAAACTTTTTCAAATGATTGTGGATAGTTCCGAGACCCTTCGGCGGAGCCCTCAGGGTGACACATAAAAGATGGTGAAAAATATTTCAGCCATGCTGTGGATTGGTCGTTGATCGATTTCCATTTTTTATAAAGATGTTCCCCATGGGAGTTTGGGCTGTGGATTTGTAGGCGCGATAATTTGAAAATCGAGGAATTTTTTTAATCAGAATTGAGGTTGATGTTAGGATTGCAGAAGGCGGGCTTATGCAATAAGCCCCTACAAAATCGGCTACCTTTCCAGTGGCAAATTAAGCATAATCTTGGACCATCCTCACATCCCTTCCATCCTGGTTCAAAACCCAGATCTTGGACCATCCTCACATCCCTTCCATCCTGGTTCAAACATGAGCTTACTTACTTTTTCGCAAAAAGTAACAACAAAAAAAACAGTAGCAGCTCTTCGCCACTACTGTTTTTCATATAGGAATTATTCCTGTTTCCAGGAACAAATCAAATTATCCTTATAATTTACCTACTTCTTGAGCTAGGTCGATAATTTTGTTTGAGTAACCCCACTCATTATCGTACCATGATACCACTTTCACGAAGTTATCGTTCAAGGAGATACCAGCTTTAGCGTCGAAGATAGAAGTACGGGCGTCACCTAAGAAGTCAGTAGAAACTACATCATCTTCAGTGTATCCAAGGATACCTTTCAAGTCGCCTTCAGAAGCCTCTTTCATTGCTTTTTTGATGTCTTCGTAAGAAGCACCTTTTTCTAGACGTACCGTTAAATCAACAACAGATACGTCAGCAGTAGGAACGCGTAGAGACATACCGGTCAATTTACCTTTCAATTCAGGTAAAACAAGACCAACCGCTTTAGCAGCCCCAGTTGAAGAAGGGATGATGTTTTGGTAAGCACCACGTCCACCTCTCCAGTCTTTTACTGAAGGACCGTCCACAGTTTTTTGAGTAGCAGTCACGGCGTGAACTGTAGTCATCAAACCTTCTACGATACCGAATTTGTCGTTCAATACCTTAGCGATAGGCGCTAAACAGTTTGTAGTACAAGAAGCGTTAGAAACGATGTTGTATTCTGGTTTAAGATCTTTATGGTTTACACCCATTACGAAAGTAGGAGTGTCGTCTTTAGCAGGAGCAGACATAATTACTTTCTTAGCACCAGCTTCGATATGTTTTTGAGCTAATTCTTGAGTCAAGAAGAAACCTGTAGATTCGATCACAACTTCAGCACCAACTTCATTCCATTTCAGGTTTGCAGGGTCTTTTTCAGCTGTAACGCGGATAGTTTTTCCATTAACGATCAAGTTACCGTCTTTTACTTCAACAGTACCGTCGAATTGACCATGTGTTGAATCGTATTTCAACATGTATGCTAAGTAATCAGGTTCTACTAAGTCGTTAATACCTACTACTTCGATATCACTGCGTTTTACAGCAGCTCTGAATGCTAAACGGCCAATACGGCCAAATCCGTTAATTCCAATTTTCATTTTTACTAATTTTTATTTATAAAATATTTAACAAGGTTTTGTACAGGTTCCCTAATAATGGTGCCCACGGCCAGATGGTTTTCTTTGGCGATTTCGCGCAACCAATCGGCGTAATTATTAGCTACTGAACCTGTGAAATTTAAGGTTGAGTCAGGGTATGTCTCCGAAAGGGGGACCAAATAGGTCTTCACATATTTTTCGAGACCTTTTTTGATGATCCCTTCCATGTAAGGGTCATCCTTGTTTTCCAGGATGAAGTCGGCGAAAGAGGTCAGGAAGATGTTAGGGTTTGGGCTGTTGTACGTTTTGTCCAGGATGACCTTGCGGTCGATGTTGTGCTTGTGCAATAACTTTTCGCGGAATCCCTGGGGCATGGACTCGGTCAGGAAATCCTTGAGGATCTGACGTGCCTGCCAGTTTGTAGAAGCTTCATCCGCTAGGATGTAGCCCAGACCATAATTGTTCTCGACGACTTTACGTCCGTTATAATATGCAGCATTTGATCCACTGCCGATGATGCCAATGATCCCTTTTTCGTTTCCGAAGGTGGAGATTGCCGAGGCCAGCATATCGTGGCTGGCTTTGACTTTGGCATTCTTGAAGAAATTGGAAAATACCTTTTCGATCTTTTCCTGTCTTTCTTTGGAAGAGGCACCGGCGCCGAAGAAATAGATCTTGCGGATCTTTTCGGCATTGTTGATCAGTTGGGTGTTTTTATTGAGCAGCTGAAAGATAAACCTTTCATCTTGGATATAAGGGTTGATACCGGTAGTGCGGAATCCATGAAGGATCCTGCCTTTTTCGGCAAGTCGCCAATCGGCGTATCTTGATCCACTAAAAACGACTGCAATCATAAGTTTATATGTTCATTACTTCAGCAATAGTGATGAGCTCTTCATCCAGTTTGAATTCCTTGCCACGCAAAGCTTCCTCCAGAGTGGTGCTTACCATTTTGCTACCACGTATTCCTACTGTAGCGCTTCTATTGCCATTTATTAGTTCATTGACTGCGAAATATCCCATTCGGGTTGCAAGTACTCTGTCGAAACTACTTGGGGATCCTCCACGTTGTAAATGTCCTAATATACTAACTTTTGTGTCATAAAAATCAAATTTTTCTTCCACGCGTTTGGCAACATTGTAGGCGCCACCATTTTTATCACCTTCAGCAATAATAACGATCATGGAGGTTTTGTTTCGATCTTTTGCAACTTCCAACATTTCGATGAGTTCGTCGATCGCGGTATCCTTTTCAGGGAGCATAATGGCTTCTGCACCACCAGCTACACCAGCATTCAGGGCGATACATCCAGAGTCTCTACCCATTACTTCAACGAAAAACAAACGGTTATGTGATGCGGCGGTATCTTTAATTTTGTCGATGGCATCAATGACAGTATTGTTTGCCGTGTCAAAACCTAGGGTATAGTCCGTACCATATAGGTCGTTGTCGATAGTTCCTGGGATACACATCACCGGGATATCATATTCTTGGGAGAACACTTCGGCCCCTGTAAAGGTTCCATCTCCACCGATTGCCACCAAAGCGTCAATCCCCACTCTTTTAATATTTTCGTACGCTTTTTTACGTCCTTCAGGAGTTCTAAATTCAGGGCAGCGAGCAGATTTCAAAATAGTTCCACCTTTTTGAAGGATAGAACTTACCGAGCGACTTACCATTTCGGTGAAATCTCCCTCGATCATTCCTTCATATCCCCTAAATATACCTGTTACTTTGAGGTCGTTAAAAAGTGCTGTTCGAACTACTGCGCGAATGGCTGCATTCATGCCTGGAGCGTCTCCTCCTGATGTATAAACGCCAATCCTTCGTATCTTGTTCATTAGGTCTTTCTTATTTTTTAGAAATACGAATATAATGTGTATTTCTTACACTATTAAATTTTTTTAGTAATTTGTTTGTGTAATTCTTATTATTGTTGAGGTTTTAGGGGAAACAATTGATCAATTAAAATAAATTTAGATTTTGCAAACACATTTTACCATAGATTGTGTCATTCTGACATTTGATGAGGGCCAACTAAAAGTATTGTTAGCGGAAAGAAATGAATATCCTTACAAGGATTGGTGGGCTCTACCGGGCTATTTTGTGAATAAATACGAGGAAATGGCCGATGCTGTGGCCCGTATCCTATTCGAGATGACTGGGTTAAAAGATATTTACATGGATCAATTGGCCGCCTTTGCCGGGGTCAAGCGACATCCCGAAGGGCGGATCCTGACGGTTGCTTACATGGCTTTGGTACAGATGGAAGAGGTCAAGAATAAAATTTCCTCGGGCGGTACCTATATGCGTCAGCTGAAATGGTTTCCTGTAACAGAATTGCCTGACCTGGCCTTTGACCACAAAGATATTATAGAGCTGAGCTTGGACCGACTCAAGAAAACGGTCACTTTTTCTACCACTCCCTATGAGTTATTGCCAGCCAAGTTTACCCTGACCCAATTGCAGCAAGTCTACGAGGCCTTACTCAACAAACAGCTAGATAAAAGGAACTTTAGGAAAAAAATCAATAATCTGGGTTATCTCAAAGAATTGAATGAATTCCAAAAAGGAGTATCCTATCGTGCTGCAAAGCTGTATTCATTCGACAAGAAAAAATTCCACAAAATCTTTAGCCAGGACTAAAAACAACTTTTTTAAATTTTTGTCTAAACGTAGGTCCTATGTTAAAAAAGTGTTAATCGTCACTTTTTTGACAAAGGGATGATATTATTTATTTTCTATTTTATACTTTTGAACAATTTTTAGAAAAAGTCAAAAATAAAAAAGGTATAAAAATGGAGAACCGTAAGGATCAAATCATTGATGCAGCGTTGAAACGCTTCTCTCATTTTGGTTTTCATAAAACCACAATGAATGAAATTGCCGATGATCTGCGAATTACAAAAGCCAATCTTTACTATTATTACCCAGATAAGTCAACTCTTATTTTAGATGTATTGATAAAGATTGGAAATGATGTGTATGCAGGAGAGAAGGAGATTGTAGAGTCCTATTCAGGCGACCTGATGAAGACGATGACGGATGTATTGGAATATAGGGCTGCTTATACCCGCAAATATTATGTGTTGCATATCTGTGAGAACCTGGACTGGATCAAAGGTCTGGATTTGAACGAGGTGATGCAGGAGTTCTATAAACGTGAGGTGGCCTTGATCAAGATGCTTTTCCAACGTTCGATAGAAGCTGCCGAATTGATCATGGATGATGTGGAAGGATGTGCACAGACTCTAGTAGAAATACAGAAAGGCCTTGGGATTATTCATACCATTTCGGATGTCATTACAGGCATTCCGAATGAGTCGAATGTAGACAAGATCGTAGAGAGTCAAAAAAGAGCGCTAAAACTAATTTTCGAAGCACGAATAGCTAGCAACAAATAGAATGAATAAAACAAAACTTATGGCCCTTATGGTAGCGGGAATGCTATCCGGATCATTGTTACATGCACAAGAGACCTTAACCTTGCAGGAAGCGGTAAAATTTGCATTGGAGAATAAAGCTGAAGCCAAAAAGGCGATGCTGGACCTAGAAAACTCGGAGTACCAAATCGACGAGGTTAGGGCAGGGGCTTTACCACAAATCAACGGCTCGGCAAGTGTAAAATACAATGCCATCATCCCAAGTATGCCCTTGGAAGTTGGTGGACAGACCCAATACCTTAAAATGGGTCAGCCTTGGAACTCCACTGCTGGACTTTCAGTGAACCAACAGATCTTTAACCAATCTTTGTTCACTGGCTTGAAAGCAGCAAAGACCACGCGCGAATTTTATATAATCAACAGACAGTTGACCGATGAATCCTTGATCGAGAAAGTGGCCAATGCATATTACGATGTTTTCCAAACGCAACTGCAATTGGAAACCATTGACAATAACTTGGAAAATACCAATAAGACCAAGACGGTAATTGAAGGTTTGGTTACTGCGGGTATCGCTAGACAGATCGACTTAGATCGTATCATAGTAAACATCAATAACTTGGTTGCACAGAGACAGATCGTTGTCAATGCATTGGAACTAAAGGAAAATGCCTTGAAGTTTGCGATCGGTATGCCAATCGAAACAGATATTGAATTGCCAGAAGAAACATTTGATGTAAATCTGGAAATGGCAACATCAACCATGGATTTAGCAGGTAGGACCGAGATCAAGTTGATGGAAAAACAAGCTGAATTATTGGAGCTGAACAGGAAGAGCATGAAAGCGGCCTATTATCCATCGTTGTCATTTGGTGGTGATATCGGTTACCAAGGTTTCGGTCAAGGGATACCGGGAAGCAATGACTTCAAATGGTTCCCAACATCAGGACTAGGCTTGAACCTATCCATTCCAATCTTCAATGGTGGTTCTACCAAAGCAAAGATCAATCAGGCAACCATCCAGATCAAACAATTGGAGGTTGATATTGAAGATACTCGTCTTGGTCTGAACTTGGCCAATGAAAATGCGAAAGCGCAGATCAAGAACAGTTTATTGACCGTGGATGCGAACAGAAGAAACGTTGACCTGTCAAAAGAAGTTTTGGATGATACCCAGAACAACTACCGTAACGGTTTGGCAACCTTGACCGAGCTTTTGGATGCAGAGAATGCACTGGCTACGGCAGAGAACAACCTGAATACCTCATTGTTGAATTATAAAATTGCCGAGATCCAGTTGATCAAAGCAAACGGACAGTTAAAAACATTAGTAAACGAATAATATAACCACATAAATGAAACGTACATTAATTACCCTAATTGTTATCATTGCTGCTGGAGCAGGTATCTACTTTATCCTCCAAAAGAATAAAGCAAAAAATGATGCAGATACAGCTGCGGTAGCTGAGAAGAATGCTGCAGTGGCAGTTCGTATCGATACGGCTGAGAATAGCAATATGAGCTTAGAATACCTAGCGAACGGTACTTTTATGCCAAAACAAGAAGTAACGGTAGCAGCAGAAACTGGTGGTCGTGTGGTTCGTGTTATGGTTGATGAAGGATCAAGAGTTTCAGCAGGACAGACTTTGGCAATCGTGGAAGGCGATAAGCTGAACGTGAATGTTGCTAATGCGCAAGCAAGTTATGATAATGCGCTAGCGAACCTACAACGTTATGAGAATGCCCTGAGCACTGGTGGTGTTACTCAACAACAAGTGGATCAAATGCGCCTTCAGTTTGAAAGTTCTAAAAATAACCTGAAAAGTGCAAAATTGACTGCTGGTGACGTAACGATCAAAACATCAGTTGCTGGTATCGTGAATTCCCGTAAGATTGAACCAGGTGCTTATGTAAGCCCAGGTACTCCGGCATTTGATATCGTGAATGTGAGCACTTTGAAATTGCGTGTGAATGTTGACGAAAAGAATGTTGCAACCCTACGAGTGGGACAGGTTGTAAACGTAAGAGTGAGTGTATATGCTGACAGAGAGTTTACTGGAAAGATTACTTTCATTGCACCTAAGTCCGATGGAAGCTTAAACTTCCCAGTGGAGATCGAGATTGCGAACAACCCGAACAATGAATTGCGTGCAGGTATGTACGGAACTGCTGTATTCGGAGCAAGCGGTACTTCAAGCGTATTAGTAGTTCCTAGAACAGCATTCGTAGGTAGTATTTCGGATAACAAAGTATTCGTTTTGAAAAACGGAAAAGCAGTAGAATCAGAGGTTGTAGCAGGTAGAAGCTTTGGTGATAATATTGAGGTTCTTAGCGGTTTACAAGCTGGTGACCAAGTTATTATTTCAGGTCAGATCAACTTGTTTAACAACTCACCTGTTGAAATCATTAAATAATTTGTGCTAAGAACGAACTCATAAAATGAAGATTACTGAAATATCGATAAAACGTCCGAGTCTAATCATAGTATTGTTCATACTATTGACATTAGGCGGGATATTCTCATATACCCAATTGGGTTATGAGTTGATACCTAAGTTTGAGGTAAACGTAATTACCATCCAGACCGTGTATCCAGGTGCTTCACCTTCCGAGGTTGAGAGTACTGTAACCAAGAAAATTGAGGATGCCGTATCCTCGTTGGAAAATATCAAGAAATTGGAATCCACTTCCTTGGAGAACGTTTCGATCGTAATGATTACCCTGAATGATGGAGCGGATGTCAACTTCCTGCTCACAGATGCCCAGCGGAAGATCAATGCGGTCCTCAATGACCTCCCTGAAGATGTCGAGGCTCCATCCTTGAATAAATTCTCCCTGGATGATATCGCCATCATGAGTTTGGCGGTGACTTCCAACCAATCGGAGAAAGAATTGTACGACCTGTTGGACAACAAGATACAACCGATCTTTGCGCGTATCTCTGGTGTTGCAAAAGTAGACATGGTCGGTGGTGAAGAACGTGAAATCCAGGTTTCCGTAGATCCACAAAAAGCAGAGGGTTATGGAGTTTCCATTTCCCAGATCCAGAACGTAATTGCACAGTCCAATTTGGACTTCCCTACGGGTAACGTGAGCACACGTGAGTCTAGAACGACAATCCGTTTGGCAGGTAAAGTTGTGGATGTTGAAGAGTTGAGAAACTTGCCTATTACCACGCCTACAGGTGTAACGATCTTCTTGAGAGATGTTGCCGATGTTCAGGATGGTATCAAGGAAATCGAAAAAATCGCTCGTTTGGACCGTAAGAATACCATTCTATTACAGGTATTCAAGCAGTCGGATGCGAATGCGGTTGAGGTTTCCAAATTGGTAAAAGAAACCATTGAAACTGTTCAGGTAGATTACAAAACAGATAATATTCAGATCAAAGTTGCGAACGATTCAACGGATTATACCTTGAATGCAGCAGACAACGTAATCCACGATTTAATGATCGCGATTGCCTTGGTAGGTTTTATCATGTTGTTCTTCTTGCACAGTTTGAGAAATGCGGCGATCACCATGATTGCGATTCCGTTATCCTTGGTGGCAACCTTTATCGGTCTGTTATTGATGGGATATACCTTGAACTTGATGTCCTTGTTAGGTCTTTCCCTAGTGGTAGGTATCTTGGTCGATGATGCGATCGTTGTAATCGAGAATATCCACCGCCATATGGAGATGGGTAAGAATAAGGTTCGTGCAGCTTATGATGGAGCAAAAGAGATTGGATTTACCGTATCGGCGATTACCTTGGTTATCGTGGTGGTATTCTTGCCTATTGCGATGTCAACCGGTTTGGTAGCTAACATCCTAGCACAGTTCTGTGTGACGGTAATTATTTCGACCTTATTATCCTTATTGGTTTCCTTTACCGTGGTGCCTTGGTTGTATTCACGTTTCGGAAAATTAGAGCATATCAATCCTAATTCCTTTATCGGAAAGATTGTACATGGTTTTGAAGCAGGATTGACAGCATTCACGCACTGGATCACAGGTATCCTTGAATGGTGTTTGAAAAACTGGAAAACCAAATTGGCAACCTTGTTTATCGCTTTGGTTCTATTCTTTGGTTCATTCGCATTGGTAGGACTTGGATATATCGGTACTGACTTCTTCCCGGCATCAGATAAGGGAGAATTCATGATCCAGTTGGAATTGGAGAAAGATGCGTCTTTGGAGAAAACCAACTTCCTGACACAAAAAGCAGAATCGATTATCGAGTCTAAACCAGAAGTGGAAAGTATCATTACCACAGTAGGTCAATCCTCTGATGGGGTAATGTCTACAGCAGGTTCACGCTATAAGTCAGAGATCCACGTGATCTTAAAAGATACCTATACAGAAAGCTCGAAGGTTTATTCAGCTCGTTTGAAACGTGAGTTGGAGAATAAATTGATCGGTTCCAAGGTTACGGCCGTAAACATGGGCTTGATGGGAGCAGAGCAGGCACCTTTGAAATTGACCGTTATGGGTTCAGATTTGGAAGATGCACGTGAGTTTGCGATCAAGGCGGAAGAGATTTTACGCAATATCCCTGGAGCTACAGGTGTGAAATTGACTTCGGAAGATGGTAACCCTGAGATCCGTGTTCAAGTGGACCGTGATAAGATGACTTCACTTGGATTGAATGTGGCTACTGTAGGTATGACCATGCAGACAGCATTCTCGGGTAACACGGACAATAAATTCCGTGCAGGTGATAACGAATATGATATCAATATCCGTTTCGCTGAGAGTGGAAGAGCAAATATCAATGATGTGAGAACCTTGAAGTTTATCAATAACCAAGGGGCGACCATTTCACTGGATCAGTTTGCAACCGTAGGTTACGGCTCAGGACCAACATTATTGGAACGTCGTGATAAATCACCGGCGGTATCTATCCAAGGTTCGGTAGTTGGTCGCCCAATGGGTACCGTAGCTGCTGAATGGGAAGAAGGATTCTCTAAGTTGGAGCGTAAGCCAGGTGTAGTATATGTATGGGGTGGTAACATGGAAAGTCAAACTGAAGGTTTCGGTACCTTAGGAGTAGCTTTGATTGCATCCATCTTATTGGTGTACTTGGTTATGGTTGCTCTTTACGATAGTTTCTCTACTCCATTTGTGGTATTGTTCTCGATTCCATTGTCATTCATCGGAGCGTTATTGTTACTAGCATTAACGAACCAGACCTTGAACATCTTTACCATCTTGGGTATTATCATGTTGATCGGTTTGGTGGCGAAGAATGCGATCCTATTGGTTGACTTTGCCAACCATAGAAAAGAACATGGGGACAGTACACATGACGCTTTGGTTGCTGCCAACCATGCCCGTCTACGTCCGATCTTGATGACAACCATCGCGATGGTTTTCGGTATGATCCCGATTGCATTGGCAACAGGTGATGGTGCGGATACCAACAGAGGTTTAGCGATTGTAATTATCGGGGGACTTTTATCGTCTCTATTATTGACCTTGGTTGTCGTACCGGTAGTTTACTCGATCTTCGATGGTTTCGGTCGTCGTTGGGGTAAGAAAGAAAAAACGGATTATGCTGAATTGATGGAAGCGGATTATGTTCCAAACGAACATTATGTTGACGAAATGGAAGTTAAGCATAACTAAACTTGAACAATTAATTTTCTAAATACTAAAGGCCTGGAATTCGTTTCAGGCCTTTTTTATTGAAAATAGGTAAATTTTAGCGTCCGTTTTTGCTGGAAATGGATTAGAAATTGATGGAAATCGACGGAAAAGCAGGTGGTTAAACATGTAATTTATTTCTGGTAAAATCATTGTTTTTTGTGGTTTTAAGACAGATTTATGATTTTTTGAGACCGATAAAACCTTTACTTTTTTTAGAAATATATCCTTCTCTCGTGAAATTTACCGTACTTGGTACAAAGCAAATTCCTCCAACGAATCGAATTAAATTTGAAATCGGTTTTTGGGTCGAGATATTTAAAGATCACACACACTAACTATTATGCTAACGGCCTGAATCCGCAAGGATACAGGCCGTTTAATTTTTTCCGTTTTCTATTAATCGCCATCGTGGTCATCGACCTTATTGGGGTTAGGAGGGAGCGGATTGGTATCACCTTCCGGACGCTTTCCGGTATCCGATTGTACTTTTTCGTTGTCCTCCCTTGGTTGCTCAGGTTTGTCTTTTTCTAATTCTTCAGGTCTTGTTTCTTTCTGTTTGCTCATGATCTGTGTATTAATTGTTTCTATGCTTAGAACAAGAGAGGCAGCTTTATGTTCGGAACAATTGTTGATTGCATAAGCAAACATTTTAATTTGATGGCTGTTTCTAACAGATAGAGAGCAACGATAATTTATGGAAAAACAAGAAAGCAAAGGATTTTTTAAGGATACATTTCAAATATTAAAGAATACTGTCATGGGGTTTATGAATGAGGACAGTATGAAGTACAGTGCATCACTAGCTTATTATACGATATTTTCCCTTGGTCCCATATTGGTTTTGATGATCTCCCTGGCAGGGATCTTTTATGGAGAGGATGCCATCAAAGGTAAGTTGTTTTCAGAGTTGAATGAGCTTGTTGGGCTGACCGCTGCCCGTCAGATTCAGGACGTAATCAAGAACCTGAGTCTTTCTGGTAAGTCTAATCTGGCCCTTATCGTCAGTATCGTGACCTTGATCATCGGTGCCACTACGGTATTTGGGGATATGCAAAACTCCATCAATAAGATTTGGCATGTCAAGGCTAAACCCAAAAAGGGCTGGTTAAAGATGATTATGGACCGTTTGCTTTCTTCTTCCTTGATCATTGGATTGGGATTCTTATTGGTCGTGACTTTGGTTGTCAATGGTATTATCCTGGCCTTTACCGATAGGTTATTACGATTTTTCCCGGATATGACGGTCTATGTGATGGATTTAATCAATTTTGCATTGACCTTCGGTATCACTTTTATCCTCTTTGCCGTGATCTTTAAGGTGCTACCCGATGTGACCATCAGCTGGAGGCCTGTAAAGGCAGGAGCCCTTTTTACAGCTATATTGTTCGCTATTGGTCGTTTTGGAATTGGTTTTTATCTACAATCATCCGACACGGAGTCTACCTATGGTACTGCGGCATCCATTGTTTTGATCTTGTTATGGGTGTACTATACGGCCGCCATCCTTTATTTTGGAGCCATATTTACCCGAGAGTTTGCTACGTTCCATGGCATCAGTATTGAACCTTCTGAATATGCCGTTCATGTAGAATTAAAGGAGATAGAAAGGAATGTCAGTGAAATCCCCCCCGCGCCACTAACTGAGGAGGAAAGGGTTATTGAAAAATAATCAATTGAAGATGCTGTCTATAGGAATCCAGAAAAATCTTGGGCGGTAAACGGAGGCTTTCTTCCACCATAGTCTTTCACTGTAGGTATTGACGTTATAACTGACCAATATACTGTTGTTTCTCCTGATCTGAGGATGGACCATGGCATTGTAGGTGAATAGGCTATCTGATTTAAGTTCGGGTTCATTGATTTGATAGAGCAGTTTCTCCTGTGCAAATGGCCCTTGGAAATTATCAGCGATATAGGATAGGATCTTTCCAGGTATCTGATAGCGATCTTGGTTGAGCAACACAATCTTGCCATTAATCTCCCGAACACTGAATTGCTCGGAAACCATACTGTTTATGCCCTTGATGGCTTGGCTTTTATCAGCTTCTTTTACCCAATTGCTACCATTCCAATATTCTAATTTTTCTAATTTGCTCCCTTTTATGCGAGCTCGCATAACATGCAATTCCGACCTGAAGTTTTTGTTGTCTGCTTTCGAACCATAGATATAGAGCACATTATCTTTTCGGAGGATGGCATGTCCATAATGAATTGGGTTACTGCCTGCAATAAATGGAGAACGATCTAGAATGTTATAGTTCACAGGGGCCAGCAACAGGAAATCACAGCCTTCATATTGAAAGGCAAATGGTCCATTCTCGTTAGCTTTCTTGCTGTATTTGGCCATAAATACCAGTAGCTTTTCCTTGTAGATTATTGCATCTCCTGGCCAATACCAGTACTTGCCTTTTTCTTCTTCCTTCACATCAATAAAGGAACTGGGTTGATCAAAATTTCCGGAATATAGGCTTCTGATGGAATCCTTGCTCATGAGCGTTGCGGTATTCCCTAAGATAAACTTTGATGGCTGCTGCCTGATATTATCTTTGATAGGGCCAAGGAAAGAGTCTCCCCAGAGGAAGAGCGATTTTCCTTGGCCTAGATCTATTGAAATGCTTCCATCTGCTCCTGATATCCCAATAGGGTTTTCTGGCAGCAGCAGGTCTGTAAATGCGCTATCTACCTGAATGGTATCCCTTATAGCTACCTGTGAAGCCTCAGCTTGGTAGATGGCCGTTAGGACCACAAGTAAGAGGCTCCATTTTGAAAGCTTTTTCATCAATTATTTATTGTAAAAATCCTTGACCTTTTTCTCTAAATCCATGATGATGGCATTTGCAAAGTCCTTCTTTAAAATTTGTGAAGCATGGTATAAAGCTCCTGGGCTGAATACATTCACCTCCATGATCTTGTCACCTACGATATCTAAACCAACTAGGTACATGTTATCATCTTTAAGCTGTTGGGATACCTTGCCAACGAGGTTCAGGATATTTTCATCAATGATAGCTTCTTCCGGTTTAGCCCCTTGGTGGATATTGCTACGGATTTCATCTTCTTTTTGGACTCTCCTGACTGCGGCATACTTTCCATCGACGATCAATGGTTCGCCATCCATCATAAAGAATCTAATATCGCCTTTTTTTGCTTCAGGAAGGTATTCCTGTGCAATGACATAGCCATCTCTCGCAATGGCCTCTACAGTTTGTTTTAGGTTTTGGCGCTCTTTATAGTCGATCATAAAGACATTTTTGCCTCCAGAACCTTTTAAGGGTTTAAGGATGATCTTATCCTTTTGGTCCTCCAAGAAACGAAGAACATCGTCGTGGTTTCTGGTGACCAAGGTTTTGGGACGAACGGATTTTGGAAAATTCTCCAGATAGAGTTTGTTGTTGGCTTGGACCAAATAATCAGGGTCATTGATGACATAGCGACCATTCCTTTTGACGATCTGTGCAAACTGGATTCCCGCTGCTGCGGCCCAAGGTCTGTTCAGCATGTCCAGGGTAGGGTCAAACCTAAGCCAAAGGACATCGATCTCGCCTAAATCGACCAAGGTCTTTTCAGCATCTTTCAGGTGTTTTACAAAATCTGCTCCATTGCTGAGGCCATGTTCGGGTTTAATGACGCGGCAATGCGCCAAGACGGTCTGTTCATCTTCATAAACAAAATCTGCCAAGCCAATGTAAAGAACGGAATGTCCTCTTTCAAGGGCTTTGAGGGCCAGCATGGTCGTCGTGAATTTTTCCTCTTCTTTGTGAGACTGGTTGATTAAGATCGCTATTTTCATATATGTTGTTGAAAAAATTTCTTATTGAATTAATTTAAAAATGCTGCCTTTCCTTTTCACGTCCTTCCATTGTGGACTGAACTCTGGGAAGAGGTAGCGTGGTGTGATAGCAGGGGGGATCAGGATTTCCTTTTGGAGGAGGTCCTTGATAATGGGCAAGTAATCCTTTCGGATTTTTCCCATCATCAGCAGGTGTACATTGTTGCCATCCTTCAGGTAATTCAGCAGCTCCATAATCCCTTTCAGGTAAAGGGCATCCTTGGTCAGGCCACCACCCCGATAAACGCGCATGACGATCTGAAAGGCCGTTTCGGGCTGAAAACTATATTGTTCAACGAGCATGTTGAAGGTGTCGATAAATGAATTTCCCAAAAGCATGTTCTGCACTGCAATAACACGTGCTGCAATGATGCGCAGGCGATCATTGTTCAATCCGCCTACAATGTATTCCGCCAATACGGCAAGTCCTTCCTGCAGTTCTTCATAGCCGGGAACACCTAAGCTGAAGATGCTCAACGGTTGCTGTCGTCCATTGAAATAAGTGACCACATGGGTTCCGATCTCATGCTGGATCAAGGCTTTAGCCCGCTTGCGGGTCAGTCTATATTCCTTGCTGATGTTCAGCACGCCGCGGTTGACCATCACGCCAGAGATATCCTCACGGACACGGACAGGGCTGTTGAATTCCTGGTTCTGCCTCTGTAAAAACTTGATTTCATCCCTTGCCAGTTTTGCAAACTCATTTGCACTGATATAGTCATCGCTTTTTTTGATCGGTTCTTCGGGTTCCGTGACCATCAAGATGGCCATAGCTGACTTGTATAGTTTCTCTGAGACGTTGCCAAAGACCTGGAGACTGCCGTGCAGGAAGTCCTCCTTGCCACGATCGGCAATCATGCTGACCATAGAGTCCAATTCGGTCCGCTTATCCCGAAAGATATAGGCCATGGTAGGGTCATAAATATCTTCTATTCGAAGATTGTACAGTCTACGCTTGACCAAGTCGGGGTCAATGTGCATGGGCCTATAGAGGAACTTGGGTGTTTTCCAGAATTTGTCTTTTTTGAACTGTAACCAGGCTTCATGCGCATTCAATGGAGTCACCATCAAGAGAAAGTCGAATTTAGTGCTTTCCTGGGCCAATGATTTATCGATATCTATCATCAAGGGCGTGAGTTCCTGATGGAAGTTGAGCCTTTGTGCTGTGGCATTGAGATGGGTATAGACGCGCAGGAACTCAAAGAACAATCGGGAAAGGGACTTCGCTAGAGTTTCGCGATATAATCGCATCAAGATCGGTAAGACCTGATCTTCATCCTCGATATAGTTCTGCTTAATGGAAAGCCCCATATAGAGAATCTGCTTGTTCTGTAATTCTTTCTTGCTGAACAGAGCTGAAACATCCAAAGGTTGAGGGATATTAAGATCCTTCGCCAGGGAAACATTGATTTCACGGGCTTCCTTTTTGATGTTCTTCTGAAAATATTCAGCCAGCGGCAGCATATCCTTTTGCCCCACATGGACCATGATATCCTCCTTCTGTCCCGGTTCAGCAGTCCATGCCTCGACTAACAGACATGCGCCAAACTCTTCAGCCAGCCGCTGGGATATAGGTTTTATCCATTCCTCCAGATCAAATTCCTTGGACCGACAGACAATGCTGGCATTTTCCGTTTTGGCGAGATCCACCAACATCTTGTCCCTCTTTTCTGCACTGGGCACTCTGTAAATAAAGATATAGGGAACAATTTTGTTGAAGATGAACTTGCCTACGTTGGGAATCTGATAATGGACTGCATTCCGCTTATTGATAGCGTTTAAGATTCTTAAAAGGGGTTTGTTCTTATCTTGAATCATTTTTAAAGTACTGTTTTAAGACCTGGATTGAATTCATTAGAAGTTGTTTGCAGGAGACTACCCTTGGAAGGTCAGGAGAACCGGTCCACTCGTCCATAAAATCCTTTCGGAATTCGATGGATAGGACACAGCCATATGCTCCGAATTTTTTGTTGATCAACTGGGATAGGTATCCTCCCTTAAATTTAATGTTTTCTCGAATATCAATCGGTCCATCGTACAAGCTATCCTTGCTGATGAAACCCATTAACTGATCAATCAGGGGTTGCCACTTTGGATCGACATAGGCTGTTCCAAGGTTGATTTGCGGATTGATTTCGGTGTCAACTTCTTCCTCAGATCCATTACGCTTGGCATTATAGCTATGGATATCATACACTACAAAATAGCCATTTTGGTCGATGGTCTCTTGGATCTGCTCTTCAATTTCCTGATAGATGTTTTTATGGTCTAGGTAGAGTTCTGTAACAATATTTTCGGGAAGGCTGTCTTTCCAGACCTGCAGTCCCCAAGCTTGATCGGGACGCAGATATACCGAATCTTCAATCTTTCGGTTGAGATCAAGTTGGAACCGTGAGGAGCCGACGATAAATTGATTCATAGGTAATTCAGCCATGACAGCTGTAAATGGATCCTCCTCACGCAGTCTTTCACTTTCATTGAGATTGATATATGGGTCAATAAAAGGATCGATCTGCTGTCCATCATGAATCGCAAAAGCCCAAAAGGGGCTGTCTATTCTTTTAATGAAATACTTGGTGAATTTTGCCATAAATATCTTTTCTACTTTAATGAACAATAAATCCATTAATTAGTTTTCTGCAAGGTTTCGAGAGGTTTATTGATTTTAGGGAAAAGCGAGGTTTGCTAATTATTTTACAAAAAATTATTAAATACATAATATCAAGGTCTTTTTCTGCGTTTTAGTTTTATAACCAGTTAAAAAGGAGGTTGTTATGAACCTAATTCAACGCATTGAACATTGGGGAGATGCCCATCATCCGAGATGGATCGATTTTATGAGGATTGTTCTCGGGATTCTGATCTTTGCAAAAGGAATAAGCTTTATTATGGATCGTGATTCAGTCGCTACTTTGATCGAGAAGACACATTTTCAATTATCCATTTGGAGTGCAGTTCACTATGTGGTGTTTGCCCACCTTGTTGGCGGGATATTCATCGCATTGGGACTTTGTACCCGATTGGCGGTAGCTCTTCAGATTCCCATCCTGATAGGAGCGGTATTCTTTGTGAACATTACGAATGGATTCAGCTTTTTGAATTCGGAATTTTGGTTGTCCCTAGTGGTACTTTTACTCCTTATCTATTTCTTGATCGTAGGTTCAGGGCCAATGTCACTGGACAAAGCGATGGATAAGCCAGGTTATAAAAGACAAATTTAATAGGTTAGAAAACCTATAAAGATTTCTTAGTTTTATTTGGAAAGGCCTTGTTAGCAAGGCCTTATTTTTTTGCTTTACTTATTACCATAGGTCAACGCTTTCCGGTTAAGGAAGGGTTAACTTTGTATTACTAATAAGGAGAATACCATGAAAGAAAAACAAATTGAAAGGATTATTAAACCTGGAATGCCACATTTTGTAGGGGATGGTTTTAGAGTGCATAGTTTTATTCCTTCTGCTATTCCAATGAAGAGAATGGATCCATTTATTGTATTTGATTATAACTCAAAATATAACTTTCCAGCGAGTGAAATCCCAAAAGGGGTAGGAGTGCATCCACACCGTGGATTTGAAACGGTGACCTTAGCCTATAAGGGCAGGGTAGAGCATGCGGACAGCAGTGGCGGTGGTGGAATTATCGGTGAGGGTGATGTACAATGGATGACCGCTGCTTCTGGTGTACTGCATAAAGAATTCCATGAATCGGAATGGAGTAAGAATGGCGGTGAATTTCAAATGGTGCAATTGTGGGTAAACCTGCCAGCTGCACATAAGATGTCGACACCAAAATATCAGGCTTTGGAAAATAAGAACATCCCAAAGGTTGATATAGATGGTGGATTAGGATATATTGAGGTTGTGGCGGGTGAATACCAAGGAACCAAAGGTGCTGCGAGTACCTTTTCGCCCGTGAACTTATTCAATGCTAAGTTGAAGGCCACGGCTAAAGTAGATTTTGAATTTCCAGAGAACTTTAATACGGGATTGTTAGTTCTGGAAGGCTCTGTCAAGGTCAATGGACAGGATGTTGCAACCGATCATTTTGTTTTGTTTGCAAACAAGGGTGAAAAGATCGAGTTGGAAGCTACAGAGGATGCTTTAGTCTTGGTTTTGAGTGGCGAACCGATCAATGAGCCCATCGCAGCTTATGGTCCATTTGTCATGAATACCGAGGACGAGATCAAACAAGCATTCCGTGATTTTCAAACTGGCAAATTCGGTTACCTGGAAGATTAATATTTCCATCGATAAATAAACAAGGGTAGAACATGTTGTTCTACCCTTGTTGCTTTTAATAGTTAACCGACAATCCTACTCCAAGTCCCATGTCCGAATCATAATGGGTTCGGACCCCTAGATTCTTGGTCAGGATATAACGCAGGTCGCCCATGTATTCTAGATCGGAGTTGACCATCACTCCGGCTCTTAATCTTTTGGTTACTGGTATGTCCTCACGCATCAATTGCAATCGGACATTTCCATCATGGTACACTTCGGCCTGGAATCTCACCAACATAGGCAGCATATAGGTAAAACCGGCAGAGAGTAAAGCTCTTTCGTTTTTGCTGTTCCGCTGTCCGAAGATGTTCTTTTCCGGACCGTGTTTGTCCATTCGTCTATAGCGATAGTCAAAACCGATAAAAGGCATGAACCATTGCATCTTTCCAATGTATCGGCCTAGATGGGTTTCGACCTCATAGCCGTGCATATCAGAATAGCCTAATCGCCATTCGGTAGTGAGGCTATATCGGGTGTTGTGCAACATCAATTCGCCATCGTTTCCATTGGTCGCAAAATCATTTTGGATCATGAAGTGCTTCATGTTGCTTTCTTTTTGCAATTCGCGATATGCCCATGCTTTATTTGGCAGATATGGATTTGGCTGTTGGTCTTCGGTGCTGAACGCGCGGTTCATCCCTGCCATCATATGGTAAAGGATATGGCAATGGAAGAACCAATCCCCTTCCACATTGGATAGGAATTCAATGGTATCTGTTTCCATAGGCATAATATCCAAGACATTCTTTAATGGCGCATAATCTCCCTGACCATTGATTACCCTAAAGTCATGTCCATGAAGGTGCATGGGGTGTCGCATCATTGAATTGTTGTACAGGATGATCCTTAGGATTTCGCCTTCCTTTATGAGGATTTTGTCGCTTTCGGCAAGAACTTTATTGTCCATGCTCCAAACATATCGGTTCATGTTACCTGTCAACTCAAACTTCATTTCCCTAATTGGGGCATCTTTTGGCAGGGTTGTCTTCGTTGGAGATCGAAGCATACCATAGTTTAAGGTCACGATATCTGAACTAGCATGTTGGCTATGGTCCATAGCTTCCATTTTGGAATGGTCATGCCCGGTTGCTTGTTCCTCCTTATTTCCCATATCATGCATGGAATGGTCTTCCTTGTGGGAAGAGCTGTCCTGGGCTCCATGGTTTTGATGATCTTGATGTCCTTTCTGATCTTTGATCTCAGGATACATGACGGTATTCATGTCCATTTTCTGCAGGCTCATCTTCATCCCCATATCGTCGAGGTCGCCATTCATTTTCATCATGTCGTTCATCATCTTCATTCCTTCGAAGTATTTCAACTTCGGTAAAGGACTGACCAATTGCTTGACACCGGAACCCAAATACATGGAAACATGATTGGTCCTGTCTTCAGGAGTTGCCATAAATTCATAGGCGAAGCCATCTTCCGGAATGGTCACAACGATATCATAAGTTTCTGAAACTCCGACTATCAAACGGTCGACTTCGACTGGTTCTACATCATTGCCATCATTGGCTACCACCGTAATTTTCCCACCGGCATAAGTCAGCCAGAAATAGGAGGAAGCACCGGCATTGATTACTCTCAGCCTTACCTTATCCCCAGCTTTGAACTGCGAATATGTCTGCTCTGATGTACCATTCAACAAGAAACGGTCATAATACACATCACTGACATCCATGGCCAGCATGCGCTTCCATTCGTTGGTAAGCTTGGTTTTAAAATGGCCCTCTTTGATTGCCTCTGCATAACTTTGGGTTGCATTCTTCTTGATAGCGAACCAGTCGTTGGCGTTGTGGAGCATTCGGTGCACATTATCGGGGTCCATATTGGTCCACTCGCTTAACACAATCGGGATTTCAGGAAGGTCATCTATCCCTTTTCTAAAATTGGGGTCCTCAGCTCTTTTTTTCAGGATCATCGCACCGTACATACCGATCTGCTCCTGCATACCGGAATGGCTATGGTACCAATGGGTTCCGTCTTGGATGATCGGAAACCGATAGGTAAAGCTGCTGTTTGGGGCGATCGGCATCTGAGTCAGAAAAGGAACTCCATCTTCCTTGTTCGGTAAATAGACGCCATGCCAGTGTAGGGAAGTCCCTTCCTTGAGTTTGTTGTGTACATGGATTTCTGCAGTATCACCTTCAGTAAAGGTCAATGTAGGCATAGGGATCATGCCATTCACTGCCACCGCCCTACGGTCCTTACCTGCATAGTTTACCATGCTGTCTGTTACATTCAGGTCGTAACGCACAACTTTTTGGGAAAAACCAACTGTTGAGCATAGCAAAAATGTACAGATCAATATGTATTTGATTTGTTCTCTCATGAATACCTCTTACGTGTTTAAATAATAGATTTACAGCAATGGTTTTAGATTTTTTCCTTTACCTCGCCGCAGCTCATCATTTTAGATCCGTAATAAGGGTTTTTAATTGCCTCCTCATTGCTTAGCCATTGTGCACCTTTATTGTTGTTTGCCATCGGGCAATATTGCCAATAAAGGCCTTCACTTGATTTTGAAGTTTTGGCCAATTCATACATATGGTTGGAAAGGGCCATGAAAGTATTTCTTTGGCCTTCCAGTTTGCCATCCTTTGAAATTGCTGTAGATGCCTTTTCCATGCTTCCTTTCACTTTCATCCATTGCTTGTGTTCATTGTCTGCAAGTGCTTTCATGTCTACTTTTAGAATGCTTTGGCCTAGCTTCTCGGCAGCAATCGCTGCTTTTTTCTGGTCACTGCTCACTAAGGCATCCTTCAAGGTCAGATAATTTTGGAATACAGGAGCTAGCCCTTTAGCTTGGCTTGCATCTTCATGCTGAGCAGCTGCCTTAGGCATGTTATTGTGGTTCATCTGAGCATGTGGCCCACCTTTCACCTCGTGGTTTCTGTCGTATCTGCAACATTCGTGAAGGTTGGCATATACATCGTCTGGTGCCCTGAATTGCGCATTGTCATATCCCGCCTGGGCAATTTTCTTCAAAACAGCTTCCTCACTGGTCTTTGTTGTATCAAAGGTGATTTCGGCTTGTTTCTGTTTGGTGTCCCATGTTACTTTTGCGATTTTGCCTTCCGAACCATTCGTTTCAATAGTCTTTTTGCACATTCCGCAATTGCCGTTTACGGCTACCGTTACTGTTTTTGCATTGTTGATTTGAGCTATACTAGCATTTATACCTAAGCCCAGGATAAGGCCTAAGATTAAGGATATCTTTTTCATCTTTTAATTTTTTAATACATATAAATAACCTGGCAAACCTGATTTGCCAATAAATTCTAAAACCAATAGGTTTTTGTAGCTTGTATTAAACTATTTTGGGAGGGATGAAAATCGAAGAATATCCGGTGGTTTCTTGAAAAACCAATAATGTAGATATCTTTTCCCTATGAGTAGGGATATGGAAGTGAAATTCAAATGAAGGGTTGGAATAGAGGCAACAGCTATGGTTTGCCATCATTGGACAGCAGCAGGTGCTATCGCCACAGTTACTGTTGTCTTTATTGCTCTCAGGTTGATCGTGGGCTTCAGTGTCGCAACAACTATGCTCATCAGCAGTATGATGTTGGTCAGTTTCACAATTTGTTTCCACAGCGATCTTTTCCTGATGTTCCGTACAAGCAAATGTAAGCTTGGGGCTGATCAAGGCAATGAGTGTGAAACAGATTATGTAAACTATCTTCGTCATCATGTGATATTTACAAAGCTAGGGAAAAAAATCAGAAAGCGAAAGCTCGGTAAAAGTGAAGGCCCAGGTTGGGAACCTGAGCCTATAGTCACTAACTATTATTAATTATACCTTGCTATTTTATTTTTGAAGATCACTATCTTCTTTCTCTAGGTGGTACTTGGCAAGAGCCATTTACCGAACATCCCCCAATATTCATCAAGGGTAAAATCGTAAATAGTACGCCTAAGCCGGCTATTAGCCACATCTCTGCTTTAACCCCTTGGATAATAATGAGGATACCCATGACCAATCGCAATACCCGCATCACATTCCATTGGGACAAATAAATCTTAACTTTATCCATTTTTTCTCTCCAATTTTATAAACAATTCCGATCCTTTTCTTGGCACAATGCTATTGTAGCAAAGTTCCATCTTCTCAAGTTTGAAATAAGGCTCAAAAAGCTTGCTGTATTCTTCAGCAGACCCACCAAATGGAGGACCTTGCTTTTCGAATTCAATTCCAAATAAAACCCCTGCAATCTTTCCTTCAGATCCCAAAAGCGAATGTGCTTTTTTTACATAATCCGGACGAAGCTTTGGCTCCAATGCACAGAAAAATGTTTGTTCTAGCATCAGGTCATACTCCCCTTCATGTTGAAAGAAATCGCCTAATATGATCTCAATGTTTGCTTGATCCTTAAATCTTTCCCTTACCTTTTCAATAGCCTTTGGTGCAATATCGATCAAGGTTAAATCAGTGAAACCTTGTTCCAAGAGGTAGGCAGCTTCATAGGCATTCCCACATCCAGGGATCAATATTTTCGCATCCTTGTTTGGATAACTGTCCATGAAGGTTACAATAGGAGTAGAGGCATAGCCAATATCCCAACCTGTCTGTTGGTTTTCCCAACGCTCATTCCAGAAGTTCTGATCTAAAGATGTTTCCATTGAGTGATTTTTTAAGAACGCTACTCTTTATTTCTTACAAAGAATAGCACAAAAGTGTAGATTAATATTATGTTGCTCTGTATCTTTTGTTACACAGCTCTTTAGTATGCAATTGACGAAAATAGAAGAAAGTTTCTCAAGGAGAATTCAAAGATGAAATAAAGCTAAATAATTGCCTTTTTTACAAACCCACTAGCCTTGGTATTCCATCAGGACCATATCAAAACCTTTAGCCCAATAATCGGGAACTCTTTCTTTGACCTGAAAGCCCATCTTTTGATAAAATCCCTCGGCCATTTGTGAAGTCCTTACAATCAATCTTTGGATATGGGGCATTTGCTGAACATGCAGGATTCGATGTTGGGTCAATAAAGTCCCTGCTCCATTTTGCTGCAAGGTCTTATCTAGGAAATCCCAACTAAGACGCGCCGTGATTTGATCTTCATCGTAATTGATCCCTCCAGCACCAACTATCTGGGCATCTTTGATGACTACAAAATAATCTTCTATCTCTTGTTCCAGATAATGGAAGAGGTCCTGCGTCTCGCTAGGGTCAAAGAAATCCGGAACATTGCTGTTGAAAACACCGATGACCTCTTGGAAGTCTACGGGCTGGTATCGACGGATGGAGAATGTGTTCATGGTACCATATTTTGGATTAAACCATTTTATAACGCTCAAAGGACTGCCAATATTTGTCCTTGAAGAAATCGAATGAAAGATTGAGTTGGTCATGATATTTGATCAGCAATCGCTCCATGACCTCTGTGGCCTTGCGGAATTCCCTACAGGCAATGAAAGTTTCCCTTAATCCATCCACAGTCTCCGATCCCAAGAAGATATAACCATCCCTGCTAGGGAGTTCTTCCTCCAGGTCTTCTTCAAACCTGGATATGTCCTCATAGGTTTCCGGACTTGGAAAGCCAGCGTCTGTTTCCGAATCATAGGCATTCATGATCACCAAAATCCATGGATGGGATGCTTTATGGTCCCAGTCTAAGACCGAGGTGTTGATGGTTGACAAAATGGTTTTGCCGCCTTCTACCGTTCCTTCAAATCCCGAGAAGCGGTCATCGCTGGAATCATGTCTTACATCCTGGTACTTCTCTACAAACTCCTTCTCCCGCCAATTGATGTAATCAACCAACTTGTTCAAGGGAATCAATTCCTCCTGTAGGTTTTGAGGACCTCGTACATCGATCTTATCAATGCATTGGATCATGGTTTCCTCGCCTAAATAGTTGTCCAGAAAAATAAAGATGCCATTCAGGATCTCTTCTCTAGATTCCTCATGATAGGGATCATAAACAAACATCAGGTCTATTTTGTCGGGATAATTATCGTGAAGGATGGGATAGAACTTTATGTTCTCCTTATCAAAATGAAGGTTATGCATGCGGATCGCAAAATCCTCATTGTTGGATTCGGGTTTCAGGGCAGTAAATTTCCAGTTTTCGATGTCTGGGGCAGCTTCCACGATCTTTTCTGCCCACAGCACATTCTTGATGATGCCATCAGGCGTAAAAACCAGTTCGGCCTTTTTATCTTTGTCCATTCCAACCAAGAAAAACACTTTTGGTTCCACTCTATCCAACTCAGGTGCAAAGATGTTGATAAACTTTTCTTCAACATCTTTTCCCGATTTGATGACTTGATAGAATTCCTTGGCTCGGGCTTCGAACCAATGCCAGAATTCCTGATAGCCTTGATTCAAATTGGTAGAAGAAATGGATTTTTCGCTGCTCATATTTATGGAATTTACTTGAATGTAATAGATGAAAATCACCAATTCTTAAATATAAGGATATAAAAAAACCTATCCTAAAAAATATCTAGGATAGGTTTTTTTATATGTTGGTCAATTTATGCTAGAGGCTCCGGAGCTTCTTCTTCAAACAAAGGAAGTTCTTTGATGATATTGTACCAAGTAATGATCTTTTTGATATCAGAAGAGTAAACTCTTGCTTCGTCATGATTAGGAGCTACCTCTCTAAAATACTCACGCAAAGTGTTTCCGTCAGCTTTTACATCTGGCGTGTTGCCTCCGTTTGATTTGATGGTCTCAAACACGTCCAATAGACGGATTTCCTCGTCCTCACCATAAATAGTGATGTCTTCTAGCGTAGCCATTTTGGTAGTCGATAGATTCACTACCGATTTGATTTTACTGCCATCTAGCGATTCAAGAACGAATCCACCTTTGTTTTGACCGATCAATTTAAATAATCCTGGTTTGCCAGTAACTGACACTAATCCTCTTAAATTCATTTTTTGCTTCTTATATAAGAATTAATCTTCAATAATTTCTACTCCTAAAATACGATCACCTTGACGGATATCATCAACAACATCAACGTTCTCGATTACTTTTCCAAAACAAGTGTGGTTGCGGTCTAGGTGAGCTGTATTGTTACGGCTGTGGCAGATAAAGAATTGTGATCCACCAGTGTTTCTTCCAGCGTGAGCCATTGAAAGAACACCACGGTCATGCTGTTGGTTTCCACCGTCCAATTCACAATCGATCTTGTATCCCGGACCACCTGTGCCCGGCATTCCTGTTGCACCTTCGCGTGTATTTGGACATCCGCCTTGAATTACGAAATCAGGAATAACTCTGTGAAATGTTAAACCATCATAATATCCTGATTTAGCTAACTTAATGAAGTTCGCTACTGTATTTGGAGCATCTTCTGTGTAAAACTGCACAGTCATGTCGCCTTTTTCTGTTTTGATAATCGCTTTGCTCATTATTTCTGTCCTTAATGTTGTAATAGCCTACAAAGATAAGGTTTCTGCGTAAATTCTAAAGATTGTACATTAAGATGTTGAATCCCAGTTTTTAAGCTGTCGTTTACAATCCCTATATTTACTTTAAAGAAATAAAATTTCTATAATATATATGCAAAAATTAGTCATTCGGGATTGGGCAGAATCGGATCGACCGCGCGAAAAACTACTTGAACAAGGTAGAAGGGCAGTAACCGATGCCGAACTTCTAGCCATCCTCATTGGTTCCGGTTCAAGACATGAAACAGCAGTTGAACTCTGCAAAAGACTCCTCAGCTCGGTCAGCAACGACTTATTTAGGCTCAGCAAAATGGATGTCAAGGAGCTTTGTCAGTTTAAGGGGATTGGAGAAGCAAAGGCAATCAGTATCATTGCGGCGCTGGAGCTTGGTCGAAGGAGGCAAGAGTCTGATGTACAGGAAAAACCTGTCCTCAACAGCAGCAAAAAAGCCTATGAATTTTTAAAACATCTTTTAGAAGACCTTAGCCATGAAGAATTTTGGGTAATTTTCCTGAATACCAGTTGCAAAGTCTTGGACAAACAGCTCATCGGCAGGGGAGGCAACGACTTTACCCCTGTAGACGTTCGGATCATCCTTAGGTTTGCCCTTATGAACAAGGCTAACTCCATTATTCTAGCCCATAATCATCCTTCAGGAACCTTAAGGCCCAGTGATGCCGATAGGACCCTGACCAAGAAAATAGCACAGGCGGCCAAATTGATGGACATCCATGTACACGACCATCTTATCATTACAGATGAGAGCTATTATAGCTTTCGGGATGAAGGTTTGCTTTCCACCTGATTTCTTACCCTATGTCAATGCACAGCAAAACTTAATCCCTGAACTTTGTGTTAATTATTAAAGGAGGAGAATATCATGGCAAAATTTTTTTATCACCCAGCGGACTCCCGTGGACATGCAGATCATGGATGGTTGAAATCGAATCATACGTTCAGTTTTGGAGGCTATATGAATGCCGAAAGAATGAACTTCGGTGCATTACGTGTTTTGAATGATGACAACGTAGCGGCTGGAATGGGCTTTGGAAAACATCCCCATAGCAACATGGAGATTATTTCCATTCCATTAGAAGGCGAACTGGCGCATAATGACAGCATGGGTACGGGTTCAGTCATCAAGAAAGGGGATATCCAGGTTATGAGTGCAGGTACTGGCATTGAACATAGCGAATATAATAACAGCAAGACTGATCCGGTAAAATTCCTTCAGATCTGGGTAATTCCAAATAAGCAGCATGTAGAACCCCGTTACGATCAACAGAGCATCGATTTTAATGCTGCAAAGAATAATTTCTTACAGATCCTTTCTCCTGATCCCGATGATGCAGGAGTATGGATCCATCAAGATGCATGGTTTCATATCGCTGATTTTGAGGCTGGCTATGCACGCCAATATATCATGAAAAAACCAGATCATGGTCTATATATTTTCGTGCTGAATGGAGAGATCGATGTGGAAGGACAGAAGATGCAGAGCAGGGATGGACTTGGGATTGCAGGAGCACAAGATGTAAAGATTAAAGCAGATACCAATGCTGAATTCCTATTGATGGAAGTTCCGGTATAAATATATTATTATTAAGTAAAGGCACTTGTAAGGGTTACAGGTGCTTTTTTATGTTTTCATTTATCCAGCCTAAGCCAATGTATTTATCTCGCGCTTCTTTTCCTTGCTCTTGACAATTAATATAAAATCATTTCCAAGATCCAGATAGCCATATTCATAACAGAATATATACTCCTGACCTTTTGAAGTGATTATCCTATGGGTATGGTATTTCAAGGAGAAACCTTCCGTGAGGAGTTTATCTTTGTTTGTTTTCAGCATTTTCTCCTCAGCAAGTAAAATCCTCAGGATCTTTCTGTTCTTTCGGAGCTGGTTGTTGATTTTTTTCAAAAGGTCGCTATCCCTACTATTCTCCCTGTTATTATAGGCGTTTCTGCATCCATCGTTGCAAAACCTTTTGTCGGTCCTTCCGCGCAATACCTCTTCACATTCTTTACATGTTCTTATACCCATGACATAAATGATTTTAATCGTTTAAAACCGACTACAGTCGTTTTTAACTGTTTGAAATACGAATAAACTTGCTGCCCTTCGTCAATTTTGTACCAGTTACTTAGCTAAGTTAATTGATTAATAAGAAAATAAATATCAAAAATTGAAATTTCCATGAGCACGATAAAAAATTCAGTACAACTATTGGGCAGGTTAGGTCAGGAAGCAGAAATCAAGGTCAGCAGCAATGGGATTCCATATTGCTTCATATCCTTGGTAACTAATGAATATGGTGTCAAGAAGAATGGCGAACAATATGAAAAAAGTCAATGGCATCGGATAGCAGTTTGGGGAGATATGATGTGCAATCAAATGAAAAAACGAGGTAAGAAGGGGAGTCTGTGGCTGATCCAAGGAACGATCTTCTATAAACAGTTTGATGGGGGAAACGGAAATCCCCAGCAATATTGTGAAATCAGGGCTAATAAGCTCATGTTTTTGATGGAGTCGATGGGATTGAACAAGAAATTGCAGCCTGAAACCAGTGCATAAGCATCAGGTCCATTACCCATATAAAAAGGGGAGCTGAAATTCATCAACTCCCCCATATTGATTGAAAAGTTCTTTGACTTATTATGGATGTTGCCAACCAGCAACTTTAGAAACCGTTCTCGGGATATCTACATTATCCATTTTCTGATGGAATGCTTCCGCACCCACTCCAATCGCATACACAGGGATATAGGCTGCCGAATGGCTACCTGATGCCCAACTAATCGATGACGCTTTGTTCAAGGCCTTGATCGCTAACGAAGCGATTTTATCGTTGGTGGCATACAGACTTTTGCTGGTTTCATTTTTATGTTCTATAAAGCTTTTTTCGTAAGCTTCATGAAGATCTTCATTATCGTCTTCACTTACCTTGATCGCTTTCCACAATCCTAGGTGTTGACCCAAAAATTCTTTAAGTTGATCCCAAGATGCATTCGCATTCTTGGTCCTGAATTCATTGATGGCAGCTGAAAGTGCTTCTTGAGAAATCTTTTGGTTTTCTAGGTTTTTCAAACGAAGGGTAGAGCTTCCGTTTCCAACCCCGATACCGCCGGTCTCATGATCCGCCGTAACGATGATCAAGGTTTCTTCTGGATGTTTTTGGTAGAATTCAAAGGCTTTTTGAACTGCATTGTTGAAATCCCAAACTTCATGTACAGCAGTAGCGCCGTCATTGGAATGGCATGCCCAGTCAATTTTTCCCCCTTCAACCATCAGGAAGAAACCTTTGTCTCCTTGGCTTAAGGATTCGATCGCTGCTGAAGTGATTTCTGCTAGATTCAAATCTCCTGGTTTTTGATCGATCGCATATTTCAAGGAAACATTGTCCGTTCCTTTTTTGTTCATCAAGATCAGTTTATCTGATTTGTTGGCTTTCTTATAGTCATCCAAACCATAAAGCAATTTATAACCTGCTTTTTCCAGTTGAGGAAAAATAGAAGCAACCTCTTCCTTTTTAGCATTAGTTGTTGGCTTTAGAAAACCTGATCCAGCAAAGAAGTCAAATTTAGATTTAATGATATCCAAGCCAATTTCATAATACATATCGCGATCGGGTTGGTTGGCAAAGAAAGAAGCCGGTGTGGCGTGGTCGATACTTACTGAAGTCGTAATTCCAACCTTCATTCCTTTTTCTTTCGCCAAGTAGGCAATGCTTTTATAGGACTTCACACCTGCACTGTCCATAGCGATAACACCGTTCTTAGTCTTGTAACCAACAGCCAATGCTGTACCGCCAGCACCAGAATCTGTTACTCCATGAGATAAGGAATGGGATGTGGCGAACGTGGCAAATGGAAATTGACTGAAAACAGTAGGGGAAACTGAATTTTTACCTGCAAGAGAACTTTTGTATACTTCTGCTGCCTGTACCTGGTTCAATCCCATACCATCTCCAATCATAAAGAAAATGTATTTCGGTTGTTTCTGTGCAAAACTTGAGCCTACAAATAAGAATAAGGCGAGGAATAAATTGAAAAATTTAATGTTCATACCAAATGGATTAATTTATACAAAACTAAGGTTCTCATATTAAGATAATGTTAATTGGCAAAAACAGCTTGTTGCAAACAAAATGTTACACGGATTGTTTCATCAATTGTACTTATAAACACAGGTTATGGAAAACAATTTATTAGAGCTTGCTCAACAATACTTCAATGAGCACACTTATAGTACTCTTGCCTCCGAGGAAAACATTTCTCCAGATCAGGCAAAAACAGGAATCGAAACTGTAATTCCTTCCTTATTCTTAGGTTTCCAACGCAAAGCCGGACACGGCCTAGGAAGCCTCTTAGAAACATTGAAATCAAATTTTTCTGGATTTAATTTTTCAGATGTATTGAGGTTTAGCCCTCCTGTACAGGATGTGCCTCAAGATGGGGATACCACGAGAACCGTTTTAAGCTCCCTTTTCGGGAACACTTTTGACCAGGTAATACCCAATACTGCGAATTTTTTAGGGTTGAATACCAACACATTGATTCGCCTATTCTCCGCAGCGATTCCAGCTGTGGTTGGTGCCTTGACCAGCAATGGCCAACGCTGGGATACTACTTCCATCGAAGCCGACTTGAACAACAATCGTTCAAACTTCCTGAAGGCTCTTCCAGCTGGTCTGCCGTTGAATATTTTAGGTGAAGAACCAAAAGGACCAACCATCGTAACAGAAGAAGAAGTGGTAGAAGTGGACCCAATTGTTGATCCAGCAAGGGATGTTCTTGTCGAAGATCCAATCGTGCCTACCTCCAGGGTCCGTCGCGAGGAACCACCTGCTGCACTTCCTCCAGCAGATGAAGACCGTAAGAAAGGCGCAGGCCTGTGGTGGATACTCCTTCCGATTATCCTTCTTTTATTATGGTTCTTTTTCGGAAAGGGTTGTAACCGTGAAGAGGCTCCGGTATCGGATGCCCATGTGGATTCCTTGATTACTGATTCAGTAGTTAACCAAGACACGACGATGACACCAGCTGAAGTAGTGAGGGAAAGTATTATGGTGACTTTGCCAAATAATACCGAACTCAATGCCTATAAAGGTGGTATTGAAGACCAATTGGTTCAGTTCCTGAACTCAGACTATAAGAGCCTTTCGGATGAGGAATTAAAAGACCGCTGGTTTGATTTCGATAATTTAAATTTCGAAACTGGAACAGCAAATATCCTCCCGGAAAGTCAGGTGCAGCTTGACAATCTGGTGGCCATCCTGAATGCATACCCAGATGCTAAGGTTAAGCTTGGTGGATATACCGATAAGACTGGTGATGAAGCCATCAATAAAAAACTGTCAAATGACCGTGCAATCGCAGTTAAGAATGCTTTTGATGCAAAAGGGGTCGGTAATCGAGTAATGGCAACTGAGGGATATGGTTCCCAATTTGCTAAATACCCTGCTGATGCCCCTGAATCAGACCGCGTGAAAGATAGAAGAGTTGCGATAAGCGTCAGAAAATAATAATTGAAAACCAAAATGGAGCAGCCCAAATTATCTTGGGCTGCTTTTTTTATTGTCAATCCTATTGTTATTTTTGCCTTATGCTTACAGAGAAACAACAAGACATGATCAAGGGAGATTTCGAAAAGTACTTTAAGGATTTGAAATCCAAAAGGAAGGCCCTAGATTTTGAACTCTTTGGTGATTACGCAGCTTCCATCCTCAACTTTTATATCGGTAGTTCATTATTGAACATCCATGAGAAGGAGGAAGGAGCTCTCTTTTTAATTCGTCTTTTTAATGCTGGATTAGGAAACGTAATCAGTGCTGCAGATCAACAAGAAATTGCTAAGGTTATCCAGCAGGACCCAACCTTAAATTACGCCATTATACAACCTGTATTTGATCTTTAACCCTCCTGAATGGTCCACTTTAATTTCGAAGTGTCATAACCACAAGCTTCTGCATATTTCAGGTAAGCGGCTTCCCGTTCTGGCCTGATTGTTTTTGTTCTGGAAAGGATCCACATATAATCCAGGTTGTCGCCAAAGACTAAGGCATCTTCAAAGTTTTCATCCAATTGGACAATATGGTAACCAGAATAAAAAGGACCGAAAAAAGAAACTTTAAGGGAACCTTCATTGACATCACCTGCATACTTGGCCTTTCCAATACTGGTTTTTGTTTTTCCATTCACTGTACTCACGCCTTCATTTTTCACCCTGACCGATCCATCATCGTTCAGACTATATTCGGCACTCACATTTTTCAGGTCTTTCTCCCAAAAAAAGTCTAAACGAGCGATCTCGTACCATTTCCCTAAATATCGTTGCAAGTCAAAATCTTGAACAGACTCGGCATTGGATTTAATGGGTTTCAAGTAGTTATAGATTACAGAACCTAGGGCTACTGCTGTCAGGGTTATTAGGGTTTTCTTTTTGTCCATCGTAAATATTTTATAGGAAAACAGGTTAAACCACCTAAATGTTTAAAGAGATTCCTAGTTTTGCATAAAATTAAAGAATTGTATTCAAGAGAAGAAGCTAAGAAAATAAAGGAGTCTTTTTGGACCAGTTTTGGGCAGTACATGGCCCCAATCCCGAGTGAGGACGGTGAAAAGGTAACATGGGTAAATTACAAAACCGGAATTCGGCACCTGTTCTTTAGGATGGAAGCAACCAATAAGGTGGCCCAGATCGGAATTGAAATAGCCAATCCTGATGCCGGGATCCGTGACTTGCTCTTCGAACAATTTAAGGAATACGCGAAGATATTGGAAGCTGAAATAGGGGAAGAATGGATATGGGACGATTCCTTTTATGATGAATATGGGAAACACACTGCCCGTATCTACATCGAGATCCGTGGATTGAGCGTCTTTAATAAAGAAGATTGGCCCGCGCTCATATCATTCTTTAAACCCCGGATTATCGCCCTTGATAGCTTCTGGTCGGCAGCTAAATATGGATTTGAACTTTTTAAATAATTAGGAATATGAAACTAGTAGGTAGAATTCTAGTATTTTTTATGCTATTAACGCAATCCCAACATGTATTGGCATGGGGGATGACTGGACATCGCGTGATTTCTGAAATCGCGGAACAACATCTTACGAAAAAAGCGAAACGAAACATTGAGAAACTGATCGGCCATCAAAAGATTGCTTATTGGTCCAACTGGGCAGATTTCGTCAAATCCTCGCCAGACTCCGTTCTCCTGAAGACTGGATCTTGGCATTTCTTGAATACCCCAGGGAACCTGACCCACGAGCAATTTTTAGTGGAACTTCAAAATTCACCGGAACAAAACCTTTACAAGGCTTACCAAAGAGTTAAAAAAGAGGTTGCCAACAGAGATTTGTCCATCGAACAAAGGCAGCAAGCTTTTTATTTTATGGTCCATTTATTAGGGGATGCCCATCAACCCATGCATGTGAGTAGGGCAGAAGACCTGGGTGGAAATAAAATTGCCGTTACTTTCTTTGGTAGGGGATCGAGTATACACCGCGTATGGGATAGTGACTTGGTCGATAATGAAAAATGGTCTTATAGCGAATATGCCCGTGTATTGGATTATGAAAAGTACTTCTATAACCAATACACAAATTCAACTTTTGAAGATTGGTTGTATGAATCACATCAATTGGCCAACATTATTTATGACGATGTTGCCAAAAACAACAAGCTATCCTATGACTATATCTTCAGGTTCAAAGATCCAATGGAAAACGCTTTGTTGAAAGCAGGTTTAAGACTTGCTAAAGAGTTGAACGAAGTGTTTGGCTAAGATCCCCGCCGTTCATTTGAACAAACAGGAACATATTAAAATAAAAGAACAGGTATCTGGATTTCAGGTACCTGTTCTTTTTTAATCCACCCTACCTAATACGATATAATATTTTAATTACTAGGTAATTGGATGTTAAAATTTGTATATTTGATTGAAAACCAATTGTTAAATTTTCTAATCCCTCACGCGTATGATGGAGATTCAGATTAACTTCTATAACTTTTTCTATCTCATAGCTGGAATAAGTGTCCTTTTCAAATTGATCCTAATTGCCAGCAATATTGTTCAGAAAGATTGGTCTGCTTTGAAAGCTAACTTGATAATTCTATCGATCATGTTGATCCTGATCGCCATTATCATTTATTATTTCAAAGTCTATATGTTCAATTAATTGTTCAACGTCCAATCAAAGTAACTACCGGTTGCAACAAGTAGGTTGTTTTCGATATTGAAATTGAAATCAAGATAATCATTGCTGCAACTCCCCATATCTGAACAGCAAAACTTTCGGTCAATGTCAAATTGCATCCGAAAGGTACCCTTATTTTTTTCGGTATCATATTTAAAGCTTGAAACCTGTATGTTCCCCACCTCCGGACTGCCATCTTTATCGCCTAAAACATCAAAGATAAACCAGCTTAATTTATCCAGTTCTTCTTTTGATATATGGTCCAATAAGCTCGAAGGATTTCCTGCGAAGCTTTCCAGTTGCTCAGGGTTTATTTCAGTTTCAAATCTATATTCTTTCGTTTCCATAGGATAATATTTTTTCAATTTGTCTTGCATCCGGAAAATGTCTTTCCAAAATTCCAGCCTGCAATTTATTTTTTCCAGCTAATCCTATCAAAGCCTTTGCCAATAAATATTCATTGCACCTCAGGTCCAATTCTATGTTGGATTTATTATAGGTTAAGGTATTTCCTGAATTGACAAAATAGCGCTTGGGAAGTTTTTTAAATTCTATGTCTTCCAGAAGGTAATCCAATATCTCCTCCCATTTCCCGATCATCGTCTTGATGACTTGTTCAAACATATATTGTCGTAGCTGTTTTTCAAGTCTTTCTTGGTTTTTGCTCTTAAATAGAGACTTGGAATAATAGATGATATTGTTTTTTAGATAAGGTTTAGACTGTCCATTGGTCAGAGGTCTTACAGGATAGTCTTTGGAGAATAGTTTTAGGGTAAAGAATTCCAATTCTTCATCTGCCATGGATTTCTTCTGTTCTTTCTTGGCAAATCGCTTCACATAAGCTGTCAGTTCCTGGATAGAAAGATCTGCAGGGGCATAGATTACCGGTAAATCTTCCGTATTAAAATCTATGCTGATCCCTTTTTTATCGCTGCTGACCAATAAATAATCGATGTTTTCTACCTGAATTATCATTTCGGCCAATTTAGCAATTCCATTGTGTTAAATTAAAATCAATTAAATATATAAAAATAGTTACTTTCTGTTTTTTCCTAGAATCGCTATGTTTGCATAGGAACTATCTCTTAGTTCTAAAACAAAATAGGTTAATTATGAAACAATACGTATTAATGGCAGCATTATTTGCTAGTTCAGCTTATGTTTATGGGCAAGAACATCAAGCAATCAATGTTTCCTACATGGACAAATCCGTTCGTCCTCAAGATGATTTCTACAATTACGTCAATGGTAATTGGATGAAAACTGTAGAAATTCCTTCTGATAAGGCTCGTTGGGGTTCTTTTGATCAACTAAGAGAAAACACGGATGAAGCGGCCTTGAAAATCCTTAAAGAATCTTTGAACACTAAATTCGAAAAAGGAACCGATGGGCAAAAGATCGCTGATCTATATAAATCTTATGTAGACTTTGATACCCGTAACAAGTTGGGGATAGCACCTATCCAACAACAATTGAAGGATATCGACCAAGTGAAGAACCTGAAAGGTCTTTACGATTACTTCGTTAAATACGGAGCTATCGGTGGTAACCCTTTCTTCGGTGCCTATGTTTATGCCCACATGAAAAACAGTAACATGAATGCTGTTTATTTAGGTGGTGGCGGATTAGGTCTTGGCCGTACTTATTACCAAAAAGAAGATGCCAAAAATACAGAGACTTTAGGAAACTACAACCAATATATCAACGCCTTATATGGCAAGGTTGATCCGAAGACCAGAGACCTGAAAGGTCCTAAAGTAATTGAATTTGAGAAATTGATCGCTTCAAACCTGAAAACAGTAGAAGAGATGCGTGATGCTCAGAAACGTTACAATCCTGTAGCGGTGAAAGACTTGAATAAAATGGTAAAGAACATGGATGTGGCAAAATACATCCAGACCCTTGGATTCAAAGCTGATACCGTAATCATTGGTGAACTTAACTATTACCAAAACCTAGATAAGATCGTTAATGAGGAAAATTTACCGGTAATCAAGGAATACTTGAAATTCCATGTAATGGATGATGCTACTGGTTATTTGACAGAAGAATTAGATCAGTTGTCTTTTGATTTCTATGGGAGGAAACTAAGAGGTCAGAAAGAACAACGTTCGCTGGATAAAAGAGGATTGGAATTTGTCAATGGCAATGCTGGTGAATTGTTAGGAAAGCTGTACGTTAAAGAAAATTTCCCTGCTGAAGCGAAGGCTGCCTGTGAAGAATTGGTGCAGTACTTGATCAAATCTTTCAATGTACACATCAAAGATCTAGCTTGGATGTCTCCTACGACCAAAGAAAAAGCATTGGAGAAACTTTCTAAGTTTACCGTGAAGATCGGATATCCTGATAAATGGAAAGACTATTCAAGTCTTCAGGTTGGTACTTCCTTGATCGAAAACGTAAATAATGTACGTCGTTGGTCATTTGAAGAAAACCTTGCTAAACAAGGAAAACCTGTTGACAAATCTGAATGGGGAATGACACCTCAAACCGTTAATGCTTACTATAGTCCATTGTTCAATGAGATTGTATTCCCAGCAGCTATCTTACAACCTCCATTCTATGATTACAAAGCTGATCCAGGAGTGAACTTTGGTGGTATCGGTGCAGTAATCGGTCATGAGTTATCTCATGGTTTTGATGATTCAGGTTCACAGTACGATGGAAATGGTAACTTGAACAACTGGTGGACTGATGATGACAGAACTAAATTTGAAGCAGCTGCTGATGCTTTAGTTGCACAGTTTGAAGCATACGAGCCAGTACCAGGGGTATTTGTAAACGGAAGGTTCACCTTAGGTGAAAATATCGGTGACCTAGGTGGTTCTTCTGTTGCTTTTGATGCATTGCAAATGTACCTGAAAGACAAAGGAAACCCAGGATTGATCGATGGTTTCACACAAGATCAACGTTTCTTCCTGTCATGGGCAACAATCTGGCGTACTAAAACGACAGATGAGTTTGTGGTAAACCAAGTGAAAACTGACCCACACTCTCCAGCTCAATACCGTGCGACAGGTCCGATCATCAATTTAGATGCATTCCACAAAGCATTCGAAACCAAAGAGGGTGACAAACTGTACATCCCTAAAGATAAACGTATCGTTATCTGGTAAACAGATCCTGATATAAAATGGAAACAGGAGTAACCGAAAGGTTGCTCCTGTTTTTGTTTTGAGAGGTTGGGGGTGGATAGGATGTGGCAGTTGGTTTTGAACCAGGATGGAAAGGATGTGAGGATAGACCAAGAACTGGGAATTAACCAGGATGGAAAGGATGCGAGGATAGACCAAGAACTGGGAATTAACCAAAATGGAAAGGATGTGAGGATAGACCAAGATTTTAAATAGCCTAACCTATAGGGGGTGCGTAGCGCAATAAAAGGTCCCTTTCCGGTGTCAACCTGACGAAGGAAGGGTCTCGAAATATTACAGACCTAATCAATTTAAATAATATGGATTTTTTTGGCGTACGGTTTCTTAACCTTCGGTTAAGAATGACAAGATCTAGAGGAGTAGAACCGAACAGATTCTTCACTGATCGTTCAGAATCAAAATGTGACCTAGAGGGATTCAGAGTGAAACTCAGAATCTAGTTTTTAGGATCACTGTCATCGAAATCGTAAGATGAGAAAACTAATTTCTTTGATTTATGTCCATTCAGAAAGATTTATTGAAAAATATTTCACCCCCGCTAGGGGTTAGCCGGTTTAAAAATCAATTTTTATAAAGATGCCACCCCCGCTGGCGATTCTCACCATTAACAAACATTCACCTTCCGGAGGAAGCCCTTTAGCCTCCGGCTCATTTCCAATGGCGGAAAAATGGAAAGAATGCTGTTGCCCTGTGCGATGGGATTGCTAAAATAATTGAACCCTTCTAGGGTTCTTTTTATTGCAAGAATTTGGCATTGGCAGTGGGTAAAGGAACATTTCACCTTCCGGAGGAAGCCCTTTAGCCTCCGGCTCATTTCCAATGGCGGAAAAATGGAAAGAATGCCGTTGCCCTGTGCGATGGGATTGGCCTTGGAATGCTTTCAAAAGATCATCCCTTTTGATGGGAGGATCTTTTGAAAGATATTCCCGACAACAAGGCATTCTTGTCCATGTGTAGTGGATGGTGCGAAAAGCCATCTTAAATGAGCCGAAGCCTTTTGGTTACTTTTGGGCTTCAAAAGTAACGGAGAATCAGTGTTTTTTTCCTTAACTTAATGACATTGCCTGCTAGGGGTTCTTGCCATTAACAGACATTCTCCTTCCGGAGGAAGTCCTTTAGCCCCCCGGTTCATTCCTTTGCTGGAGAGATGGACAGCATGCGGACATCTGGCCACAAAAAAAAGCCACAATCAATGTGGCTCTCCATAGTGGTAATATTTTCGAATATTAAACTGTTGTATCGTCAATACTTGCGTCAGGAGCGTTTTCTTGGATTGATTTGATGCCGTTGCTGCGGCCAGCTTCGCTTTCGTACATTTCGCTCGTTCCGATGATCTGACCGTTGGCAGCTTTTAGGTTGAAGTAAAACTTACCGTTCTTTGCTGTTAACTTGTCAAATTTTGAACTGTCTTGTGAATTTTTCTTAACGGACTGTATCCCGTTTTCACAAGCAGCTTTTGTGGTATAACCTTCACTGCTTAGGATGACCTGTCCATTTGCAGCTTTTAGGTTGAACTGGAATTCCCCATTCTTCCTAGTTGAAATTACAAACTTTCCCATAGTTTAAAATATTTAGTTATTTACTAATTTACTAATTTCCAATAAATTCCAAACCCTCAAAAACCATAATATTATTTAGGCAATTATTCTGCCATCCAAATAGTACCAAGTCCCCTGCAGTTTTTGGAACCTGGATTTTTCATGGTGCTGCTGTTTTCCACCGAAGGGATCCACAAAATAGGCCTTAAATTCTACCGTGTTTTCAGTGGCTTTTATGATTTCCAATCCTTCCCATTTATTCTCTTTGCTCCACTGTTCAATTTCGGACTTTTTCTGGAACCTTCTGCTGTTGGGGTGGAAGGAATTATACAGAAAATCGACCAAGGATAGGCAGAAAGCACTATATCTTGCCCGCATCAGCTGCTCGGCAGATTCGGCATTTTTTAGGTCAAGATGTACAATTTTGCAACAATCTTCATAATTATTTCCAGAACCACAATAACAATTCATGTTCATATTCAAGGGATTAAGATTTTCTTCTTTTTTAGGGACCAATGTTGGTCTAAAACTTGTTTACCGAATATACAGATGTTTCGTTTGTCACAGAAATATCTATATAAGGAATGTTACAAACTATTAATGAAGAATCGCCGTTATAATGGCAAACAATAACCCCTAAATGACAACATTGAAGAATGAATTAGTAGGCACATGGCAACTACTATCCTATATAGAAGTACCTATTAAAGGTGCAGATTCAATATTCCCGATGGGCCAATCTCCAAAGGGATTATTAATGTATGGAGCTGATGGCTTTATGTCAGTCCAGATATCAAGTTCAGAGCGCAGTCAATATGCCTCTGATGACCGCTATTTAGCGAACGAAAAGGAAATCCAAGAACAGGTCAAAGGTTTTATCGCTTTTGCCGGTTCATATAAGATCGACAATAACAATGCTATTGTTCAATATTCCATTACAACTTCTTCATTCCCGAATTGGGAAGGTCAATTCCAGGAACGCAAGATCGATTTTGAAGGTGATATCCTGTACCTGAAATCTGTTGAACCGATTCTTTCGGACGGTATCATGGTCAATAGCTATATGACTTGGCAACGCATAGAAAAAGCTGAGTTTGTTTCAAGACGTGAAAAATTCATCGAATACACAAAGCCTAAAGTTGTAAACCCATAATGGGAGAGCCGCAGTACCAAAGGTTTTGTATGGTTGGGCATATCAGATACGCCCAACCATACAAAATTCTTTTTCCCTCAACAGGATTATAGAATGTAATTAACTCCACATTATTTTAACAGTAATATCCGATATTTCCGTTCTGGTGTCTGATGTCTCTTGTCTGAAGTCTATCTTTAAGTGAAATATTTTTTACATTAAGATGTATCTGATATTTTTTCAAAATTCCGTACCTTTGTGCCATCAATTCAAGATATGAGTGACGCTATAAAACACGAGTGCGGTATCGCACTAATCCGACTACTAAAACCCCTATCTTATTATCAAGAAAAATACGGTACGCCCTATTACGGCATCAACAAATTGTACCTTCTTATGGAGAAGCAGCACAATAGAGGCCAAGATGGAGCGGGTATTGCGACGATTAAATTCGACGTCAAGCCTGGTAACCGTTATATTTCGAGGTACAGGGCCATGGGGTCTTCGGCAGTTGCCGAAATCTTCGAATACGTTCAGAAGAAGTTCGCTGCGGTTAACAAAGCTTATCCTGAGGAATCCAAGGATACCCAATGGTTGAAAGACAATGTGAGCTTCACGGGCGAAGTGTTATTAGGCCATTTGCGTTACGGCACACATGGTAAAAACAGTATTGAAAGCTGTCATCCATTCCTTAGACAGAACAACTGGATGTCCAGAAATCTCGTTGTAGCAGGTAACTTCAACATGACCAATGTGGATGAACTGTTGCAGCAACTGTACGATCTCGGACAGCACCCTAAGGAACAAGCGGATACGGTTACGGTACTGGAAAAAATCGGTCACTTCCTAGATGAAGAAAACCAAAAGCTTTTCGATAAATTCAAACAGGACGGTTATTCCAATATTGAGATTTCCGCCCAGATTGCGAAAAACATCGATGTTGCCAAGATATTGACCCGTTCAGCAAAGACTTGGGATGGTGGCTATACCATCGCCGGTATTTTCGGTCATGGAGATGCTTTCGTTATGCGTGATCCTGCAGGTATCCGCCCAGCATTCTACTACCAAGACGATGAAGTGTTGGTCGTGGCTTCGGAAAGACCAGTAATACAAACAGCTTTCAACATTCCATTGACCGCTGTCAAAGAGATCAAACCAGGCCATGCCTTGATCGCTAAAAAAGATGGAACGGTAACTGAAGAAATGTTCAGACAACCGGTAGAACAGATGTCCTGTTCCTTTGAGAGAATCTATTTCTCCAGAGGGTCAGATGCTGATATCTACCAAGAACGTAAATCCCTTGGTAAATTATTGATCCCCCAAGTATTGAAGGGTATCAACAACGATATCAAGAATACGGTATTCTCTTTCATCCCGAATACTGCCGAAGTATCTTACTACGGTATGATGGAAGGAATCAACCAACATGTCAGAGATTGCCAGAAAGAGGCCCTTTTGAACCGCACGGATAAAATCTCGGATGAAGAATTGAATGAAGTATTGGATCTAAAGCCTCGTTTCGAGAAATTGAACGTGAAGGATGCCAAACTCCGCACCTTTATCACGCAAGATGCTGACCGTCAAGATATGGTACAACATGTCTACGATACAACTTACGGTATCGTAAATGACCATGAAGATACCATCGTTGCCATCGATGACTCTATCGTTAGGGGAACGACCTTAAAGCAGAGTATCCTAACCATTCTGGACCGTCTACATCCTAAAAAGATCGTAATCGTTTCTTCAGCGCCTCAGATCCGTTATCCGGACTGTTATGGTATCGATATGTCCAGGATGTCAGAGTTCGTTGCATTTGAGGCAGCAATCGCCTTATTGCGCAAGAATGGATTGGCCCACATCATTGATGAGGTCTATCAAAAATGTTTGGCTTCAACGACCATGCCGAAAGATCAGGTTGAAAACTATGTAAAGGCAATCTATGAGCCGTTTACCGATGATCAGATCTCGCAAGAGATCTCCAGGATCGTGAAACCTCATAACCTGAACGCAGAGTTGGAAGTAATTTTCCAAACGTTGGATAACTTGCATATTGCCTGTCCAAACCACAAAGGTGATTGGTACTTCTCTGGTAACTATCCTACTCCGGGAGGTAACAAGGTTGTAAACCGTGCCTTCATGAACTGGATGGAAGGTAAGAACGTAAGAGCATACTTCAGCAGCTAGTCTGGATTATAGAAATATTAAGATTTAAAGGTCATGATTTTATCATGGCCTTTTTCGTGCCTATTATCTTGACCTCAGTTTGACCTTGTTCGAGACACATTCGGAAAATTGAAAATATGTTAGAGATCAATTCCCAATTCAATCCAGTAAATTCCCGAATGATTCTCGAATATGTCTCGAATAAGGTAGGTCTTTTAGCTAAAATCCTGTCCAAAAAAATGGCCTTTTGATAGGTTGATTTTGAATTCAAGATATTATTGAAATTCCTTGTTGGTGGGGGAATGTTTTCTTTGCCAAAAAAGAATGTATAGTTTCAATTCGAAGCTAGCAAATTTTGCCGTAATTCCATATTTCTAAATATGTAATCAAAAAAAAGATCATGAACTCCAGTTTCAATAACCGGATCCATGATCTTTATCTTTTATCGGAACCTCCGTCTAAATACTAAGTACTTAGTACTAAATACTTAATTCAGAACAGTTTTAGATTTACCTGTTTCCTCATCATGCTGAGTGGCAATCAGGGTAGAGGTTGGTTCAAAAGGATGTTTCTTTACAAATTTTGTAGAGGCCAGATATTCTTTGTTTCCGGCATAGATATACATCAGACTTCCACCTTTGATCGTATTGATGATCGGTTTGGTCAATTCGCGAGGTAGGGCAGGGCAGCCGTAGCTTCTTCCTAATCTACCGGTAGATTTAATGATATCTGTACTGCAATAATCAGCTCCATGAACCACGATGGCCCTAGGTCTTGCTTGATCATTGATTCCTTTTTCAAGTCCATCCAGGCGCAATGAGAATCCATTTCCGCCGTAATAGGTTTCTTCAGCATAGTAGAATCCAAGTGAACTTTGGAAAGATCCGTGTTTGTTAGAAAAAGATTTTGCAAATTTTTCACCGCTGTTTCTTCCATGGGAAACTATGTTGTGGTATAAAAGCTTTTTGGCTTTCATGTCCAGGACATACATTCTTTTGTCGGTTGAAGGCAAGGTGAAATCAATGATGGTCATGATGTTCCTGTTCTTGGGGTTCAATTGCTGGTAACCTTGCATAGCTTGCTCGAAGGCGTCCCATTTAATGATCCCTTGCAGTTTCATTTCATCATATAATTCTTTAACTGGATCTTTTACTACTTCTACTTTTGTCTGTGTGATTTCTTTAGGAGCATTTACTTGCGGATTGATGTTTAGGTCTCCAGACATTGTGGAGGTCGCAATAGCCCATAATGAAATAAGCAATAGTTTATTCATAAGCACATTTTCCTAGTCTCTTTTTACAAAGCTAGGAAAAATATGACAATCAAAGTGTTAAATACGGTTCTAGTCTATTACAACCACCAGGGATTTAAAGGGTTTTGACGTGTCGTAAACAAACTTGGCATGAGATGACGCATTTCTGACACACATATGTGACCTTGGTGTCGTACCCAATGACCATGAATACTCCACGATCTTACCTTTTGGATTATTCACCGGCACACCATGGATATAGCCTCCATTGGTGAATCGGGACGCATATGGGGCAAATCCTTCAATGGTCGTCGTCCCATCGCCGTAATAGAACATTTTTGGTTTTTGTTCTTGGACCATAAAGATTCCAACCGGTGTTTCCATCTGGTGAGGCGGGTTGTGCTGACCCGATGTAGCAGGGTTCATACTGCGGATTTTCCATTCATTTTCGCCCGTTCTTTCCACGGTCATAATATTTTGGTTTGTAACATCTACAATGTTGACATGGGTAATTTTCAGGGAATCACCGATAGATTTAACATATCTTTTCGGCACAAACCAGGTTCCTTCAAAGGAGATCCCATTGACCTTGACCATCTTTAGGGTGTCGGCGCTTTCCAAGCTTACCAAGGATCCATCGCGACCATAAATGGACGGCTTTTTACTGTCTTCTGCTTGGTATAACGGAGCAGATTGATATTTTTCAGTACCTAAGGTATCCGATACACGTTTATAGGCATTTCGGACGAAGTTTTCCACTACGGCAGCTTCGCCATTGCGGTTCTTATAGTTTTGAAGGACGCCATATTGATGGGGAGCCCTTTGGAAATTTTCAATGAATGCCAATTTTTCCTTGATCTTTTCGATTTGGAATTGGCGGGTGGTATCCTTGTAAGGATAGGTTTCCTCTAAAGAGTGTTTATCGTATTGTAGATCTTTTTCCAGTTTGATGTCAGCTGCAGTGCGAGGTCTTTCCCTTTCTGCTCTTTCCGCTTCTTCTTGAGCTTTTTTAACGCGCTCTATGGAATCTTGCTTTCTTTTCTCAGCAGCACTAGTGGTTTTTGACGAGTTCTTACAGGATGCGACGATTAATAAAGCAAAGAGTAAGGACCAGAAAAAGTAATGTTTCATTCGCTAGTTTGGTATTTTTTAGTGGATTGTAATCTATTTTTGATGCAAAAATAGGATTAACTTCAATATCAACCTATTGAATACTAAAAATCATTCCATTATTTCGGAAATTAGGAAATTAATTCTCAAATTCATCAAATGAAGCTAAATAACTACATCACCATTGCCGTTGGAGTCGTCATTAACAAACAGGACGAGTTATTGACCGTCCAGAAGAATGGCTCCAGCTATTATCAGCTTCCGGGCGGTAAGATTGAAGGAGAAGAGCGACCTGTGGATAGTTTGATCCGGGAACTGCATGAAGAATTGCATTTAGACCTTGATGAAAAGCATTGTGTGCTGCTTGGGGTACACGAAGCCCAAGCCGTCAATGAAGCGGGAAAAACGGTCCGTGGCTATGTTTTTCAATGTGAATTTGTGGATCAATTCGAAAAGATCGAACCACATGCTGAACTGCGGGAAATCCGTTGGGTAAAGAAAACCGAGATTGAAGAAGTGAAATTGGCCAATCTATTGAAACAATTTGCCTTGCCCATCTGGATGGAAAACTAGTACGTTTGGAGAAAAGTAGGTAAAAAATAAAGGGATTGCCCGTTTAGGCAATCCCTTTATCTATAATAATTATTATCGATTAAAAGTGAAAAGTAACACCAACAGTTGGAGCTAATGAATTAACGTTCAATCCGTATGTATTCACTGTAGATTTTACATCAGTAGCTTCATCAGTTGAAGAACCATTGTTGTAGAACAAACCTTTTACTTTAAATTCAATACCTAAGTTTGAAGTAGGGAAGTAAGCCACACCAGGAGCTAATTCCACACCATAGTTTGCTGTAGTACTTGTTTTATCACCATTTAATTTTTCAGTACCCCATGACATAGGAACAGTCAATTGACCGAAGAATTTTACAGGACCTTCATTGTTACTGTACATTCTTCCAAATGGAGCAACAACAAAAGAAGAATAGTTATTTTTTGTGTCAGGACCATTTTGGCGTTCATTCCAAGAGTAACCAATACCAGTACCTACAGCGATATTATCGGCTACAAAGTAACCCACATTAGGGATAATGCTAAACTCATTTGATTTTGTGTCTGAATCTTTAATAGAATGACCTTGGTAGGTAACTTGGCCACCTAGCATAAATTTACCTTTTTCAGTTTGTGCATTTGCTGCTAATCCTAATACTGCTACAGCAGATAATGTAAGTAATAATTTTTTCATGATTTCAATATTAATTGTTTGACTTTATTGTCATATATGGTCAAATAGTCAATCTCTGTACCAACTTGATCGACGTATTAGATGTTTAAGCAACTATTTTTTTTAACTAATCAATAAGGTGTTGAAATACAGGGAGTTTAAATTATTTACCGGATTTTTTAATGACAATTAACAAACAATCTTCAAACCATAGCTAATTTCTTCAACTGATAATAGTTAAAATAATAGCCAAAATGTCATGGATTTCGGGAAATTTAGACTGTCAAAAAATCACTTTGCTTGTCAGGTCCTCAAGAATTAGGCATAAGCGATCCTTTTTCGGATTTTGCTGAGCGCTTGAGGCGTCACAGCTAAGGTGTTTCTGTAGGATATGCTGAAGGAATGAGGTTGTTCCTTTAATTATTGAAGGTAACTCAAATAGGATTTATAAATTTTAAGTTTTAAACCCAAACCAAGGGTAGATTCTTTAGTTTTACGATATTAATAAAATCTATGGAAAAAAGCGGAAATCCTATACTTTCAAAATCCCTGTTATGGCTCATGACAATCGTATCAGGGGTTGTTGTAGCGAATAATTATTATAATCAACCTTTATTGGCAGAGATGGCATCAGAATTTGAGGTTTCTGAATCCACAATCAGTAAAATTACCGTCCTGACCCAGCTTGGATATGCCTTTGGATTATTGATGATCATTCCATTAGGTGATAAGCTGTTCAGAAAGAAGTTGATACTTATTGATCTGGTATTTGTTTTTTTAGCCTTGCTTTGGATGGCCATGTCCAAAGAGTTATGGATGATCTCCATTGCGAGTTTCTTGATAGGATGCACATCCGTTATACCGCAACTCTTTGTACCTATGGTAGCAGACCTGTCTAATGAAGAGAGTAGGTCCCAAAATATCGGCATGGTGATGTCAGGCTTGTTGATGGGAATTTTACTGTCCAGGTTTATCGGCGGTATTGTAGGCGATATTTGGGGCTGGCGAAGTATTTATTATGGAGCCGCAGTCCTGATGTTGATTTCATGGATCTTTGTGTACCGTATGTTGCCGGAAATGAAACCTAACTTCAAGGGGAATTATTCTTCCTTAATGAAGTCCGTTTGGAATCTGGCAAAATCAGAACCTATCCTACAATTGGCCTCATTCAGAGGTGCGGTTAGTTTCGCTTCTTTATGTGCAGTATTTACCACTTTGGCCTTTCACCTTGAAGAGCCACCCTTTGAGGTCGGTCCATCCGTGGCGGGTACATTTGGCTTGATTGGAGCAGCAGGAGCTTTAGGTGCTGCTTTTGTTGGGAAATTAAATCGAGTTTGGTCTAGACATAAAATTATTACGGTTTCGCTTTTTATCCTCCTTTTCAGTTGGTTCTTTACCTATTTTATGGGGAACACCTATTTGGGCTTGGTAATCGGCATTGTCATGATCGATCTGGGATTGCAATCTTCGCATATCATGAACCAATCCGATTATTTCGCTATCAAGACCCCTGCAACAAGTAGGTTGAATACGGTTTATATGGTGACCTACTTTATCGGAGGTTCTTTCGGTTCATGGCTGGCAGCACAGGCTTGGGGATTTGCCGGTTGGACAGGGGTATGTACAGTAGGGGCAAGTTTTGCGGTCTTGGGGCTGGTCTCGCACCTGCTGCTGGCGAAGAAAGTGAATGAAATGAAGAAAGGTGATTTGAATTAAATTTTTAGGGCTATATTATAGTCGATTGAAGGATTGTTTTGAACCAGGATTGGGATTCGACTCCCCTTCGGCTTCGCTCAGGGAGAGCTCACCCAATGAGGATGAGAGGATGGACCAAGATTTGGGTCAATTTGTCGCAGGAAAGTCCCCAATACGGCAGGGGCGTATCGAATACGCCCGCCCCATACAAACATGAATTAAAATCATTTTCTTCGTTGCTTTTAAAGCCCAAAGTAACCAAACCGACGAAGGAGCTCACAGATGCCAATTCTCTTCGTTACTTTTGAAGCCCAAAAGTAACCAAACCGACGAAGGAGCTCACGGATACCAATTCTCTTCGTTACTTTTGAAGCCCAAAAGTAACCAAAAGGCTTCGGCTCATTTAAGATGGCTTTTCGCACGGTCATCCGCACATGGACAAGAATGCCTTGTTGTCGGGAATATCTTCCTTCAAAATTCTCCCATTAGATGGAGAATTTTTTGAAAGCATTCCAAGGCCAATCCCATCGCACAGGGCAACGGCATTCATTCCATTTTTCCGCCATTGGAAATGAGCCGGGGGGCTAAAGGGCTTCCTCCGGAAGGTGAATGTTTGTAATGGCAAACCCAAAGCGTGGGTGAAATGTTTTTCTATACCTTTCTGTGTCACCCTGAGGGCTTGCCGAAGGGTCTCGGAACTATCCATACTTAACTTGAAATAGTTTTCTCATCTTACGATTTCGAAATGAAGAATTCTTGCAATAAAGAGAACCCTAGAAGGGTTCAATTATTTTAGCAATCCCATCGCACAGGGCAACGGCATTCTTTCCATTTTTCCGCCATTGGAAATGAGCCGGAGGCTAAAGGGCTTCCTCCGGAAGGTGAATGTTTGTAATGGCGAACCCACAGCGTGGGTGAAATGTTTTTCTATACCTTTCTGTGTCACCCTGAGGGCTTGCCGAAGGGTCTCGGGACTATCCCTGCTTAACTTGAAATAGTTTTCTCATCTTACGATGACAACCACCTCAAAAAATAAAATAAAAAATAGATTCTTCGTTTCACTCTGAATCCCTCTTTAGCGCATTTTGATTCTGAACGATTAGTGAGGAATCTGTACGGTTCTCTACTACTAATGTGTGTCATCCTGCACCGAAGGTGCAGGAACTGTACGCCAGTGCAACCCTTATTATTCCGAGATGTTTCGTGCCTCAACATGACAAAAAAGAGGAAAGAAGGTTCTGGAAAGTACAGCAATGTAATCCTCAACCAGCTTATCGATTTGGTCTGTTTTATTCCGAGATGTTACGTGCCTCAACATGACAAAAAAAGGGGAAAGAAGGTTCATGAAAATACGCCAATGTAATCCTCAACTAGTTTGTCGATTTGGTCTGTATTATTCCAAATTGTTTCGTGTCTCAGCATGAAAAAAAATGAAATGTCAATGTCCTCTGGAATTTATTTTCATAGATCCTAAATCCTTTCCTCTTAATCCAATTTCACTGCATTTAACCTCAATGAATTGACAATTACAGAGACAGAACTCAAGCTCATGGCTGCAGCTGCGATCATTGGGGACATCAGAATCCCAAAAGATGGATATAATATACCGGCTGCAATGGGAATACCGATGACATTGTATAAAAATGCGAACAATAGGTTTTGCTTGATGTTCCTCAGCATGGATTTACTTAGCTTGAAGGCTTTGTGCACGCCGATAAGATCTCCTTTAATCAAGGTGATTTCTGCACTTTGGATGGCAACATCTGTTCCGGTGCCCATGGCAATACCCACATCTGCTTGGGTTAAAGCTGGGGCATCGTTTATTCCATCACCGACCATGATCACCTTTTTACCAGCCTTTTGCAATTCTTTGATGCCATTTAGCTTGTCTTCAGGCAATAAACTGCCTTTCGCATGTTCGATACCTGCCTCTTTCGCAACGATATCTGCAGTATTTTGGTTGTCACCGGTAAACATATAGACTTCAACACCCTCGTCCATAAATCTCTTGATTACCTCTATGCTGCTTTTTTTCAAGGCATCAAATGCGGCAACCAAGCCAGCAACTTTTCCATCGATGGCAAGTACGGATACAGAATTTCCCTTTTTCTGCAATTCCTCAATCTTTTGGATTTGTTCATTGCTGACCTCGATATGCTGTTCTTCCATTAACCTTGGCGTTCCAAGTAAGGCGGTCATATGGAATATATGGCCTTTGACACCCTTGCCTGAAATGTTTTCAAATTGAGCAACATCTAACAGCTGTAAGCCATTTTCTTTGGCCTTATCCGTCATGGCCTGTGCCAATGGATGGGTACTGTTCTTATTCACAGATGCTGCGATCTGAAGGATGTCATTTTCTGAGAATTTGTCGTTTTCAGAAGTAACCTCAGATACGGAAGGTTTTCCTTCTGTAATAGTACCTGTTTTGTCCACAACCAGCACAGTGGCTTTTTCAAGTTTTTCCAGTGCTTCCGAATTCTTGATCAGGATACCATTTTTTGCTCCTTTTCCAATCCCAACCATAACAGACATAGGCGTTGCAAGACCTAATGCACAAGGACAGGCAACAATCAATACAGCTAACATATTTGAAAAAGCCATGGCCGTACTATTGGGGACAGATGATATGTTCCAAAGGATAAAGGTCAAGATTGCAATGGCAATAACGGCAGGGACAAATATTTTGGAAACCTTATCGGTCAATTTTTGAATGGGAGGTTGACTTCGACTGGCATTATTTACCAGCTGAATGATTTGGGAAAGGAGAGTTTCAGAACCCACCTTTTCCGCTTTGATCAAAATCTCATGGTTTCCGTTGATGGTTCCACCGATTACCTGATCATCTTTTGATTTTTCAACGGGAATAGGTTCTCCAGTAATCATGGCTTCGTCAATGGAAGTATTACCTTCAGTCACAATTCCATCTACTGGGACTTTATCTCCGGCTCTTACCCTTAAGATATTCCCTACTTTAACATCGTGGATCGATATTTTCCTTTCTTTTCCATTTTCAACCAGGATAGCTTCAGCAGGACTTAATTTGATCAATTCCTTAATGGCAGAATTAGTTTTAGAATGGGCTTTGGCTTCCATTACCTGACCTAATAACACCAAGGTAAGGATGACCACAACGGATTCGAAATACAGGTGGACTTCTCCATGATGTCCCTTTAGTTCTTCAGGAAAGATCTGAGGGAAAAAGAAAGCCAATAAACTAAAAATAAAAGCTGCTGCTGCTCCTAAGCCAATCAGGCTGAACATATTTAAATTCCAGGTCTTGAAAGAGGTCCATGCACGTTGGAAAAACATCCAACAGGTATAGAAAACTACAGGTAATGTCAAGATCAATTGCAACCAGGCATTGACTTTATACGGGATAACCTGACTGATAGGTTGACCGGGCAACATATCGCCCATGGACAGGATAAATACAGGCACTGTACATGCGACAGAAATCCAGAATTTCTTTAAGAGATCCCGATAATGTTGGTCGTCTTCTTCAGTAACCTGATTAGGGACAAGCTCCATTCCGCAGATTGGGCAATCTCCAGGGTGATCCTGAACGATTTCTGGGTGCATGGGGCAGGTGTATTCCACTTTAAGGGTGGTATCAGGAATTTTTTCCAAATTCATTCCACAAACTGGACAAGAACCAAATTTATCATAGACTTTGTCTCCTTCGCACATCATAGGGCAATAGTATTTCCCTGCATTACTGGCATTGACCGTCGGTTGTGCCTGATGTTGATGGGAGGGAGCATTGAAGTCCACTTTTTCTACAGGGCGTAAATGCATATTACAAACCGGACATCTGCCAGGTTCATGGTAAATCTTGTCCTTACCCTCGCAAAACATTGGGCAGATATATTCTCCACTTTCAGATAGCTCAGGCTCATGCGAATGTTGATGATGCATGTGCGGGGCACTTCCTTTCTCCTGGATATGGTAATGTCCACCTAATTCATCCAATTTATTTTGTAGTTCTTCGGTGGAAATGGCAGATTTTGCTTTGATCTGGGCTTCTCCCTTTTCAAGATTTACGGTAGCTTGAAGTTCCGGAATTTCATTCAGTTTTTTCTCCACATTAGTCCTGCAGCCATTGCAGGTCATTCCAGTCACTGAGAATGTCTTTTCGGTTGGGGCATGACTATCCATATTATCCTCTTGATGGATCTGATAATGACCGCCCAATTCATTGAGTTTATCTTGAAGATCAGAAATTTGAATAGGTTCATCTGACTGCAATTGTGCCTCTGCTTTTTCAAGACTTACTTGAGCTTTGATCCCAGGAATCTCATTCAGCTTTTTCTCGACGTTGGTCCTACAGCCATTGCAGGTCATACCCGTTACTTTATATGTGTGATTCTTCATTATGCTATTGATCGTTATTAATGAATACAAATTTCAGGAGAATTGGGTTTAGAATTGTTACATAATTTCCATTAATAGTTATAAAATTATGTAGAATTTGCAGGAAGATCCGTAAATTCATAGAAACCTAAAACGAATGAGCATTTCAAGAAGAGAATTTATTTATAAGTCAGCTTTGCTATTTCCTGCTTTGCACTTAACATCATTATATGGTAGGACGAATAAACAATCTACCCTGCGTGTTGGCGCTATTGGTATCAAGGGGATGGGTTGGTCAGATTTAAGTTCCATCCTAAAAGTATCCAATGTAAGTTGCACCGCTATCTGTGATGTGGATGATGCTGTGATTCAGGAAAGGCAGAAACAATTAGAAGCTTTAGGTCAAAAACCTAAGGTATATAAAGATTATAAAGCCTTATTGAAAGATCCTGAGGTCGATGCTGTCATAATCGGTACGCCTGATCATTGGCATTGCTTGATGTTGGTGGATGCCTGTAAAGCTGGTAAGGCAGTTTATGTGGAGAAACCCATTGGGAATTCCATTGTGGAGTGTAATGCCATGCTAGCAGCGAAAGAAAAGTATAACAGCATTGTGCAGGTAGGACAGTGGCAACGATCGCAGAAGCACTTTAAGGATGCCATTGAATTTGTGCATTCAGGGAAATTAGGGAAGGTTCGCTTAGTAAAAGCTTGGGCTTACTTAGGTTGGAAAAAGCGTGTTCCAGTTGAGCCTGATGGACCAGTTCCAGCAGGTGTTGATTATAAATCTTGGTTAGGTCCCGCTAAGACAAGACCATTCAATCCGAATCGTTTCCACTATAATTTTAGGTGGTACTGGGATTATGCAGGTGGTCTGATGACCGACTGGGGAGTCCATCTATTGGATTATGCGCTATTGGGGATGAAGGTTTCAGATCCGAATTCCATCATGGCAGCAGGAGGTAAATTTGCTTATCCTGATGATGCAGGTGATACCCCTGACACCTTGACTACTGTCTATGAATTTGATGGATTCAATATCCAATGGGAACATGCAACCAGTATTTCAGGAGGTCCATATAGTCGTGAACACGGTATTGCCTTTATAGGTAACAATGGCACTTTGGTATTGGATAGAAATGGCTGGGAAGTGATTCCAGAGATGGACAGAATGGAGGCTGTTCCCTATCAGAAGAAAGTAGACAATGGACTGGATCTGCACATGCAGAATTTTGTGGAAGCCATCCGGACCAAAAATGGAAATATTTTAAATGCTCCCCTAGAGGTAGGAAGTCATATTGCTAAATTCTCCCAAATGGGAAACATTGCCTATAGAACAGGGAAAAAGATCTATTGGGAGAAGGAAAAACAACGATTTAAAGAAGCTGAAGCCAATAAATTATTGGCAGCGGGCTACCATAACGGCTATAAGTTACCCCAGGTTTAAATGATGGGGTATAAGGAAGATTTAGGATTGATGGAATAATTTTCTTTCATGGTTTTGAAGAAACGTGTATTCATCAGATTATCTTCCAAAATAAAGGGCACAAAAACTTGGTTATTATGAACGCTGAGTTCATAATAACCAAATAATATCTGATTGTTCTTCTGAACAGATTTAACCGCACGAACTTGCTGAACATCCTTCAGCAGATTAAAAGAAACTCTATTTCCACTTAGCCATTCAATCAGCACATCATTGGTATTTGGATTGAACCATATCCTTTGATCCTTGGCATATTTCAATTGATTGTTCAAGAGAAATAGTTGGCTCATGAGATAGAGACTGATCGGAAGCATGAAAAGGATAATCTTGACCTTCATAGCCAATACGATCGTGATAACAAAGAGTACAACCCCAATACCTACACTGAACAGGGTGTTCTTGATGGTCCTTTGGATAATGGGCGCGCCACTTTCCACAAGAAAAAAGCCTTGCTTATTGCTTTTTTGAACAGCAGTAGATTTGCCCTTCATCATCACTCTTCGCGACAGAAAGTAAATCAATATACCGACAAGGATTACAATAAGAAGGATTTTGTTCATGATTAATATTGTTCAGATTCGTTAGGGTATTCTTGTGCTTTCACGTCGGCCACGTATTGCTTCACGGCTTTGTTGATCTCTTCATTTAAGTTTAGGTATTGTCTCAAGAATTTAGGTTTAAACTCTTGTGTAATACCCAGCATATCATTAACGACCAAGACTTGGCCATCGCAGAGATTACCTGCTCCAATTCCTATGGTCGGGATGTCCAACATCTTGGAAACTTCGCCTGCTAAAGCTGCAGGAATCTTTTCCAGGACAACGGCAAAACATCCTGCTTCTTGAAGGGCTATGGCATCTTCCTTTAATTTTGCGGCTTCAGCATCTTCTTTAGCACGGACACCAAAATCACCAAATTTATAGATGGATTGAGGGGTCAAGCCTAAGTGTCCACAAACCGGAATTCCAGATTGTACGATTTTCTTGATGTTGTCAATGATTTCAGTTCCACCTTCTAATTTGATGGCATGTACGCCGGATTCTTTCATCATCCTGACCGCTGCTTTGTAAGCATCTTCAGTAGCACCTTGATATTCACCGAAAGGAAGATCGGCGATGACCATGGAGCGTTTAGCTGCTCTAGCTACCGCTGAAGCATGATAGATCATATTGTCAAGCGTAATAGGCAGTGTGGTTTCAAAACCTGCGAAAACATTGGCAGCAGAATCGCCTACCAACAGAATATCAACACCGGCATCATCTAAGATTCTTGCGGTTGAATAATCATAAGAAGTAAGCATACTGATTTTCTCCCCTCTGTTTTTCATATCGCGAATAATAGATGTTGTAATTCGCTTGATTACTTTATTTACTGACATGTTAGATTGCTTTTATTGCAAAAGTAGGCATTTTTGTAGGAGTATCAACCTGAATGTTAACCTATTGCTTAAACTACGCTGAATTATAGAAAATTAGCAATAATTCTTATTTTTGCGGTTATGGCTCAACAAGAGAAAAATCTATTTAAATACCCGAAATTCAACGAACTGATCATACACGAGGATGACAACCTCATTGTTATCAATAAACCACCCTTTGTGGCCTCATTGGATGCAAGGGGAGGTGATGAGGTGAATATCCTTCGCTTGGCGAAAAACTATTTTCCAGACGCACAGGTCTGTCACCGACTGGACAAGGATACTTCCGGTGTTCTCCTGATTGCGAAAAATCCAGAAACCTATAGGCTCATGTCAATAGAATTCGAAAAACGTAGGGTCGATAAAACCTATCATGCCATTATTGGAGGGACCCATGTTTTTGAAGAACTTCTGGTGGACTTACCGATCCTGAACCAAGGAAATAAGAATGTGACCATTGATCGCTATAATGGGAAACCTGCAGAGACAATTTTCAACAGTATCCAATATTTCAAACATTTTACTTTAGTGGAGTGTAAGCCGATTACTGGTAGGATGCACCAAATCCGTATCCATCTTGCTACCCAGCATGCTGCCATCGTAGGCGATGCGATGTACCGTGGGAAACCTGTATATCTTTCCCAAATCAAGAAAAGAGGATTTACACTTTCTAAGGATCAAGAAGAATTGCCGATCATGAAGCGCTTTGCTCTGCATTCCAAGGCGGTTAAGTTTACTTTGAATGGTAAAGAGTATGCATTTGAGGCAGAATATCCGAAAGATTTTGCTACTTTGTTGAAACAGTTGGAGAAATTTGATTCATAATCATGGCCGAAAAGAAAAACAACACAAAAAATATTTTATCCTGGGTCCTTATTATTGTTTTGGCAATATTGGTATTGACACCAACGACCAGAACAGCAATTCAAAGAGGATTAATGAAAATAGGTCTTTTTAATCCCTCAATCCCAAAACAAACGGCTGCAGAGCCTTCCGCAACCCCTATGGTGATGACGGAAACAGTAACCCTATCCGATGATACCGGAAAAAGGATCCAAACCCATGAACTCCAGGGGAAAGTTGTCTTTATCAATTTCTGGGCAACTTGGTGTGGTCCTTGCCGTGCCGAAATGCCATCTATCCAAAAACTATATGATAAGTATAAGGATAATGATAAGGTTGTGTTTATGCTAGTAGAGATTGAGCATAATGCAGAAGGTGCGAAGGCGTTTATGGAAAAGGAGAAGTTGAATATGCCCATATATTATCCTGAAAGTGAGATACCAACAACTTGGTTAAGTGGATCAATTCCTTCCACGGTTGTGCTGAATAAACAGGGAGCTCTTGCTTTTGACCATAAGGGCATGGCAGACTATTCAACCAAGGAGTTTGAGGATTTCATGATCTCATTAATAAATCAGTAATATATAATGACCAAGAAAGAGCTAATAGACAATATTAAAAGAAAGAAAAGCTTTTTATGTGTAGGATTGGATACCGATATCACGAAAATTCCAGAACATCTCTTAGATGAGGAAGATCCAATTTTTTCATTCAATAAAGCTATCGTTGAAGCCACTGCAGATCTTTGTGTAGCTTATAAACCGAATATTGCTTTTTATGAGAGTTTTGGCGTGAGAGGTTGGGAATCCCTGCGTAAGACCTGTGAGATCTTGCCAAAGGATTGTTTCAGTATTGCAGATGCCAAGAGGGGCGATATTGGCAATACCTCCAAGATGTATGCGCAGGCTTTTTTCAATCCGGAATCTTCGGGGTTGAATTTTGATTCCATTACCATTGCTCCTTATATGGGAGAGGATTCGGTTACTCCATTTCTTGATTTTGAGGGTAAGTGGGCAATTGTACTGGCATTGACCTCCAATCAAGGTAGTTTGGACTTTCAAAATTTCCAGAATGTAGAGGGAAAGCAATTGTTTGAAGAAGTCATCGACAAGGTAAATACTTGGGGGAGTTCGGAGAATCTGATGTATGTTGTTGGAGCTACACGTGGGGAAGCATTCACTAAAATTAGAGAGCATGCTCCCGATCATTTCCTGTTGGTTCCAGGTGTTGGAGCGCAAGGTGGATCATTAGCTGATGTGTGCCAGTATGGAATGAATAAAGACTGTGGACTTTTGGTCAATAGTACCCGTGGAATTATCTACGCTTCGAAAGGTAGAGACTTTGCTGAGAAAGCTCGTGAGGAGGCTGTGCTATTGCAGAAAGAAATGCAAGAGCAACTTGAAATCCATGGAGTTATCTAGGTTTATCTGAATTAATAAATAAAATTAATATAGTGCAGTCTTTTCTCAAAAGGCTATAAAAACTTTCATGATCGTTTGAATTTCGGCGAAAACATGAAAGTTTTTTTAAATTCTGAATCTTTGGCATAATAATTTGTGGAGATGCAGGGATAATGAGTTTTATGAATAAAGTAAAGTCATCCCATTTGTGGGGTTTGCTTGCAGGGGTCGCCTGTTTGAGCAGTTGTAGTTCAGTTTATTTGCCCAATGTTCCAGCAACACCGATGTTTAATAACAAAGGAGAAGGGTATATTGCGGCACATGTTAACCCTAAGGGGAACCTAAGCGGCAACCTAGGTGTTGCATTTACCGACCACCTTGCCATTATCGGAAATGGCTCCTATATCAATTACCATTCAGACAATAATGATTTCAAACAATATTTGTATGAAGGTGGATTAGGCTATTATACGGTAGTTGGAAAAGCTAAGCGAAGTGTACTGGAATTCTATGGCGGTTATGGCGTAGGAGCGACAACCGATGTTGATAAGAGGGCGAGCACCACAGGGGCCGATCCAGTGGAAACAAGAGACCTTGACTTCAACAAAATCTTCGTTCAGGCAAATTTTTCGTCAACAAGAAAAAACAAGATTAATCTTTTTGGCAAGAAGAGGACTCTAAACTATGGAACAGCTATTCGCTTGAGCCGTGTCAAGATGGATCGATTTGAGCTCAATGGGGTTGCTTCACAGCTGGAAGAGAATGTGTATATAGAGCCTGTTTTCTTTACGAGGTTGGAATTGAATAAAGGGTTTCAAATCCAATATACCAATGGTTGGAATATTGGTCTGATGGACAATCACTATTTAAAACCTGGAAATGCTGTTTTTACACTTGGTTTGATTTATAATTTTGGAAGAAAGTAATAGAATATGAGAAAATTAATAGGAATAGTATCCGTTCTGGCAATCCTGATGTTATCTGGTTGCCAAGTAAACAAAAAAGCCCAGATTAAGGCTTTGGCAGACTGCGAATATGATGTCGAGTCGGTTGATCAGGTGAAGTTCAATGGCAAGAATTTGGAATCTTTCAAGGGAGCGGATGGGAACTATAATATGTCCTCGATTGCAGGATTGGCGGTAGCTCTATTCAGCAAGGAACTTCCTCTAGAAGGTAAGGTGAATCTGAAAGTTACCAATCCGGAAGCTCAAAAAGCTGCTTTTAACTCTTTCAAATATGTCATTGAGATCCAGAATTCTCCTCTGTTTGAGGGTACGGTAGATCAGAATGTAAGTTTGACCCAAGGGCAAAGCACCATTGTTCCGATGACATTCAAAGCCAATATCTTTAATAAAGCCAAAGAAAATGGCTTTGAGAAGTTTTTCGATGAACTCCTGAACAAGAAATCTGAAGGCTTTATGGTCCTTAAGATCAAACCTTCTATCCGTATCGCAGGACAGAATATTTATTATCCATCCTATATCACCGTCGATAAGAATTTTGGCAGTAAGATATTTAAGCTGTTTAAATAACAGAAAAGGGGCAAATGAAATTTGCCCCTTTTCTGTTATTTGGATTTGAGATTTGAGATATGAGTATTGAGATGTATAAATTCGCCAGCAGGGGTGGGATCTTTGTAGAAAGGCATAGAATTAAAGGATAACCCTTAGCGGGGGTGAAATATTTTTCAGTATTTCCCCTTTATGGGAATAAAGCAATAAAAAATAGTTTCCTCATCTTACGATAGCGGAATGACAAACAACTCTAATTAAAATAAAAAATAGATTCTTCGTTTCACTCTGAATCCCTCTCAGGAATATCCAATTCTGAACGGTGAGTGAAGGATCAGTCCGTAAATGTCGCACAACGTGCTTGTCATCATCCATCGAAGAGGGATGACCTGTTCGCCAACACCATAATGATTCTAATGTTCCGAGATGTTTCGTGCCTGCCAATGACAAATTTGATAGAACTGTGTTTCTAGGTATTTATACCTATAATTATTATCCAGAAGAATTTTTTTATCCGCCATACCTCCCTAGAGGGGATGAATTATTTTAGCATGGATGGTAAACAATATAGGGCTAATGCAAAAACGTTGTTCGATTAATCGAACAACGTTTTTGCGCAACTTCCAGGCTAACGTGCCATGCCAGCTAAAATAATGGAACCCCGAAAGGGTTTCTATATTTAAAAAATAAAAGAGCTAATTAATTTTCATTGACAACTTGCTGTCATTACCTTCCAATAAATTTACCTCAAATTTTTACTTCTCAACATAACAGCAACACTTAACTTTCAATTGTATGGATAGCTAAACTACGCCAAGGAATTCTTTAAATTTTCTTTGTACATGTCGTAGGTGTATACATTGTATGGTAGGAGTTTGTAAGCCAAATATTTTGATACCAAGCAACAAACGATCAATGGAATGATTAAGCTGTATCCATTAGGCACGATATTGCAAATCAAGAAAATGGATGTAAAGGGCGCATAAATAGCTGCTGAAAGAGCTGATCCGGCACCTATAAGAGCGAAATTGATTGGACTTACCTCCATGTGAAGGAAAGTTTGACAGAAAATTGCGACTAGCAGACCTAAGAAGGCTCCAACAATAATGCTTGGTGCGAATACCCCTCCATCGCCTCCAGCACCTAAGGTAAGGGAGGAAGCCAATGGTTTCAATAATACGAGCAAGAACAAATAGCCCATCGAATTAGTTTCTGCATGAAGGACTTCATTTAAACCGTGGTAGCTATCACCGAATAGAACTGGAAAGAAAAAGATTAGAATTCCGACCGTAATAGCGCCTAAGTTGACCCGTATAAAGTTGTTATTGATATTTCCGAAGAAAGTCTTGATCCTGATCATCAATAAGGTGAATCCTACAGCGAACAAGGCGCCTAAAAGGCTTAAGAGTAAAAAGAATGGCGTAGCTTGCCATTTCCATTCCACGATCTGCGTAGGGATGATCCGTTCATTTCCTAAACCATATATAAATAATGCTGCAACTAAGGTGGAGGCCAGGCAGCTGATCAAAATGGTCGGTTTGAATTTTCTGCTGATGGCTTCAATACCGAAGAGCAATCCAGCTAAAGGGCTGGAGAACAATATGGCAACCCCTGCTGCCGAAGCTGCACAGATAAGTTCCCTTTTATAGAGTTTGGCCGAAAAGTTTTTCTTGTACACTTCATTTCCAATGGTTGCCGTAGAAACCACTGTAGAAACTTCAATTCCCGTAGAGCCTCCAAAGATTACGGTCAAGAATCCATTGATGAAGTGGGATGGAATCTTAAATAGGGGTAAGTGGTCTTTCCTAAGGTCCAAAGTTTTATAGATTTCAGTCATTCCCTTGTTTTTCCTTCCCTGAAAGGCATATTTTCTGAGGAAGTAGATGATGGTGATACCAATTGAAGGAAGGATGATGAATATGTAAGGGTTGGTTTCAGAGACAAAATTGAACATATGATGTTCGGTCTTTTCTGTAATATAGCGCAGGGAAACAGCAAGAATAGAACTCAGTAAACCTACTATTAAAGAAATGGCAAAGAGCTTGAAATAATTTTGATGAATGACTTTTTTTCTATTCATTTTAGAAAGTGAATTTAAACTTGACGCCGGGAATATGCGTAATTGAACCTAAATCAAGAGTCAAGTGGGAGAATGCGACAAATTTAAGTTATTTGTAGAAAAAATGAGTTTATGTAACATGTATTGTTACATTAATTAAATTATTTTTCGAGCGTTAATGCTTTTCCTTTATGGGCAGCGATGTGGTCGGTCTTACTGCTCTTGATTTCATATTGCGGGTCTTGCGGGCTGGCTCGATGGGTGTAGCCTTTATAATCGAAATCGCTAGTATGGATTTTGATGATGGTTCCAGAAACCCGACCTGCTTCAGAATTCCAGCTGACCAGGTCACCAATTTTGAAATTTGTGTCCATGATAATAGGTTTTTGTTTATGATGAATAATTTAATTTACCGTCTACAATGCTGGCTGCTGAGGTATATGGATGTTCCTGAGCTTTGCCAATAGCCATAATATGAAAGACTTGCCATCCTCGTATCTTCAGATAATCGGAAACTAAAGATCGATGGCATCTCCACCAAACAGCCTCTGAGCACATATAGACCGTTTTTTGTTGAGTTGCCATAGCTTCTAATTCAATGATTCCCTGTTTAAATTCATCTGTTTCCATATAATCGGCATAACCCCGAAAGGAAGGGTTTCTCCATGCGTTATTATGACTGTCCTTGTGAGCAGGTCTACGACCGGTCAAGGAGCTCAGATGGATGTATTTGATTCCATGGTTTTCTAAGGAGATCTTGAGTGTATCCTGATTGAATTGCGGGAATTTACGAGAACCAGGTAACTTTCTTATATCGACCAGGAGTTCAATGTCAAAGGAGTCCAGCATATCCAAAAACTCTTGGATGGGATGGGTCGAATGCCCAATGCTGTATATGATCTTAGACCGTTCCATTGTTTTGATTGAATGCGACTAAGTATTTATCTATATAGAGTGGTTTTTCTTTTGATTTATATTGCTGAATAAAGCGAGGGTGTTCAAGGACTGTCAGTTTATCGAATAGATTGGCTTCCTGATTGAGTTTATGGATGAATTGGGCATTCTTTTTTCCTAAAATAAAGACCTCATCTTGGTAAAGACCTAATTCGATATGGCTTTTTAGGGATTCGATCATGAAATCTTTAACCGCAAGGAAGAGTTTGGGGTCATCGTAGTAATTGGCATTGAGGAATTGGCCGGGTTTAACCTCTCGGATTATGGCCAATGGGAAAGGGGAGTTGATATAGAATTCTCTGTAAAACTCGGCTGCTCCGCCAAATTCTTCAATCATATCATACATAAAGACGGAAGATATTTCATGAGTACGTGCAGAAGTCATTTTTATACCGCAAGCCGATTCCAGTCTTTTTGTGTCCGTGAAGGGGACACCTGTAACGCCGGCACCATGTCTACTGGGATTGATTCCGATCAGGAATTTTCGGGGATTGTTGTCGGCATAATATTGATTGTAGAATTTCCGCATGACTTCCAGGGTCTCAGGATTGTCCATAAAAGGGTTCATCACAAAAAATCCCTCGGGTAATTTGCCTGTATATTGAAGCCTTTGGTTGAAGTCAATTACTTTATCTGCAAAATTCATTTGACAAATGGATTTGGTTTCCTATTGCTTCATTAAAGGTACGAAAAAGCTAGGTTTAATTTCCTTTATCTCTATTGAATGTGTAACCGACAGTCCATTCGATGAAATCGGCCTTGCCCATATGAGCTTTAATGGAAACCCCTGCATTGATGTTCTTATAGACGTAATAGCGGGCACCTGCTCTTAAGAACACACGTCTGATTTCGCCGTTGAACCGTTGGTTGTGCAAGTAATAGCCCACATTACCGTTCAGGACCAGTTTTTCATTAAGGATATGGGCCACATAGAAGGAAGGGCCTCCTGATAATTTAGAACTTAACTTTCCAGATTTGTCCCCCGCTATTTCGGCGTCATTTCCTGATGAGGAATAGAAGAGGTCAAATCCTCCACCCAGCCTCCATTTATAAGAAACATGTCTACTGGCATAAAGGCTCAAAGTAGATTTAAAGAACCGTTCATCAGATTCATTCTTTAATTGTTTAAATCCTACACCGTAATTAACATGGTAAAGGATCTTTTTGGAATAGGGCTTAAGTACAGAATCTCGATTGATCTTGATGTCAGGATTAAATTGATAGTTTACCGAAACAGTCAAAGGCACCAAGTTCACACCTTTGTTAGGCAATCGGAGTGCTCCATTAGAGAAATGATGGAATGCCAATCCTACTCCAGCTTTCCAGTGTGGATTGATTTTATATTGGGTTCTGATCCCTAGGTCAATAAACACGTTGTTTTTTGATCCTATGACTAGATTCAATGGGTTTTCATTTTCGTTGTAAGGCTTGAAGTTTCCGGATAGACCAAGGCCAATGCGGTAATCATAGCTCCAGCGGCTGTCCTCTTTTGGAGCGATTGGAGTTTGAACAAAGCCATAAATTGCGAAAGGGCTACCTAAGATGTCGGTATTGAAGGTGCTAGAATATAGTCCGATACCATAAATAGGGTAGTTGTATATTTGATAATACTGATCTTTTTTAGCGCGCTGTTTCCAACCGATCTTAAAGTTTAATCCATTATAATAAGCACCTTCATAGGTTGAAGATTTAAGACCTTTTTGAGCGAGGATACCACCGTTTTCGGTTTCTAGTTCCAGAATCAATGGACTCTTTTTGATTTCCTCTTTGATTTGCGTTATTTGGCTATTGGCCAAAAAGGGTAGAAGCGTAAATAAAATAAGTATAGTGTGCTTAATCACAGAATAATAATTATGGATTATACATAAGTCGACAAAAATAGTAATAACTTTGTGCCTTAAAACGAGTTCAGTGTCATTTTTGTTTCAAATGATCGTGCTGAAAAAAATTAGCTAACGTGTCAAACTTTATCCTCATTATTTTTTGCCTAGCCGCTGGGATAATAAGTAGAAGATTTAATTGGGTTGCCAAAGATGGATATAAAGCCTTGAATGCATGGGTTTTGTATTTCGGATTGCCTGCCATTTCCTTTAATTATCTACCAAAGTTGAGCTGGGACAATAATTTATTGTTCACGATGTTGGGACCAGTTTTGGTGTTGACGGGATCCTTGATTTTCTTTTATATCCTGGAAAAAGTGACCCGTATATCCAAAAGAACTTCCCATACCTTGATGTTGATCGCTGGATTGAGCAATACTTCTTTTGTTGGCTTTCCTCTGATTACAGCTTATTTCGGCACGGATGCCCTGCCAATAGGAATCGTTAGTGATCAGATGACCTTTTTCTTGCTGTCTACCGTAGGGGTGGTAGTCGCTATGAAAGGGAGTTTAAAGAAGAAGAATAATGTTGATTTCAGGTATATTTTGAAAAGGGTATTTACATTCCCTCCATTGATAGGATGTTTATTGGCTTTAACCTTGGGAAGGTTAATAGACCTAAGCAGTTTAGATGATTTCTTTAGGATTTTAGGATCTACGGTTTCTCCCATCGCCTTGTTTTCAATAGGCCTTCAACTGAACTTTGGGATTGTAAAGAGTGAAATTCCCAATATTACCTATGCTTTGGTTTATAAACTGATTTTTGCACCTGCAATCGTAATCCTTGTAGCCTTCATGATGGGGCTAAAAGGGGAGATTGTTCAGGTTTCTATATTTGAGATGGCGATGCCTAGTTTGGTGGCTACCAGTATTATATTAAGTCAGTTTAAGTTGAATTCGAAGGTGGGAAACAGTGTCATTGGGATGAGTATTCCCTTGGGTCTTTTGAGCACTTACTTCTGGTATCAAGTCCTTATTACATTCCTAATGTAACCTAAATGTTATTGAAATATTTCTAGAATTGCTTATCTTTATTGAAATAATTTCATTGAAAATCGAATTGATTTTAAGTTTTTACATACTATAACTATTTATGAGGAGAGTTTTATTCTTTGCCTTGTTGGCAGGGATACAAATGTCTAATGCGCAAGAAAAACACGAGCGTTACACACAAAAGATAGAAGGGACAAGTTTAGAATTCACGATGGAAGCCATTCCTGGAGGAGAATTTAACATGGGAAGTGCGAAGTCGTCTAATGCGGATGAGAAACCCGTTCATAAAGTGAAGTTAGATCCATTTTGGATGGGTACCTATGAAGTAACTTGGAATATTTTCGAGCCATTTTTATACAAGGATTACGAGATCACCAAGTCTACGGATGGAAAAGTACCAACAGCAGTTGATGCGGTGACTAGGCCTACAAAGCCATATCTGGATATGACCTTTGGTTTTGGGAAGGATGGTCAACCGGCCTTGGCAATGACCCATTACAATGCTATACAGTTCTGTAAATGGTTATATGTAAGAACGGGTGTTTTTTATAGGTTACCAACTGAAGCGGAATGGGAATATGCTGCAAGAGCAGGTTCTGAAACCGAATACTTCTTTGCAGATGATGCAGCGCAGCTAGCTGACTATGCAGTTTTCAAGGATAATTCATCTGGTAAAACAGCGAAGGTTGGAACAAAAAAAGCGAACCCTTGGGGTTTATATGATATTTTAGGAAACGTTTCGGAGTGGACCTATGATCAGTATGATGCTGATTTTTATAAAACTTTGGAAGGTAAGGTGTCAGATAACCCGGTGAATGTTCCGACCAAATTATATCCTCATGCTGTACGTGGCGGTTCATTTGAAAGTGGAGCTGCCGATATGCGTTCAGCTGCAAGAGGGGCGTCAGACCCGATCTGGAAACAATTGGACCCACAGATTCCAAAATCGAACTGGTGGTTTCCGGAAGCTCCTTTCGTAGGGATGCGTTTAGTACGCCCGGTTAAACAACCTAGTCATGAGGAGATTATGGCGTATTATGATAAAGCGCCTTTGAAGGATTTTTAATTAACTTAAACCGTATAATACTCAATTTAAATCTAATTTCATGGAAAGTTTAAAACGTAGGGATTTCATAAAATCTTCTTCTGCCCTAGTGGGTGCTGCTGCCTTAACGGGTAGTTCAGTGAGCAGTGTATTCGCTGCAGGTTCTGACGTTATAAAAATTGCTTTAATTGGATGTGGTGGTCGTGGAACTGGAGCAACATTTGATGCTTTTGCTTCAGGTCAAAATATCAAATTAGTGGCAATGGCCGACGCATTTAAAGATAACCTGGATTCTACTTATGATACACTTAAGGAGAAGTTTGGGGATAAGATAGATGTGCCAGATAGCCGTAAATATGTGGGTTTTGATGGCTATAAAGCTGCAATCAAAGATGCTGATGTCGTTTTATTAACGACTCCTCCAGGATTCAGACCTATTCATTTTGAAGAGGCTGTTAAACAAGGCAAACACGTTTTCATGGAAAAAGCTGTGGCTGCTGATATTCCAGGAGTTCGCAAGGTCTTGGAAGTAGCAAAAATTGCGAAACAAAAGAAATTAAACGTTGTGGTAGGTTTGCAAAGACGTTACCAAACAAACTATAGAGAAGCAATCAAACGTATTCACGATGGTGCTATCGGAGATGTGGTTTCAGGACAGGTATATTGGAACAGCGGTGGTGTTTGGGTAAGACCTCGTAAACCAAATCAAACTGAGATGGAGTACCAAATGCGTAACTGGTATTATTTTAACTGGTTATGTGGTGACCATATTGTTGAGCAACACGTGCATAATATCGATATTGCAAACTGGGTAAAACAAAAATATCCTGTTTCTATCCAAGGAACCGGAAGTAGAGCCCATAGAACTGGAAAGGAGTATGGGGAGATCTATGACAACTTCGCTATAGAGTTGACCTATGATGATGGATCAGTGGTGTACAGCCAATGTCGTCACTTTGAAGGGATCTCGAATAGAGTAGATGAGACCTTCCAGGCTACTAAAGGTAGAGTTTATTTATCGGCTGGTAACCAGGCTGTTTTATATGGTCCAGACGGTAAAGAAATCTATCGTCACGATCCAAAAGGTAATCCTAATCCTTACCAGCAAGAGCACAAAGAATTGTTTGAAGCTATTGCTAAAGGTGAATATAAATTTGAAGATGCCGAATACGGAGCGTATAGCTCGTTGACCGGTATTATCGGAAGGATCGCATGTTATACTGGAAAAGTGATCAAGTGGGATGAGGCTATTCAATCCAATATCAGCTTGATGCCTGATCAGTTCACTTGGGATGCAAAACCAAAGGTATTGCCGAATGCAGATGGATTCTATCCGGTTGCAGTTCCAGGTCATGATGTAGAGAAATACATTTAATAGTGATAAAACTCTGTAATTTTATCATTATGATATTAATTGGTTGCTGTGCCTATGGGCAGCAACCAATTTCTGCTTTACAGAAACACGAACTTTACGGACGGGCGCAGGGTACAACCTATACCATTAGCTATTACGCTCCAACAGCTTCAATTACCCAATCTTCTATCGACAGTATATTTGCGGTCATAGATCAATCCATGTCCCTTTATAAAAAGGATTCCCAAATTTCAAGGTTTAATGATCCCAATACGGATAAAATGAAATTGGATCCTCATATGTTAAAAGTGATGAAGGAATCTTTCAGGGTATATAAAGACTCGAAAGGTTTATTTGATGTTACGGTGATGCCATTGGTTTCCTTATGGGGATTTGGTCCAAAGGAAGTCGTTGATATTCCAGATACAGCGACTATCAGGGAAACGATGGAGCATGTCGGGATGGATAAACTTCGCTTATCGGGAAAAACCTTGAAAAAGAAGGCCTCAAAGGTGGAGGTTGATCTGAATGGAATTGCCCAAGGCTACACTGTTGATGTTTTACATGACTTTCTCCTAAAAAAGAAAATAGCAAGTTTTATTGTAGAGGTGGGGGGAGAGATTAGGGCTTATGGTACAAAACCCGATCAAAGTACTTTTAAGGTGTTGGTGCAAAGGCCGGAGCAAGCTATCGGAGGTTCAGATCATATTCTGGAATTAAGAAACAAAGCGGTCACGACATCAGGGAGTTACGAGAAGTTTCGTAAAGTAAAAGATTACAGGTTTTCACATCATATGGATCCCAAAACAGGGTTTCCGATTAAATCACAGATTATATCAGTAACAGTGGTTGCCAATACAGCAATGGAGGCGGATGCCTATGATAATGTGTTCATTGCGATGAAACCAGAGGACGCGATTTCATTTGCGAATTCCAAAAATATAATTGATATTTATTTAATGTATTTGGAGGAAGGGACAGTGAAAGAAGCCCAATCTGCTGGATTCAAGAAGTATTTGCTAACCGATTAAATACTTAAAATTTAAACTTATACCTAAATGAAACGTTCGGATTTTTTAAAAAACAGTTCCCTTTTGGTTGGAGCTTCATTATTCTCTAATGGGCTTTCTGCCAATGATCAATCTCAAAAACCTATGGAATCGAAATCAGCCAATCAACCATTCAAATTAAACTATGCGCCGCACCAAGGGATGTTCAGTGCAACGGCAGGAAAGAATTTCCTTGATGAAATTCAATATATGTATGACTTAGGCTTCAGAGGAATTGAAGACAATGGCATGCCAGGTCGTTCGGTGGATGAACAAAAGAAAATCGGTGATTTGCTAGCGAAGTTAGGGATGACCATGGGTGTATTTGTGGTGCCCAAAGGTGGTAATGGTGCGAATTCATTAGCTGCTGGAAAACAGGAGTTTGTAGATGTGTTTCTAAAGGGATGCAGGGAGTCTGTAGAGATCGCGAAACGTTGTCATGCAAAGCATGTAACTGTGGTACCGGGAGATTATGTCAGAAACCTTCCAATTGGTGTGCAGACTGCGAATGTTGTAGAAGGGTTGAGAAAAGGAGCGGAAATATTCGAACCGCACGGTATTACCATGGTATTGGAACCATTGAGTGATACGCCAGACCTGTTCTTAAGATTTACCGACCAAACCTATGAAATTTGTAAGGCTGTAAATAGCCCATCATGTAAGATTCTATATGATGTATACCATCAACAAAAAAATGAAGGGAATTTAATTCCGATGATGGATTTATGCTGGAGTGAAATCGGTTATATCCAAGTTGGTGACAACCCAGGAAGAAGGGAGCCGACAACTGGAGAAATCAATTATAAGAACCTATTTAAATGGTTGTACGAGAAGGGGTATAAAGGTGTGGTTGGAATGGAGCACGGTATGTCCAAGTCGGGCAAAGAAGGTGAAGAAACCTTGGTTAAAGCCTATAGGGAGGTTGATTCCTTCTAATGCTAAAGGGATTTAGTATTGAAACAAATTCGTGATTATATTTTGTTATTAGCATATTATCTCTATCTTTAAATTCAAGATTTTAGTAAACCTTTTAGAATGTCTTCATCAATTAAATTTAAACTCTCTTTCATGATGTTCCTCGAATTTTTTATTTGGGGAGCTTGGTTCGTTACGCTCGGAACATTTTTAGGAAACAATTTAAAAGCGTCAGGCTTGGAGATCGCAAATGTGTTCTCTACACAGTCATGGGGAGCTATTATAGCTCCATTTATCATCGGTATGATTGCAGACCGATATTTCAATGCAGAAAGAATCCTTGGTATTCTGCACTTAGTTGGGGCATTCCTAATGTACCAACTTTATCAGAGTGATTCCATCGGATCTTTCTTCCCTTATGTTCTAGGCTATATGATCCTGTATATGCCAACACTTTCATTAGTGAATTCCGTATCATTTAGACAGATGAAGAATCCTGAAAAGGAATTCTCATTTATTCGTATTTGGGGTACTATCGGATGGATTATCGCTGGATTGTCTATCAGTTACCTATTTAAATGGGATAGCCCAGAAGGCTTACAAGAAGGCCTGTTGAAAAACACCTTTATGATGTCAGCAATTGCTTCTTTGGTTTTGGGTATCTTCTCATTTACTCTACCGAAAACTCCACCAGTGAAAGCTGGAAACAGTGGTGAGAAAGAAAGCATTTCTAAGATCTTAGGATTGGATGCCATCAAGTTATTGAAAGATCGTAACTTCTTGGTGTTCTTTATCTGTTCTATCCTGATCTGTATTCCATTGGCGTTTTATTACCAATATGCGAATCCATTCTTAACCGAGATCGGTTTAGCGAATGCAACAGGTAAAATGACGATCGGTCAGATTTCAGAAGCACTTTGTTTATTGTTATTGCCTGTATTCTTTACAAGATTTGGTTTTAAGAACACCATTTTGTTGGGAATGTTGGCTTGGGTAATTCGTTATGTATTATTCGCATATGGCAATGCAGGCGAGATGACCTTTATGCTATTGATCGGTATTGCACTGCACGGGATCTGTTATGACTTTTTCTTTGTATCAGGTCAGATCTACACAGATTCTAAAGCTGGAAAAGATAATAAGAGTGCGGCTCAGGGATTGATTACGTTGGCAACATATGGAGTAGGCCAATTGATCGGATTCTGGGTGGCAGGTTATGTGAGTGACATGTATGTGAACATCAAAGCTTCGGATTTGGCTTTGTTCTGGAACAAATTATGGATAGTTCCTGCGGGGATTGCATTTGTGGTGATGATCATCTTCATGCTATTCTTCAAAAAGGAAACTATTCAGACACAAGTAGAAAACTAATTAAAATTTAAAAGATAATGGTGGAAAATAATGTATATGATGCTATTGTTATCGGATCTGGAATCAGTGGTGGCTGGGCAGCCAAAGAACTTACTGAGAAAGGTCTGAAAACAATTATGCTAGAGCGTGGCCGCAATGTGGAGCACGTGAAAGATTATCATGCCAACAAAGACGCATGGGAATATCCACACCGTGGTGGTAGGACAGTGCAGATGGAGAAGGATTACCCTGTTTTAAAACGTGATTACCCATTGAACGAGAAAAACTTAGATTTCTGGGTTAATGAAAAAGAAAGTCCATACACGGAAGTGAAACGCTTTGACTGGTTTAGGGGATATCATGTTGGAGGTCGTTCGTTGATGTGGGGTCGCCAGAGTTACCGATTAGGTGATCTGGATTTTGAAGCAAACTTGAAAGATGGCCATGGAGTAGATTGGCCTATCCGTTATAAAGATATCGCTCCTTGGTATAGCTATGCTGAGAAATGGGCGGGTATTTCCGGTAACCGTGATGGTCTGGATGTACTTCCTGATGGCGATTTCTTGCCTGCGATGGATTTTAACATCGTTGAGAAAGATCTAGCTGAGCGTTTGAAGAAAGAATATGGTGGAAATCGTCACTTCATTATGGGACGTACCGCTAATATTACCCAACCGCATACTGGCCGTATCAACTGTCAATACCAAAATCAATGTTGGTTGGGATGTAACTTTGGAGGTTATTTCAGTACACAGTCTTCTACATTGCCTCCAGCAATGAAGACCGGTAACCTTACGTTGAGACCATTCTCTATCGTAACGAAGATCATCTATGATAAAGACACCAAAAAAGCAAAAGGTGTTGAGATCATTGATGCTGAAACAAATAAAACTTATGAGTTCTTTGCAAAAGTAATCTTTGTATGTGCTTCTGCATTTAACTCAACATGGGTGTTGATGAACTCGGCTACTGATGTTTGGGAAGGTGGATTGGGAAGTAGCAGTGGTGAATTGGGACACAATGCAATGGATCACCACTTCCGATTGGGAGCTGGTGGTAGGGTTGAAGGTTATGATGACAAGTATTTCTTCGGAAGACGTCCTACTGGCCTTTATGTACCTCGATTTGTAAATATCCCTAGTGATACCAAGAAACGTGACTATGTACGTGGATTTGGTTATCAGGGTTCAGGAAGCCGTGGCCGTTGGTCTGGAGAGATTGCAGAAATGCAGGTGGGTGGTGCATGGAAAGATGCATTATGCGAACCTGGAAACTGGAGCGTTGGATTTACAGCATTCGGTGAAATCCTTCCTTACCATGAAAATAAAATCTCATTGGATAAGACTGTCAAAGATAAATGGGGCTTACCTGTATTGTCGATGGATATGGAAATCAAAGACAATGAGCAAAAAATGCGTAAGGACATGACCGAAGAGATGAAGGAAATGTTGGAGAAAATCGGCGTTAAGGATGTAAATACTTATGATGGCGGTTATAATTTCGGTATGGGTATCCACGAAATGGGAACTGCAAGAATGGGTAGAGATCCGAAGACTTCGGTATTGAATGGCAACAACCAAGTATGGGATGCATTGAACGTATTTGTTACTGACGGAGCTGCCATGACTTCTGCAGGATGTGTGAATCCTTCATTGACTTATATGGCCTTGACTGCAAGAGCTGTAGATTTTGCTGTAAGTGAGCTGAAAAAAGGTAATTTATAACAAACTAAACCCAATAATATGAGTAAGAATAATTCAAGAAGAGATTTTATTAAGAATTCTGCGATAGCAGCGGCTGGAATCAGCATCGTGCCTAGACACGTATTAGGTGGTACTGGATTTACTGCTCCTAGTGATAAATTAGTTGTTGCGGGTATCGGTGTAGGTGGTAAAGGTGAGAGTGATATCAAATCATTCCATGATTCAGGAAAAGCAGATATTGCTTTCCTTTGTGATGTGGATGACCGTAGAGCTGCCAATTCAAGAAAGCGTTTTCCAAAAGCTAAATATTATAAAGATTACCGCGAGATGTTGGACAAAGAGCACAAGAACATTGATGCTGTTTCTGTTTCAACTCCCGATCATAACCACGCTATCCAAGCTTTAGCTGCGATGCAGTTAGGTAAGCACGTATATGTTCAGAAGCCATTGGCACACGATGTATGGGAAGCAAGGGTTCTAACGGATGCTGCCAAAAAATACAAGGTCGTTACTCAAATGGGTAACCAAGGAGCATCGAATGATGGTCCTAGACAGGCGCGTGAGTGGTATGAAGCTGGTCTGATCGGTAATGTTCATACGGTTTACTGTTGGACTGACCGTCCGGTATGGCCTCAAGGTATTTCTTGGCCTACGCAAAAGGCTAATGTACCTTCTGAACTGAACTGGGATCTTTGGTTAGGAACTGCTCCTCAAAAGGATTTTGTAGATAAATTGGTTCCATTCAACTGGAGAGGTTGGTGGGATTACGGTACTGGTGCACTAGGAGATATGGGATGTCACCTATTAGAGGTTCCATTTAGCGTCCTAGGGCTTACTTATGTACAAGATGTTCAAGCATCTGTAGGTTCAGTTTATGTGGATGAGTTCAAACGTGGATACTTCCCAGAAAGCTGTCCACCATCTTCTCACGCGACAATGACTTTCCCGAAAGCTGCTAGAACTACAGGACCTGTGACCTTGCACTGGATGGACGGTGGTATTCAACCAGCTCGTCCTGAAGAATTAGGACCTAACGAAATTTTCGGTGATGGTGGTAATGGTATCTTATTGATCGGTGATAAAGGAAAAATCTTAGCTGATACTTACGGTGAGAACGCAAGGTTACTTCCTACCTCTAGAAAAGAAAACGTAGCATTGAAATATGAGCGTGTACCAGGAGCTGCAGGTGGTCACTATGCACAATGGGTGGAAGCTTGTATCGCAGGATATGGCAAGAAAGAAGTAAGTGCTCCTTTCGAAATCTCAGGTCCATTGACTGAGGCGCTATTAATGGCTAACTTAGCTATCCGTGGTGCTGATTTACGTGTAGATGGAAGATATCCTGGACGTAGCTTGAAGCTATTATGGGATAACGAAAATATGAAAGTTACTAACTTTGACGTGGTTAATCAGTTTGTAAAACGTAACTATCGCCAAGGTTGGGATGTTAAATACACAATTTAATTAAAGAACAATGAATAGAAGAGAGGCATTAAAAAACGTTGCATTCATCGTTGGGGGTTCTGTAATTGGTGCGAACTTGTTCTTACAAGGTTGTACTAGACCTGCTTCGAAAGAAGTTGCATCCTTATTCGAAGGTGATACACCTGATTTTTTGGGTGAATTAGCCGAAGCTATTCTTCCTAAAACCTCCACTCCAGGCGCAAAAGAGGCTGGTGTTGGTCAGTTTATCCCAGTGATGATCCGCGATTGTTACGAAGAGAAAGATCAGAAAGCCTTTATGGATGGTCTGAACGGTGTAGATGATCGTGCTCAAAAAGAATTCAAAAAAGGATTCGCAGAGCTTTCAGCTGAAGAGAAACTACAATTTGTAAATAATTACGATAAAGAAGCCAATGAATATCAAAGCAACAAAAAAGAAGGCGATGCAAATCACTTCTTCACCATGTTGAAACAATTGACATTGACCGGTTACTTTACTTCAGAAGTAGGAATGAAACAAGCATTGCGCTTTGTAAAGATTCCTGGAAAATTTGATGGTAATTATCCATACAAAAAAGGAGATAAAGCTTGGGCTTTATAGTCACAGCTAAAGCATAAAAAAATCCCCCGATTTCGTTCGGGGGATTTTTTTTGATATTTATTTGGTCAATCGCATCAGGAAATGTATCCTGCCATCTTTTTGGATGCTGAATACTTTGTCCTCAAATTCCTTGATTTCTATACCGTCTCCATAATTCAATTCTTTCAGGAAATTCATTTCTAAGCGAGTAAAGGAGCCTTTTAAGATACTTTTGGAGTCCATGGCGTCAAAGCACCACTCCATGTATTTGACGTTATTGGCATGGTTTACAATGTCTAGGTCGGACAATTTTACCCTATAGTCACTCAAAAGTTGAAAATCCACGTTGCCATCAATTTTCTCAACAGCATTTTTGGTAGGGATTTTATCCCTAAAAAACTCCATGTGGTCTGTGCTCAGGGCAAAGGTATCTGCTCTTCGGGTTCTGATGTTAAATACCACCCATAGACTGCTGGCACTAATCAATACTTGATCACCACGCCATAATTCAAAATTACGGATGGAACGGCTTCCCGTAAAATCCTGGATCCAGGTCCGGATCTTCACGGTCTGGGTATATTTTGGCAAACTGTCTATTTCAATCAGCATCCTGCTCAGCACCCAAGACTGTCTTACATCAAACATAGCCTTATAGCCAAACCCTAAGTTCTCAGCATGTTCACTCGCCGTAATCTGTAAAATGTTGTTTAATTCACTATATTTCAACTGCCCGTTAGGATAACATTGGGTGAAGTTCAATGTCCATTCCTTTTCAAATATGCCCATTTATATGTGTTCTGAAATCTAATGCAAATGTAACTAATTTAATATTCTGCCCTAAAATCTTGCTGAAATATATATTAATTTATAAATTAACGTTAACCTTTTAAACCTCTTAATTAGATTGACGAATGACTGGAACATTAATTGAAAAAGAAGACGTAGATAAATTTAGAATTATCCCCGCCGAGACTGATAAAACAACCCAATTTTCAAACAAACTACAAGGTGCTGTGCGCTTGGGCAATGAATTCAAATCGAAGACTACTATCGTTTTCAATACTGAAGACGGTCCAAAACGTATAGAAACAACTGTGTGGTCCTTAACCGATAGGTATATCCAGATTAAACATGGAATTCTTATTCCATTGAAAGCATTGATTGAAATAGAATATTAGCAAATAACCAGGTTTAGAATCGAGGTTATTTAATTATTTAGAGTTGAAACAACAAAAAAGAGCTGTCCTTGGACAGCTCTTTTTGCATGTAGATTGAAAGAGATGCGTTGCTAGGAAAAAACAACGCTCTCCGTTCAATTCTTGATGTTACTTAATAATTATCTTGAATATCCTCTTTAAGGATTGAAAATTAATATCACAAAGACCGCAAACAGAACTAAATGCATAATCCCTACAATAGGAGCAGTCCTTCTACCTGAAAAGGAAAGCATGCTCAAGATTAAGGTAATTACAAAGAGTATGGTTTCTGTTGTGGTCATACCAAATAAGACTGTTTTGCTAGCTATAAGACCAATAATCAATACTGCAGGTACCGTAAGACCTACCGTAGATACAAAAGCACCATGACATAGGTTGATAGCACGTTGGAACTCATTATTCATTGCTGCTTTAACCGCTGTCATCGATTCTGGTGTAAACACAATGATGGCAATCAATACTCCACCTAACAATGGAGGAAGATTCATTTCCTTGATTCCATAATCAACCAAAGTAGCAAGGTTATGGGATAAGAGAACAATGGGCAATATCATTCCTAATAACACCAAAGTCCGCAATAACACCTCTTTTTTACTTACTTTTTCATTTTCATGTCCGTCAGTTTGTTGGCTTTCATTCCGTTGGCTGAAAAAGATTTCCATCTGTCCAGGTTTCGGTTGAATATAGAGATGCCTATATCCCTTCATTTGATAGGCCAAAAAGAACCCATAAAGTAAAATGACCAATCCTGAAATACTGGCGGCCTGTACAGTGGTAAATTCCCCATTCCCTTTTCCTTCGATGAAATTGGGAATCATCATCGAGATCCCGCCAAGCATAATGATCATGGATAAATAGGTAATTGTTCCTTGGGCGTTATACTCCTGCTCTCCATGTCTTAGACCACCAAGAAGGATACATAGACCTAAAACCAAGTTCATAATGATCATCATCACAGAAAAAATGGAATCTTTTCCAATGGTCGGGTTGTCCTCAGGGCCGAACATCATGGCAACAATCAAGATGACCTCAATGGAGACAATGGAAAGGGTTAGGATCAGCGTTCCATACGGTTCACCGAGTTTATGGGCCAATTCATCAGCTTCTTTAACTACTCCAAAGGCAGCACCGATGATAGTAGCCAATACAAGTACGAAAATACCTATAGCCAATGTGTTGTTTCCGTAAAGGCCTTCAATACTTTTTCCAAAAAACATAAATATAAAAACCATCAACCAGATTAGTATTAGTCTGATAATTGTGTTTTTTGTTAAAATATTGTTCATTTTTTCATCTCCTTTTTAATTCTGTAAGAATTGATTTTTTTTGTCCATGCAAATCTCCACAATATTAATCCTATTATTTTTTACAAAAGTTAAAAAAGTATTAAGTTTCTGTTGACAAACTACTGTCATTGAATGTTATACTTTTGAGGAAATCAATGTTTATATCATGGAATATTCAAGTGTTATTAAAATTTTATTATCCCAGTACCGAGCTGCCCTAGGCATGTTACGTGATGTCACCGAAAAAGTACCCGATACTGAATGGAACAGTCATGAGTATAACAATCCAAATTGGCAATTGATTTATCATGCGATATGGAGCGCCAAACTGTACCTATCTGCAAGTTATGAAACCTTTGTGCCTTTTTCTGGAGCAATTGAAGGCGCAGAAAGTTTAGGTGGTGATAAAGACTGGGAAAACTCAGAAGTTGAAGTGGTAGGACTTCATTCTAAGCAAGAGATATTGGAATTTATCCACGAGGTTGAACAAAATTTGGAAAGTTCATTAACGCTATTGCCCTTGGAAGCAGATTCCGGTTTTGAGTGGTATCCTTATAGCAGATTGGAATTGCATTTAAATACCATCAGGCATATTCAGCATCATACAGCCCAGCTTATTGAGCGTTTAAAGTCGAAGGGAATTACTGGATTTCCATGGTGGATAGATCAGAACAAACCTGGTGAATGGATATAAACTGAACAATTTAATTTAAAAATTATGTTTGCCGTAAAAGTAGAATATGAAGTTTTTCCCGAATATGAAGAAGAGAATAAAGATAGGATCCAGGATTTCTTAAAGGCCTTTGAGGGATTAGATAATTCGAGGTTCAGGTATTCAGTATTCCAGGACCGAGAAAGCAAGCGATTCATCCATCTTTCCGAATATAAGGATGAAGTGATCCAAACAGAGTTACTATCCAATCCGATTTTCTTAAAATTCCAGGAAGAAAGGGACAAAAACTTGAAAAAAGGACCTTCAATTACTTGGCTTGACTGTGTACTTTAGCTCAATAACTATTTTATCGAATTCTCATGCATTCGATGACAATAAACTGATTGTTACTGTCCGTAGTAAAGAATAGGTAGGTTTTTCCGCCATCTTTAATCTTATGTTTCTTACGAATCACCTCGACTTTCTCCGGAAAATTTCGAGTGGCAATATTGGCCTGGACAAACGGATTGTTCTTTTTTAGACTTGAATAGGGAAGAACCTGTTTTATTTCGAACACCCTGCCTGGAAACTCAGGTTGAAAAACCTCAGAAGTATATAGATGCGAGTGTTGATGGAGCTTTCCTAATCCAAAATACTTCCCAACGCTCTTAAAGGCACCAGCTTTGCTAAGCGCGACATCCGAATCATAGAGATAATGCTGTGGTTCAGCATAGCGGTTCATCGTTGCCCTTTCTGCGTCATAAGTAAACTCAAATGTTTGCAGTTGATCGGCAAATAATCGTATAGCCTTAATCTTCGTCTCTCCTTCAAATCCGCGCTCCTGAATGAACAACAATTCTTTACAATCATTATCCAGACTGATGACATAAACAAATTTGACATGCTTAAGGCTTGTCAACGCAGTACTGATATCTAGAAGGGGAGAAACTTTGCTGATGATGTATTTGCTCTTGCTAAAGAAAAGGTCCTGGTTGGCAACAATATTCGGTTCACAATCCTCCAAAAGAAATACCTTTCCTTGGTTCACCCTTCTTGAGGGGTCTACATAGATATAATCAAAGGCATGGTCTTCACTCTGTCTGAGTAATTCGATGCCATCAGTAGCTTTGCAAACCAAATTATTGACCCGGAGTATGCTGGCATTATAGGCCACAATTTCAGAAAGCTTTTCATTGAGTTCACAATGGATGACCTCTTCAGCCTCTTGCGCTAAATAACAGCTGTCCACAGAAAAGCCCCCTGTCAGATCAATAACACGGCTTCCTTTCGCAATCAAAGTTTGCTTGATGAGTGCAGTATGTTCTGAGGAACACTGCTCGAGATTGATCTTATCAGGATAATAAATGCCTTCGCTGAAAGCCCAGGTAGGTAATTTCTTAACGCTACGTTGCCATCCATCAATCTGGGAGGCCAATTCTGCTGAGCTCACATTCGGAAAAGGACTTTTCTTCAAGGCTACCTCTGCGGGAGATTTCTCCCGGTTAACCTTAATGAATTGTTGAACATCCTTCTCTAAAATGTGTTTATTCATCTTTGTTTTTCACCAGCATTTGGCAAGTGTAACTATCCTTAAGTTCGCGAAAAATTTCCTTATTTACCAAAACGCGATCTATAGTTTGTTGATTGTAGTATCGAATGGTAATTAATTCTAATCCAGTGGCCACTGATACCTTATATCTCTTTTTCAACTGTTCCAATAGGTTCAGGACATTCTCTCCGGTATCATCCACGCTTACCGAGAAACTGATAGCAGAGTTGTGCATCATATTGATCTTGATTCGATTCTGGTGGAAGGCATCAAAGATATGGCTCAAGTTATCCTCTACGATAAAGGAGAAATCGCGCGGTTGAATATTGATAAAGACCTGATTGACCTTAAAGATAAAAGAAGGCACAGGAAGGGTTTGATTCGTTGTTTTTATCTGTGTACCAGGCTCTTCTGGGTTAATAAATGAACGGACATTCAGTGTTATTTTCTTATTTTGAAGCGGTTTGATGGTTTTAGGATGAATCACCGTTGCTCCATAATATGTTAATTCAATTGCATCGGTATAGGATAGTTCAGGAATAAGTTCTGTTTGGTCAAACCACTTAGGATCTGCATTCAGGACTCCCGGTACATCCTTCCATATCGTGATGTTTTCTGCATTTAGGCTTGCAGCAAAGATGGCCGCAGAATAATCTGAACCTTCTCGGCCAAGGGTAGTCGTAAAGTTTTCAGAAGTTGAACCGATAAATCCTTGTGTAACGACGATATATTCATCTAAAATGCTTGGCAGATCCTTTCGGATCTTTTCTTCTGTCTTTTCCCAATCCACTTTGCCCTCACGGTAAGTGTTATCGGTCATGATAAAATCCCTTGCATCCACCCATTGGGTTGCTAATCCTTGATAAGAAGAATATGCAGCAACAATTTTGGTAGAAAGCAATTCTCCTACAGAAACGATCTGGTCATAGAGATAGTCATAGTCATCTTGCGGTTCTTCTTCCAAGATCCACTCAATTTCTACAAAAGTATTGGCGATATCATCATAAACAGGATGGTTATGGTCAGGAAACAATTCATGCAGGATATCAAAATGTTCTTTCTTCAAACTTTCAAGGTGTTCAAAACATGCACCATCACGTTTGATGTAACTCTCTGTCACTTTCACCAACTTATCTGTCGTTTTACCGATTGCCGAAACCACGATCAGAAGGGAAGAATCCTTATATCGTTCAACAATGGAAACTACATTTTTTATATTTTCTGCACTTTTAACGGAGGCTCCGCCAAATTTAAATACCTGCATTTACGCTACTGAATTGAATTGTAATACTCTGTAATGTTTTTTATGTAATTCTTTCCGGTCTGGGTCATACAATCCTGAATTTCTTCATAAGGAATGGTGAGATAAGTGGTACCTCCCGAATAGGGTTTGATTTCGTAGGGATTATAAAAAAATATGATACCCTCTTTGGAAACCCCATAATTAGCTGCCAAGGAAAATGTGTCATTTTCGAAGAAATAATCATCCTTATAGCTGCTGGTATCCGAGAGTCCTTCCTCTTTTCGAAAGAATCTTTCTGCAATTTTAGTAAATTCTTTCATCTTATTCTCAGAAATAAACGTATTCAGCTTTAATTTTTCTTTTGTTTGGACATCATAAACGTTCCATAGGGTATAACTATTGCCATGGGCACCTCCCGAAAACTCATAGGTGATATTGTCCATCATGATGAGATAGGGGTTATTCATCATCACACCGATAAAGGTTTCCTTTTGCCAAGCAAGAGGATGTTTTACCTCATTTTCTTCAACAAAATTGGCATATCCCTCCAAGAAATTATGGACATATTGTTCCAATGTCTGTTCCTTGTCCAAAAGAATGTTTTCTTTGACGTATCGGTTCATCGTACTGTCCTCAAAAATTGGATACGTCAATCCAACATAGGTCGTGTCAATCCGATCACCATCTGCAGCAAAATAAGGACTGATCTCTTTAATGCTGGTGTCGTTGTAAACAAGGGTGTCTTTAGATCCAGTAACGACCACTTTGTGCGATTTTGATCCATCAGTTTTGTTGCTCTGACAAGAACTGGCTGAGGCCAAAAGGAATACAGACGCTAAGATAGGGTATAGGCTGGGTCTAAAAATTGATATTGACATTGATCCACTCTTCATCGAATTTGCTGTTATACTTTTTATAAAAATCTATTGCTGGGGTATTCCAATCTAGTACCTGCCACATCATCCCAGAATATCCCTGCTCTTTGGCATAAGCAATGGTATGATCCAGCAGATCTTTTCCGAAACCTTTGCCACGCATGCTTTCCGTGATGATAATGTCCTCTAAATACAATCTTCTCCCTTTCCAGGTCGAATACCTTATATAATATAAGGACATACCAATAATTTCACCTTCGTATTCACCAACAAATGCCCACCAAACCGGATTTTCCCCAAATCCAGAATCTTCAAATTCCTCCATGCTGACCGTCACTTCTTCAGGTGCTTTTTCAAACAGGGCCAATTCCTTGATCAATTCTAATAACCTTGGGCAGTCTGCCTTTACTGCATTGCGAATGGTTAAACTCATTATTGTGCTTTATAGTGTTTGATGACTCTCTTACCAAATATGGTACTTCCTAATCTTACCATATTGCTGCCTTGCTCGATAGCAATCTTATAATCAGAGCTCATACCCATGGACAAGATATCAAAACTTTCCTCTTTGCGGAAATAAGTGGTCTTTATTCCGTCAAAAAGCATTTTTAACTCATAGAACTCTTCTTTAATGATCTTTTCGTTTTCCGTATTGCTGGCAATCCCCATCAATCCTCGGATACGGATGTTTTTAAATCCTTCAAACTCCTCAGAACGTAATAGTTCAATCGCCTCAGCATGGTCCAAACCGAATTTTGTATCCTCATCAGCAATATACACCTGCAATAGGCAGTCGATGATGCGGTTGTTCTTTAGCGCATGTTTATTGATTTCAGCCAAAACCTTCAAGGAGTCAACAGAATGGATCAAACTTACAAAAGGAGCTATGTATTTAACCTTATTGGTCTGAAGGTGGCCAACCAAATGCCATTCAATGTCTTTGGGCAAGCTTTCATATTTGGCAACGAGGTCCTGAACTTGGTTTTCACCAAAAATCCGTTGACCTGCCTCATAGGCCTCCATAATATCTTCATTAGGCTTTGTTTTCGAAATCGCAACTAATGTAACACCGATAGGCGACAATTCTTTTTGTAATTCTGTAATATTCTTTGCTATACTCATGATGAAAAAGGGTTCGCATTGATGAAAATTGGAAAGCTTATTGCAAGCTTTTCCGTATTTTTGTACAAATTTACAAAATGCAACGCTTAATACTGGGTTTACTTCCTTTGTTTTTTATCGTTTTCTCCTGCAAAAAGCAGGTTCCTGAAGGTATTTTGCCCCAAGAAGACATGGTTGAGCTCATGACCGAGGTGCATATCCTTGACGGTTACATTTCTAATATACCCGTGGATAGTGCCAAAAAGGTCATTGACCCGCTGTATGAGCAGCTTTTTGCTAAATTCGGAATAGATTCTGCAAAATTTACCAAGAATGTAAATTATTATTTCGGAAATCCCACATTAACCGTAAAGACTTACGACCAGGTTGTCAAAACCCTGGAAAAGAGAGAACGCAGTTATTATAGTCAGGATTCCTTGAAGAATCTCATTTTGCAGGATAGCATGAGCAGAGTTACCAGAATGCAAGTTAAATTACAGACCTTGAACAATATGATCCTAAATGCCGAAGCTGATTCTGCGGAACTTAGCATTGCCGATAGGACCAGAAGATTTTATGAACCTGTAGGATTGATGCGCTTTTGGGAAAAAAATATTTTGGAAAAGAAAGCACCAATGGGTACTGAAACTCCTGATATATCTACTTTGCCAATCCCTGAAAATACAACTCCGGAAACTTCACCTGATGTACAAAAACCAACTGAGTTGAAGCCGCAGGATAATTTAGATACTATTCCTTTTAGACATCGAAACGAAAGACTGAAGCCGGTCACTAGGCCACGCGAAAGACCTATTGTACAATAGCAAATGATATATCCACAGAACGCAGTAGAAAAGTTAGGATTTACGGAAATTAAGGAGCTCATCAAGGCAAAATGCCTTAGTGAGGCTGGGAAAGAATTGGTAGATAAAATCCAACCTCAAGTGAAATTGGATTTAATCGATCGCTTCTTGCGTCAGGCAAATGAGTTCAAGGAACTCCTTGTCCATGATGCTCCTCTTCCTGTAGACCATTTTTACCCTATAAAAGCCATTATTGAAAAAGCAAAAGTTGAAGGCTCCTTCCTACTGGAAGAAGAATTTCACCGTGTTTTGCTATCCCTAAAGACGGTTTATGCCGTAATCCGTTATTTCAATGACCGTGCTCAGCAATACCCAAACCTGGAACTGCTTTTCGAGCACCTTCCTATAGAAAAGAATATCCTGCGTCAGATCGAACAGATCATCGACGATAGGGGAAAGATCAAGGACAATGCCTCTAAGCTCTTATTAGAAATAACCTCGCAGATCAGCAAAGCGGAACAGGAAGCAAGGAAACGCCTTGATACTGTTTATAAGCAAGCGCAACAGAATGGCTGGACAGCTGATGGGAGTTTGACCATCCGCGACGGTAGGTTATGTATTCCCATTCTAGCCGAAAATAAGCGTAAGCTGAAAGGTCTGATCCATGATGAATCGGCTTCAGGCCAAACGGCTTATATTGAACCTGAAGAAGTTTTCCACCTTAATAATAAGGTTAGGGACCTGGAATTTGAAAGAAGGAGGGAGATCGTCAGGATCTTGACCACGCTGACTTCTGAACTAAGGCCTCATGTTCCCTTATTGTTTGCATACCATGGGCTGTTGACCAAATTGGATTTTGTGAGGGCCAAGGCATTGTTCGCATTGGATATAGATGCGCAAATGCCTGAACTTTCCAAAGAAGCTGAAGTGTTCCTGGTAAATGCCAAACATCCACTTCTTTATTTGGCATCAAAACAAGAAGGTCATCATTCGGTCGTTCCATTGAATCTCAGGATCGATGGAACGGATCGTGTTTTGTTGGTTTCAGGACCTAATGCAGGAGGTAAATCCGTATGTATGAAAACCGTTGGCCTCTTACAGTTGATGTTTCAATCGGGGCTGTTGATTCCTTGTGATACCAATTCTAAGCTTGGTGTTTTCAAGCAATTCTTTGCGGATATCGGGGATGATCAATCCATCGACAGCGATTTAAGTACTTACTCGGCACATCTTTCCAAGATGAAGCACTTTACCCAGTTTTCAAATGCCAGGACAATTGTCCTGATCGATGAATTCGGAACGGGTACAGATCCGCAGTTCGGTGGCCCTATTGCCGAAGCTGTCTTGGAAGTACTGAACAAAAAGCAAATTCGGGGAGTGATCACGACCCACTATTCAAACCTGAAAGTCTTTGCGAGCAATTCAGAAGGTATCGAAAATGCATCCATGCTATTCGATAATGAAGCGATGAAGCCTTTATATGTGCTTCAGACAGGGAAACCAGGTAGTTCCTATGCCTTTGAAATCGCACAGAATATTGGTTTGCCTAAAGAAGTCCTTCACCTAGCCAAACAGAAAATCGGTGTTCAGCAAAAGAAAGTAGATACCCTATTGGTCGACCTGGAACGCGAAAAGAAAGAGGTCTACGATACTAAGGTTGCCATCAATCTGCGTGAAAAAGAAATCGTAGGACAGCAAGCTGAATTGAATGAATTAAAGAGCTATTTGGAAGAGAATAAGCGACAATTGCTCAAAGATGCCAAGGAAGAAGCTAGGCAGATCATTAAGAGCGCCAATAAACTGGTTGAAAATACCATTGCTGAAATAAAGACCAAACAGGCCGATAAGGAAGAGACCAAAAAACTGAGAGCTGGATTGCAACATGCTTCCGATAACCTGAAGGAAAAATCAGTTAAGGAAATCAAAAAGCCTGAGGTTGTCAACGAAACTGCTGAAGCGGTAGAGGTAGGGGACTGGGTGAAAATTATTGATACAGGTAATGAAGCCCAAGTGATTGAGATTGCGAAGAATAACCTGATCTTGGCCCTCGGTGATCTCCGGACGGTTGTCAAAAAAAATAAAGTAGAAAAACTGAGAGGAAAGGAGAAAGCTAAGGCCGCTAAGCGATTTAGATCCGTTGCTTCGGATAGTGTTGCTGACTTTAGTCCCGAGGTTGATGTACGTGGCATGCGAACTGAAGATGCTTTAGGTAAAATAGAGCAGGTTTTAGATCGCGCCGTTATGATTGGATATCCATCATTAAAGATTGTACACGGTAAAGGAGACGGGATTTTGCGCAAATTCATCCGCGATTATTTAAGGAAATATAACCAGGTTAGCCGTTTTGAAGATGAACATGCCGACAGAGGCGGAGATGGGATTACCTACGCTTACCTGGACTAAGAAAATTATAGCATTTGAAAGGGGACTAAGTTTTTAGTTCCCTTTTTTTTGTTCCAAAACATTCATTACTCCTTTTCAAAATTTGGGATTATCGAATCTCAAAAAAAACGTTGCTTTATTTTCCTTCTTATCGATCATGTTAATCGCCTGATTTTTGTCTGTTTATAAAAATAGTTGTTGCGATAACTGCTAAATCGTTAGAAATAGGAAAAAACTTTTCAACAATTTCAAGAATGTTAAAATTTGTTAAAATATCAATTTCCCTCCGGTTTCATTGCCAAAATTTCAACCAAAATGAATAGTTGTTTAAAAAACTAATTAAGTTTTAAATTTTTGCTTACTCGAATAAGTCAATTAAATGCAAAAACGTGGTAGTGAGTATATTAAGTTTATGTTAATCGAGATTGAAAATCAATATGTCTTTATACTTTTGCACTACTTATTTTAATAAAATAGAAGTATGAAAAAAATCTCTACTCAATTAGTAACATTATTCTCAATGTTGTTGCTTTGCAACGTCGCTTGGGCACAGACAGTCCTAAGAGGTGTTGTAACTGATGGCACCAATCCGGTTGCGGGGGCATCTGTATTAGTACAGGGCACATCGGCAGGTACATCGACTGATGCAAATGGAGCTTTTACCCTGAACTCTCCAAAAACATCAGGTGTTTTAATTTTCCGCGTTCTAGGATTCAACACTAGCGAAATCAAATTCGCAGAAGGACAATCTGATTTAGGAACAATTGTTTTACAAGCTCAAGAAGATGGTGAAGCAATTGGTGAAGTAGTGGTAATTGGTAAAGGTATTATTGATATCGCCGATAGAAAAACGCCTATCGCTGTATCAACCATTACACCTTTAGAAATTCAAGAAAAAAGTGGTGCTAACGTTGAATTCCCGGAATTAATGAAGAACACCCCATCAATCTACGTTGCCGACCAAGCAAGTGGTTTTGGTGATTCTAAAATGTTCGTTCGTGGTTTCGACCAATCGAATACGGCATTCTTATTAAATGGTCAACCTATCAATGGTATGGAAGATGGTAACATGTACTGGTCTAACTGGTCAGCTATGTCTGATGTTGCTAACTTGATCCAGATTCAAAGAGGTCTTGGTTCTTCTAAATTAGCTATTTCTTCAGTGGGTGGTACAGTGAATATCGTAACTAAAGCTACTGATATGGTAAGAAGAGGTTCCGTAGGTATGTCAACTGGTAATGATGGATTAGCAAAAGCTATGATTTCTTACAGTACTGGTATGCAAGGAAAATGGGGGGTATCATTTATGTTGAACGGATGGAGAGCTGATAAAAAATATGCTCTAGGTACTGCAGGTGCTGGACAAAACTATTTTGTATCTGTGGGTTACAAGCCAAATGATAACAACACCTTCAACTTCATGATCTTTGGTGCTCCACAGTGGCACGACCAAAACTTCTCTAAACCTTTAGAGACTAGCTACAGAGAAATCGGTCCTACAGGAAATAAAACTAAAGTTATTGCTACTCCAGGTTATGATATCACTGGTGAAAGAGGTAACTCTAACTACGGTTGGTACAACGGTGAAGGTCTTTCTCAAAGAACTAACTTCTACCACAAGCCAGTAACGAACTTAAACTGGGACTTGAAAATTGATGATAAATCATCTCTTTCTACCGTACTTTACGCTTCAATGGGTAAAGGTGGTGGTACTGGTATCTTGGGTAATGGTCCAGGTTATACCGTTAATGGTTTTAACGCAGCAAATGGTACTACAAACTGGGATGCCCTAGCTGCTATTAATGCTGCTCAACCTAACAAAATCTCTAGCGGAAACAATGGTTCTGCATTAAGAGCTTCTGTAAACAACCACTTCTGGTACGGTTTGGTTTCTAACTACAACTTCGAAGCAAACGAAAACTTCTCTTTCAACTTAGGTGCTGATTTACGTTTCTACAAAGGTGATCACTTCCAACAATTGATTAACCTATTAGGTTCTGAAGGTCGTATCGCCGATAATAAAACTCGTGAAAAAGGTTATGTAGTTTCTGAAACTTTCTCAACTAATCCTTGGTCTTCATTGTTCAATAGTGCTGATGTAGATCAAAGAGTAGGATATGACAACTCCGAGAAAATCAATTACCAAGGTCTTTTTGGTCAAGTAGAATATAGTTTAGATGGATTCACTGCATTCGTTCAGGGTTCCCTTTCTAACCAATCTTACCAAAAAATCGATCGTTGGAACTATGCTGAAGGCGAAAAGAAATCTAAATTCGATAACAAATTCGGTTACAACATTAAAGGAGGTGCTTCCTATACTTTCGAAGATGCACACACAATCTTCGCTAATATTGGACAATACTCCCGTCAACCATTCTTAGATAACGTATTTGTTTCTAATACGGTAGATTTTGTAGATCCTTCAGTGGATAATGAAAAAATCTTCGGTGTTGAGGCTGGTTATAAATATTCTAACCCAATCGTTGCAGTTAGCTTCAATGCTTACTACACAAAATGGGATAACAGATTCACTGATTACACAGCAAGAGATTATACTGTAGGTGGAACAACATACCCTGATGTAACTTACTTATTCACTGGTGTTGGTCAGCTTCACAAAGGTTTAGAATTAGAATTTGATGTAAACGTTCTTTCTAACCTTAAATTAAGAGGTTACGGATCAATCGGTGACTGGAAATATGATGGTACATCTCCTTACCGTGTAAGAGATAACAACTCATTTGATATCGTTTTCGAAGATAAAACAGGTCAAGATTTAACTGGTGTAAAAGTAGGTAATGCTGCACAGACAACTTTTGGTCTTGGTGTTAAATACTTTATCCTTCCTCAATTCTCAATCGATGCTGATTACAACCACTATGCTAGATTATACGGTAATGTGAATGTAGATGACGTAATCAAATCATCTTTGAACAATGAAGTTTACCAACCTGAAGAATTAAAAGCTTATAACGTAGTAGATGCTGGTTTAAGCTATACTTTCAACTTGAAAAACGGTAAAAACATTAAATTCAGAGGTAATGTGAAAAACCTTTTCAACGAGAACTACTTCTCTAGAAAAGATGCTTTCGGTTATTTCTACGGTTTAGGTACTACTTGGAACACAGGTTTGACTTACAACTTCTAAGCAAAAATTTAATTCCAATAAATATTGAAAGTCCCTCGGTTGTGCCGAGGGACTTTCTTTTTATAATGTTGTTCATGCCAGCTGGCTGTTTACCTGTGTTTTGACAATTTGAGTAACACTTATCGAAACCTAATGACATTATAGTGCAATGAAAAAACTGCCTTAATATTTTGGCGATAGGGTACCAGACGACAATGTCCTTATTTAATTCTTTTAGTCATACTGAGGTTCATCCGAAGTGTCTCGGAGCCTTGCAAACCCAATTTTGTGAATAATTGCATTTGCATACAGTTCATCAATCTCCGATAGTTTGTACTGGCGAACAGTTCCTAAATCTTCGATTTAGGGGGACAGTGTCCTTTTGTGGAAAACCGTACAGATTCCTTACTAATCGTTCAGAATCAAAATTTGCTAAAGAGGGATTCAGAGTGAAGCGAAGAATCTATTTTTTATTTATTTAGAGGTTTTTGTCATCCCGAAATCGTAAGATGAGGGAACTATTTTTTTATTCTATGCCCATACAAGGAGATTTATTGTAAAATATTTCACCCCCTCTGGGGGTTATTATCTGTCCTAAAAGGATAGGAGTTAATCACCCTAAAGGGAGATATTAATGTTAGGATTGCAAGAGGTGGGCTTATGCAATAAGCCCCTACAAAATCTGCTACCTTTCCATCCTGGTTCAATCCCCGATCTTGGCCTATCCTCTCATCCGTTCCATCCTGGTTCAATCCCTGATCTTGGTCCATCCTCTCATCCCTTCCATCCTGGTTCAACCCTAAAAATTCGGTTTCAACAGATATTTATCATAGAACCTAAAGATATGTTCAGTAGCTTCTTCCGCTGTATCCACCATTCTGTATAGGTTCAGATCTTCCTCGCTGATATATTTATTGCCAAGCATGGTGTTTTTGATCCAGTCAAAAAGGCCGTTCCAGTATTCAGTACCAACCAGTACGATAGGGAAGCGGGCAATCTTACCAGTTTGTATCAATGTAACAGCTTCAAACAGTTCGTCCATTGTCCCGAACCCTCCTGGCAATACGATATAACCTTGAGAATATTTCATGAACATAACCTTGCGGACAAAGAAATAATTAAACTCCAGTAATTTATCGCGGTCAATATATTTATTGTGGAATTGCTCATGTGGCAGTTCAATGTTCAGTCCTACCGACTTACCTCCGGCCGTATAGGCTCCTTTATTGGCAGCTTCCATGATTCCTGGTCCACCACCTGATATAACACCGTACCCGCGGTCTGCCAATAGCCTCGCAATCTCTACGGTCATTTGATAATATTTATGCTCATCCGGTGTCCTTGCCGATCCAAAGATCGAAACACAGGGGCCAATCTTAGCCAATTTTTCAAACCCATCTACAAACTCCGACATGATCTTAAAGATTTGCCAAGAGTCTTTTACCTTAATTTCTTGCCAAGTTTTATTGGCAAATGAATTTCTGATTTTATCGTCTTTAACCATTTGGTCTTTTTGTTTTTTGTCCATGAAAGGGCTTTTTTCGCCCTTTTCGATGTAATATAAGGTTTTATATTAAATTTTTCGAAAGCTTGATGATTGTTGTTATTATCATAAAAAAACATAAATATTTCAATTAAATTTTGAATTATTAAACTGATTTAATACATTTATCAAACGTAAACCTATTCACGACTGAAAAAATCTTAAACCTATAATGAATAGACGGGACTTTATTAGTAAAACCGCTTTAGGCGCAGCTGCAGTTACCATTATACCTAGACATGTCTTGGGTGGTAATGGCTTCTTGGCACCTAGCGATCGTCTCAACCTAGGATTTATCGGTGTAGGCAAGCAGATGTACGGTCTTTTGAATCAGTTCATGAAAATTCCGGAGGCCATGGTCATTGCGGCTGCTGATGTGGATAGTAGCAAACTGAATAATTTCATCGGTCAGGCTAATAAGCTGAATGCCACTAAGGCTGCTCATCAGGTCCAAGGTTTTGGACAGTATAGGGATTTGCTGGGCATTAAAGATATAGATGCCGTAATCATTGCTTCTCCGGACCATTGGCATGCCATGCATGTGGTTGATGCCGCAAAAGCAGGGAAGGATATCTATTGCGAAAAACCTCTGGCTTTGACCATCGATGAAGGTCGTGCAATGGTAAATGCAGTCCGGAAATATAAAAGGGTCTTGCAGACAGGAAGTATGCAGCGCTCCCAATATAATTTTAGGCAGGCAGCTGACCTGATCCGCAATGGTTATATCGGTGATATCAAAGAGGTCAATGTATCGGTAGGAGAGCCTGTAAAGGAATGTGATCTGCCTTCCTTGCCAACCCCTGCACATCTTGATTGGGATTCGTGGATTGGCCCATCGCTTTACCGTGGCTATAATCCAATCTTAAGCCCAGCTTTAAATGCCCCTGAATGGTCCCTATGGCGACTGTATCATGGATTCGGCGGTGGATATGTAACGGATTGGGGAGCCCACATGTTTGATATCGTTCAATGGGCCTTAGGAATGGACCAATCAGGACCTGTTTCTTTTACTCCGCCAGATATACCCATGGCGAAGGAAGGTCTATATTTCACCTATAAAAATGGAATTAAAGTCCATCATAAATCTTGGGGGAGCTTCAATGCTATCCAGTTTCTAGGGACAGAAGGTAAGATTGAAGTATCCAGGGAATTCCTGAGATCTGATAAAGCGGACCTCCCAAAATTACAGATTGCCGAGAAGGATCGGAAGGTGTACTATTCGGAAAACCATTACCAGGATTTCGTTGATGCCATCAAAAAACGTTCTAAACCAATCTGTGATGTTGAAATTGGACATAGAACCGCTACAGTATGTAATGCAGTCAACATCGCCTATCAAATACAGAAACCTATCAAATGGGATCCGAACAAAGAAGTGTTCGACAGCCCATTTGCCAATAATCTAAAGGGTAGGGCATACAGAGGGAAATGGGATTATTTGGATTTTTAAATTAGAGCACACATAGATTTGTTTCATAAACCGATGCGCCAGATATTCGAAAGAATTCTGGCGTGTTTTTTTGCTCTTTATTTTCGTAATTTTGAAAAATGAACTTTTCGTCAAAACTATTGGAACAGGCTGTGGAAGAATTTGGAAAACTTCCCGGTGTCGGTAAAAAAACAGCTTTACGCTTGGTCTTGCATCTCTTGAAGCAATCTGATGCCGAGGTGAGCCGTTTTACTGAATCCTTGGACCGATTGAAACAAGACATTAAATATTGCCGTACCTGTTTTAACATCTCTGATTCTGAGCAATGTGAAATCTGTGCTTCCCCGAAGCGTGATAAAGCCTTGATCTGTGTTGTCGAAGATACCCGTGATGTAATGGCTATAGAAAATACCAACCAATATAGTGGAGTTTACCATGTGCTTGGCGGCTTGATATCACCTATGGAAGGAATAGGGCCAGCAGACCTGAAAATCGAGGGTTTGATAGACCGTGTACGTTCCGGTCAAGTCCAAGAAGTAATTCTAGCGCTTAGTGCAACCATGGAAGGGGACACCACGATATTTTACCTCTACCGCAAATTGAAAGAGTTCAATGTGCAGATCAGTACCATTGCCAGGGGTATTGCCTTTGGTGGTGAACTGGAATATGTAGATGAAATCACTTTGGGGAGATCTATTGCAACAAGAGTCCCATATGAACGGAATGTCGGTTAATGTTCTGTTTTCATCTTGCTGATGATCCAATAAAATCCAACCCCACAGAAGATCAATATCAATCCTGCTGATGTCCACAAGGTAGAATAGCCAAAGTGTTCTGCTGTATAGGTTCCTAAGAAGGGAGAAAATATATTGGCAGCAGCAAAAGCCAAAGAGTTAAAGCCCATATAAGCGCCCTGATTGCTCCGACTGGCTCTGTTGATGGCTACGGTGGCTGTAAATGGTAATGTTAACATCTCTCCAGTGGATAGGAAAAACATGGCTAGGTACAACCAGGCAATCCCAAAGTCTGCCGTCAACATCAAGTAGGACATTCCAGAAATCGCCGTTCCCCAGAGCATAATCTGCCGGACTGAAAATCGATGTTCAACTACATGGACCAGTACCATCTCAAACAATACGATCACAAAACCACTAAATCCAAGCAATAAACCGATTTCATCGGAGTGGAGATTGTGCGCCTCCTTATAGAAGAGCGGGAGTGTACTCAATAATTGAAAGAATGCCATCGAGAACAAACAGCATAAAATATTGAATACAATAAAGAGTCCGTCCTTATAGGCATTCCTGACAGGTTTTTCATCTTCAATTTCCTGAACCTTCGTCTGACCTATTTCAGTCCTTGCTTTTCTGTTTCTAAAGAAATATATAAATACAATAGCTGCACAGGCTGCAGCGATGGCATTACCGTAAAATATCCAGTTATAGGAAAACTTAGCTAAAAAACCTCCTAATGCCGGGCCTATGGAGAAACCAAGGTTCACTGCCATCCGGTTTAGGGAATAGGCACGGGTGATGTTTTCAGGCTTGGCATACCTTGCTACAGAAACGGAGTTGGCTGGACGGAAGACGTCCGCAACCAAGGTCAAGAAGAAGATCATAATGGCCAAGCCCTCAAAGGTCCTGAAGTTAGGCAGTAATAAGAACAGCGGAATGACCAAGATCAAGCTCCAGGTCTGTACCTTGAAGTTCCCGAATTTATCGGTTAACCAGCCTCCCAGCCAGGATCCGCAGACTGAACCTAAACCAAAACAGCCCAATACGAGACCTATCTGCGTTTTGCTGAATCCTAATTCCGAGGACATGTAAATCCCCAAAAATGGAATTACCATGGATCCCGCACGGTTGATCAGCATAACCAATGCCAATAGCCATGCAGCAGGCGATAAGCCTTTATAGGAGTTGATATAAAGTCGTACTAATGCTCTCAATAGTGTGTTTTATCTAAGCAATCCTGCTTGCTAGGTTGTCTAATCTTTTGTCTATGCTATAGGTCGTTGCTATACTTCGCTTCGTCCCTTTCTTTTTGTCAAGAATAAAATCTATCCTGCCTAAGTTAACCCCAGAAAAGCCCGTTTGGTTTACCAAAGTTATCTGGTTGTCCAGATTTTTCACCTCAGTCGGTTTGTCCAAGAAAGTATGGGTATGCCCACCTATGATCAGGTCAATATGCCTTGAATTCTTTGCCAGCATCAAATCTGATACTTTTTCCGTATCGTAGTTGTAGCCAATATGCGAAAGGCAGATAATCAGGTCACACTTCAACTCGTTTTTTAACTTCTGTGTATATTTAGCGGCGACCTCGATCGGATCTGAAATCTTAACACCTGCATAACTTCGCGGATCAACCATACCTTTTAAGTCTACACCGACTCCAAAAACACCGATTTTTACAGAATCTCGCTCGAATACCAGATAGTCCTTGGTTTTTCCTTCCATAATGGTTCCCGTAAAATCATAGTTGGAAGTGACAAAAGGGAAGTTCGCCTTGTCAAAATGCTTAAGTAATCCCGGTAATCCATTGTCAAACTCATGGTTACCGAATGTTCCTGCATCATATCCTAATTTCGACATGAGTTCAAGTTCTACCTTGCCATCAAAAACATTGAAATAGGGCGTGCCCTGAAACATATCTCCTGCATCAAATAATAGCACGTTCTTTTCTTCCGAACGGATCTTCTGGATGAGGGTGCTTCTTCGGGCCACTCCGCCTAAACCTTGTAACCTTGACCCATCCATGGGATAAGGTTCAATACGGCTATGTACATCGTTCGTATGTAGAAAGGTAATCTTTACTTCTTTAGATTTACTATAACCTACAAATGGAATGGAACTCAAGGATGCGGTTGCTCCCAAAGCCATTACGCTTTTTAAAAAGCTCCTTCTATTCAATGATCTTAACTCTTCCATCTAATTTTGCTTCTACTTTTTTACCTTCTTTTGTTAATTCCTGTACATAGCTGATCAAAGCTTCGCGTACTCTTTCTGCAGTAACATTCTTACTGATGGGACTGTTGAGCCCTCTAACGAGATCACCTCCGTTGGCAATGAAGTCGTAAGTGACCAACTTATAGGTTTTATTAGGATCGATATCTTTCCCGCCAATCTTGAAACTTTGGATTTTCTTGTCCTTTATGACCTGTTCAACATTCCCTAAGGGCTGACCATTGGTTTCGGCAATAAAATCTGCCAATACCTGAACATCCGTTCCCTTAAGTTCCAATATGGTAATGTAATTCTCGAATGGCATGACCTCAAAAATAGAACCTACGGTCACATTGCCCTGTTTGATGCCAGAACGGATACCGTCTTTGGTAGCCATGGAAAATACTACCTCCGGGTCGACTTTTTTGCCGATGGCCAATAGCGCATCTGAAAAGAAGTTGCTCAATTCTGACTCAGGAAGATTGCGGTTTTTTATCAGTGCCTCTGGTGCATATCCCAATACCTCGTTCATCTTATCCTCAAGTTGGTTCTTATAGGGTAAAATGTAATTTGTAATCGCTGTATCTTCCGCAATCTGATTGTTGATTGCCAACATTTGTTTGTTTGATACAGCTGCTTGGTAAAATGTGGTCTTACAGGAGCTGAAGACCATAAGCACAGTGGCCCAGAATAGGACGCTGTACTTGGATAGCTGTGTACTCATATTTTGAAATTATACGCAAAGGTATTAAGATTGCCCTGAATCCAAAAGATTTTGAATATAAAAGAAGTGCTGAATGTTAAAGATTAATATTCAGCTAACCATTCCTTAATTCCTACCGATGCGTTCCTCAAAATAGCAGTTCACAAAATGTCTTGCCAAGGCAAAGGATAACCCATTGTCGCCCAAGGTAGAAACCTGTAGGCTGCATCCTGTCGCGATCTTGCTCATGGAATAGGTCTGGATCTGTTGTTGGATCGGAGTAATCATGAGCATAGAGGGTCTGGCAAAGCTCCCAGAAAGCACAATAGTTTCGGGGTTGAAAACTTGCATAAAAAGGGATATTGCCCTGCCTAGTTTGCTGCCCAGTTCAGAAATCAGTTGAATGGCATATTGATCACCATCCATGGCAGCCTGGATAATATGTTCAGGTGTCAGCTGCAAATTTTCATATTTTGATACGATTAGGGTAGGTATGCCAGCTTCAATGTCCCGGGTAGCCTTGTTTACCAGCGCAGTACCGGAAACCAAGGTTTCCAGACAGCCACGCTTGCCGCAGTAGCATAACTCGCCATCGTTGACAAAACTGATATGGCCCATTTCACCGGAGAATCCATCTTTACCCAAATAGATTTCCCCATTGGAGACTATCCCCAAGGAAATTCCCCAATCTAAACGGATTACCAAAGCATCCCTTTTCCGCTTCAGTTTTCCGTAGAATTTCTCTGCCAAGGTTGCAGCCTTGGCATCATTGATAACCTTGGTTCTCTTGTTGAACTCATGTTCCAGATGGTTCTCTAGGTTGAATCCTGCTTCGTAAAAATAAGTGAAGTTCTCACCTGAGTAACGGTCAATTAGCCCCGGCATAGAAATAGATATCCCAGATACTTGCTCCATGTCCAGTTTTTGATCCTTGATGTATTTTTTAACAATGATCAAAAAGGCAGGCAGTTCCTTTAGGTCCGTAGAGATTTCAAATTGAAATTGCTGCGGTATATTGAGAATGTTGCAATTGTTGTCTACAAGGGCGATACGAATAGACCTGCGGTTGATTTCTATGGTCAGAACTCGAAACAGACTGTCGCTTAATTGGTATAAATTAGGTTTTCTTCCACCTAAGGATTCACCACGTTCATGCTGATTCAGATATTTCTTCTCCACTAACTCCACCATCAACGTGTTCAAGGTCGGAAAACTTAAGGTCAAACTCTTCATTAAATCATTTACCGAAGCATTGTCAAGTTCATAAACGGCTTTTAATAATTTAAGTTTTTTCTTCGCTGATTTGGCAGTTTTTTTAGATAAGCCCGATGGACTCACTAATAGCTTTTCAATAAATTTCATGTTTGTTTGAGTTAATAAAATCTCATCGTTAATTTTTGAGGCTTAAATCAAAGTTCAATCACAAGAATTAACTCAATTAAATTAAACTAATGAATAAATATTTAAATTTTAATCTAAAATAAATAAAAAAATTAATATTCAAATTAAAAAATGCTTATAATGAGTCTAATATGTTAATTTTATTTGAAAGTAATATGTTTTATTGTAAAATTTTACAAAATGAATGTTAATAATTTTAATTGGATACGGTTTTGATAAAATCCTGAGTTAATATCTTATTTGGCTGATCATAGGTTTACAGCATACTTTCCGAACAGATCCTTCGCTGATTCTGAACGCTTGGTGAAGAATCTGTGCGGTTTCCCTCTCACAGATTTTCTCATCCTTAACCGAAGGTTAAGGAACTGTACTCCGTTACCATTCTTAGCTTTCCTTGACTAATTCTGAGTTATTCGGAGACCCTTCCTATGTACGAATGACAAGTTTGTTAGAACTGTGTTTCTAGCCTTCAGTTCCATATTTATTTATCCGAAGAATATTTCTAGCCGCCATACATCCCCAGCGGGGATGAATTATTTTAGCATGAACGATATTGTACAATATAGGAGTAGCGAAAAACTGATGTTCGATTAATCGAACACCAGTTTTTCGCTACATTTAGGCTAATGTGCCATGTTTGCTAAAATAATGGAACCCCGAAGGGGTTCTATAACTCAAATTTCAATGGCCTAAATGTTTTCGAGGAAAAAGACTGTCATCACCTTCCTTTAAATTTAGTCCAAATTTTTCAATCCGGATATATTCTTGTTTAATCCTCTCATCCCGTACCCAGAGCGAAGCCGATGGGCATCCTGGTTCAAAATTAAAAAAAGGGGCACTCTTCAAGCGCCCCTCTTTATTATCCAAAAACACCTTTTTCAAGGCATTCTCTAATTTTACTTTTTGTCGATCTTAAATAATTTACCGCCATCAGTAACGCTGTACAATGCTCCATTTTTACCTTGGATAACATCTCTGAAACGTTCACCTTTATCCGCTAATAATCTTTCTTCGCCAACAACTTTGTTGTCCTTGATGACCAATCTAGCGATATGCGTACTGCTCAAGCCTCCGATGAATAGGTTGTTTTGCCATTCAGGAACATTCGAACCTGTGTAGAAGGTCATTCCACTAGGTGACAATACGGGGTCCCAATAATAAACTGGTTGCTCCATACCTTCTTTTTGTTGGATAGGAGGGTTACCGATTTGATCACCTTTATATTCGATACCATAGGTAATCGTAGGCCAGCCATAGTTGTTTCCTGGTTTGACCAAGTTGATTTCATCACCTCCTCGAGGTCCAAATTCTGAGTCCCAAAGTTCTCCGGTAACGGGGTTGAATGCCAAACCTTGAACGTTTCTATGTCCATAACTGTAGATTTCTGGTTTTGCATCACCTTTGCCGGCAAAAGGGTTTCCAGCCGCTGGTTTACCATCGGTTGTGATTCTTAAGATCTTACCTAGGGCAGAATTTAATTGCTGTGCTTGCGGACGAGTTTCAAGGTCTGAACGCTCTCCTGTAGACACAAATAGATTACCTTCTTTATCAAATAAGATACGGCCACCATAGTGCAGCTTACCATTGTAGGTTGGCAAGGCTTGGTAGATCACTTTAGCGCCTTCAATGCTTTTTTCATCCTGTGATAACTTACCTTTGGCTACGGCAGTATGGTTGCCCCCTGAAACAGGTTCTGAAAAAGTCCAGTAAACCATTCTGTTGTTGGCAAAGTCAGGATCTAGGGTGATGCCCAATAAGCCGCCTTGACCTTGCGAATCTACTTTTGGAATACCTGTAATCGCTTCACCGATGGTTTTTGCATTCGGGTCGACGATACGCATGGTACCTTCTTTCTCAGTAATCAATAGTCTTCCATCTGGGAGCTCTGCAATTCCCCATGGAGTTTTTAGACCTTCAACAACCACTGCAGCTTCATAAGGTGAAGTAGTCTTTACGCCTGCAATTCGGGTTTGACCCTCAAATGCCGGTTTGTAATCTGTATTTCCTGGTTTTGTTTCAACAGGCGGGTATTTCGTCGTGTCCTGTACTACTGCGGTTGAATCCTGCGGTTCTGTACCGTTAGAATTCGCTCCTGAACAAGCCACGAACGCTGTAGTTGCTGCCAAAAACAATGCGTTTGAGAAGTGTTTCTTCATGTTGGTTGATTTATGTTTATTTGTTGTTTATCAATTGAATTCAGGTCTTTTCGGGAAATTTGCAACATGTGCATATTTCGGACCCATACTGATCAAGGCTTCTTTCCAAAGATTTTCGCCATCGGTAATAAAGGCCAGGTCTATATTAAATGAATTATGTACTGCCCAAGAGTTCTGTTTGATCTCTCCATCAAGTTGACCCGGACTCCATCCTGAATATCCTAGGAAAATCTTGACTTCTTCACTGCTGATCAAATTTTCGTTGATCAGATATTTTAAACGTTCAAAGTCACCACCCCAATAGAGGTCATCTACGATATGGGTGCCGCCTTCGATTTTCTCATGGGCCTTGTGGACAAAGAAAAGCGCATTTCCTTCCACTGGACCACCGAAGTATAAAGGTATTTCAGAATTGTCTACCTCTTCAAGGACATCCGATAGCATAAGCATGGAGCGATGGTTGAGGATCAATCCGACGGTTCCATCGTTTTCATCATGCTCGCACAACAAGATCACTGAGCGCTCAAAATTCTGATCCAGCATGAAGGGCTCAGATAAAATTAGACTGCCGCGTTTTGGGATATATTCGTTGAACATAACAGAATAGATGTGTTTATACCAAATTTATAGAATATCATTATTAATCCACTGTAAAATAGCAATAATTTTTCATTTCATTTTCTATAAAAAATGGATATTATGTTAAGTTTGTAGGAAATATCCTTTGCCATGTCCATTGAACATAAAGAAATTGCCGCCATTCGGGAAGACTATGTGAAAAGCAGTTTGAGCGAATCGGACGTACAGAAAAAACCTATCGAACAATTCCAAAAATGGTTTGATGAAGCCATGTCCTCGCAGGTCACTGAACCGACTGCCATGGTCGTTTCTACGGTCTCCGAAAATGGCTATCCCTCTTCCAGAGTAGTACTGTTAAAGGACATTAAAACGGAAGGCCTGAGTTTTTTTACCAACTACAACAGTAGGAAAGGACAAGAGATCATCCAGAACCCACATGTTTCGGCATTGTTTTTCTGGCCTGAATTGCAAAGACAGGTGCGCTTTGAAGCAGAGGTCGAAAAATTACCTAAAGCAGATTCTGACGAATACTTCTCCATTAGACCTAGAGGTAGCCAAATCGGTGCCATTGCTTCTCCTCAGAGTGCCATTATCCCTGATCGGGAAACTTTGGAAAAAAGAGTAGCAGAAGTGGAAAAGGAAATGGAAAATATTAAAGAAGTCCCAAGACCGGAATTTTGGGGTGGTTTCCTGTTAAAACCTGTTCGGGTTGAGTTCTGGCAGGGAAGGGGAAGCAGACTCCATGACCGCATTGTCTATATAAAGGATGATGGCAATTGGACGATCAACCGTTTAGCGCCTTAATAATGATCCAAGAAATAAAAAAATACCTAGAGGAATACGTACATATCGATGCGGTACAGGATGTGCAGGAGCATGGGCTACAGCCTGCTCTTTTTATTGCACCTGAACATCTTAAAGAGGTTTGTCTTTTCCTCCGGGATAATGAAAACTGCTATTTTGATTTCCTGGCAAATATCACGGCAGTAGATTATTTTCCGCAAGAATACTTTGAGCTGGTCTATAACTTAACTTCCATTCCCTTTCAAAAGCAACTTACGCTTAAAGTAAAGCTAGATGCCGGAAGAGACCTGAATGAATTGCCAGAGATTCCTTCTGTGTCTGAAGTTTGGCGAACAGCGGATTGGCATGAACGCGAGGCCTATGACCTGATGGGTATTTTCTTTACAGGTCATCCTGATTTGAGACGCATCCTCATGCCTGAAGACTGGGTGGGGTATCCACTACGTAAAGATTATCAAGATCCTGAAACTTATCATAATATCCCGATCAAATAGTTATGAACGAAAGATACCTACAAGCTAATAAAAACTATCAGGATAAAATTAATACGGTTTCATCTCAGGAGATGGTAATCAACTTGGGCCCTCAACATCCATCTACCCATGGTGTTTTGAGGTTGGAGTTGATCACTGACGGTGAAATCGTTAAGGAAATCATTCCGCATATGGGCTACCTGCACCGTTGCTTTGATAAACATGCAGAGTCCATGAATTACGGAAAGACTATTCCCTTCACCGATCGTTTGGACTACTTAGCTTCCATGAACAATGCACATGCCTTTGTGATGGGGGTTGAGCGTATGCTTGGAATTCAAGATAAAATTCCCAAAAGAATTGAATATATCCGTGTCTTGGTCACCGAACTGAACCGTATTGCATCCCATTTGATTGCCATAGGGACCTATGGGATCGATATTGGAGCTTTTACACCTTTTATGTGGTGTTTCCGCGATCGGGAACATATCATGAATATGTTAGAATGGGCTTCCGGTTCCAGGATGCTCTATAATTATATCTGGGTTGGAGGTTTGTTCTATGATATCCCGGTCAACTTTGAAGAACGTTGCCTGGAATTTATCAATTACTTTAAACCGAAATTGGTCGAATTGGACGACCTATTGTCCAATAACCAGATTTTTATACAGCGGACGGCCAATATTGGCGTTCTGCCAGCTGATGTAGCCATCAATTATGGCTGTTCAGGACCTATGTTGCGCGGCTCAGGTATCAAATGGGACCTGAGAAGGGTGGATGGGTATTCCGTTTATCCGGAGTTGGATTTTGAGATCCCTGTAGGTAAAGGCGAAATGGGTGCAGTCGGAGACTGTTGGGATCGCTATAAGGTCAGGGTAGATGAGGTCAAAGAGTCTGTCAAGATTATTGAACAATGTTTGCCAAGATTGATGAGTGATTTCAAGAGAACACCTGACTTTGACCCTCGTGGCATGGTACCAAAGAAAGTAAACCTGAAAGCGCAGGAATATTATGTCCGTGCCGAAAACCCTAAGGGGGAACTAGGCTTCTATTTTGTCACGCAAGAGAAAACCGACATCCCTAAGCGGGTGAAGGCTAGAGGACCCAGCTTCAATAACCTTTCGGTATTGCCAGAGCTTGGTAAGGGAGTGCTCATCGCTGATCTGATAGCCATTTTAGGTTCCATCGATATTGTGCTTGGTGAAGTCGACCGTTAAAATAAAACCGCATAAAAACGCAAATATTATTAGGAATAATCTTTTTAATAACTATATTTGCTATCTCATAATTTAAGTTTATAATTGGTTAATAGTTAGGGGAGCAATTGCCAGATTGCTTCCCTTTCTTTTTTGTTTTAAGCTAATTAAACGCTGTTTTCCTACTCATTTTTTGACATATAATTTGGAACATAGGAGGCTTTTACAAATTTTGTCCCTGATTGGGAATTCTTTTGGTCTCATTCGAGACATATTCGGGATGCTTTGCGAATTTTGAAAATATGCCTCGAATGAGGTCGCTTTGAAATCGATAAAACCTCATGGAATTATAAAACCGCAAACACGCATAAAACAGGAAGGCAAGGGGTGGAGAGTGTAAACCACACGGGGCTGGTATGGTTTTCAAAAGCTCTTCCTAAATATAGAAAATAGTTTACTCATCTTACGATTTCGGAATGACCAAATCTTCCTAAAAAAATAAAAATAGATTCTTCGTTTTACTCTAAATCCCTCTCTAGCGCTTTGCGATTCTGAACGAATAGTGAAGAATCTGTACGGTTTTCCTCCCACCGACCCTGTCATCCTTGACCGAAGGTCAAAGAACTGTACGCCAATACCATGATGGTTGTCTTTGATTTTAAAAGTTCGCATTTATCCGAAATGATTCGTTCCTACCAATGACAAGTTTGTTAGATCCACGTTTATGGCAATCCAAACCCATGTTTATTTAGCAGAAGATATATCTAGCCGTCATACATCCCTTGCGGGGATGAATTATTTTTGCAATAGTATTGAACAATATAGGAGTTGCGAAAAACTGATGTTCGATTAATCGAACATCGTTTTTGCGCAACTTTCAGGCTAACGTACCATGCCAGCTATAATAATGGAAGCCCAAAAGGGGTTCTATATTTAAAAAATAAAAGAGCTAATTGATTTTCATTGCCAACAAGCTGTCATCACCTTCCAATAAATTTAGCCCAAATTTTTCTTCTCAGGATGACAGCGGAAAATGGAAAATTAATTGTTTTTTTGCCTATATGGGGCGGGCGTATGCGATACGACCCTACAAAACTTGATTTTTATTTATTCGGTAGGCATTCCGCCAATGATCTTGGTCCATCCTCCAATACCGAACATCCTGGTTCAAACCTTTCAGAATAAAAATAAATTACAATTCATTGAACTTTGGAAATCTTGGTGATACCAATTCTTTCCATTCGGGATGTTTTTTGATGAATGCAAACACATACGGACAATAGGGAGAGACTGTTTTTCCAGCATCCTTGATGTGCTGCAATGTTTTTTCTACAATGGCAGCTGCGGCTCCGCTTCCTGCCAATTCAGAAGGAGCTTCGGTATGGATCAGGGCAACGGTACTGCTTGTTTCTTTGTAGTCAATGAAAGCTATATGGCCATCGACATCTAATTCAAATCTGCTTTTTTCTTCGTTCTTAATTAATGGGAGGTTGATAAATTTATCTTTCATACCGAATCAACAAAAATTTAAATGGATAGTTTGTAATCTTTGGTAAAATTAATCCTATCCATGTAAATCTTGATTGATGTATGTTAAGAAATAGTAACCATTTTATTAATCTGCCAAATGGTACAACTCCTCAAATTCCTTTTTGTATTTTTCCAAAATGACCTTACGTTTCATTTTAAGGGTAGGGGTCAGTTCTCCGTTTTCAATGGTGAACTGATCCGAGAGGATGATCGGTTTTTTGATCTGTTCCCAGTTCCCAAAATGTTGGTTGGCCAATTGAACTTCTTTATTGATTTTACGGACTACTTTTGTTTCAGTCAGGAACTGGTCTTTGGGCATTCCTTTTAATTCAGGAGCTTCATTTCGGGACCAATCTTGTAGGTGGGCATAGTTAGGCACAATAAAGGCAGAAGCAAACTTCTGACCATCACCGATCACCATCGCCTGTTCGATGTAATTGGATTCCAATAATTTCTTCTCGATAGGTTGTGGCACCACATACTTACCTCCAGAAATCTTGAACATCTCCTTTTTACGGTCGATGATTTTCAAGAAAACCTCATCTTCCCAAACCCCAATATCACCCGTATGCAACCAACCATCGATAATGGTTTTATCCGTTTCTTCCCTGTTCTTATAATAGCCTTGCATCACATTGGGACCTTTGACCAAGATCTCTCCATCATCCGCCAATTTAATTTCCACATATTTTACAGCTAATCCCACCGTTCCGATACGGATTCCTTTGAGGTAATGGTTTACAGAGATCAAGGGGGAAGCTTCAGTCATGCCGTATCCTTCGTAGAGCGGGATTCCCGCAGCGAGGAATACTCGGGCAAGTTTGGCCTGTAGCGATGCACTTCCCGAAGCAACCGTTTTTAACTCTCCACCTAATGCTTGGTACCACTTATCTAGGACCAGTTTTTTTGCCAACTTTAGCTTGATGTTGTAGCCGAAACTCCTTTTTTCTGGATTTGGGTCGAATTGTTCAGCCACTTCAACAGCCCAGTCAAAGATCTTGCGCTTCATACCGGTCAGTTCCATACCTGTTTTCATGATCTTTTCGTAGACCTTCTCCAAGATCCTCGGAACGGCAGTCATGATATGAGGTTTTACTTCATTGATATTCTGACCGATTTTGTCCAAGGATTCGGCGATATGTACCGTGATCCCAATGTACAGATAGGTATAGATGACCATTCTTTCATAGGCATGGCAAGGTGGAAGGAAAGTCAATGCCCGGTCGTAGGCCTTACAAGGTGTAATCTCTCTTGCTGCTTCCACATTGGAAATAATGTTATGATGAGTCAACATGACCCCTTTTGGCTTTCCGGTGGTGCCTGAAGTATAGATTAGCGTAGCTAAGTCGGTATGTTTGATATTTGCTCTAAGTTCTTCAATTTTAGAATCGGGAATATGGGCACCAACGGTCCTCAATTCATCCCAATTGCGTACATTTTCATTTTTTTCAATGCAGAAAATATACTTTAGGGTATAGATAGAGTCATTTAGTTGGGTCAATCTATGGAATAAGCTTTTATTGCTAACGATGCAGAGCTTAATTTCAGCATCATTGAAAATGAACTGATAATCGGAATCACTGATATTTGGATAGATGGCAACGACAACAGCTCCGATCTGTTGGATAGCGAAATCGACAATATGCCATTCAATGCTACTATCTGCAATCAATCCAACTTTGTCGTTAGGTTTAACACCAAGTTCAAGCAATCCTTTGGAGATCGCGTTCACCTGTTCCAAGAATTCTACAGAAGTCAAGGTTTTCCATTCCCCCTCTTTTTTATGCGCGAACATATTGAGGTCCGGAAAAAGGTTTACCTGCCTTAAGGCAAGATCAAAAAGTCTAAGATTTTCCACCATAACATATAAAAGCCTGTCTTTCAAGTTTATCGACAGGAAGCTTAACCAAGATAACAGAAATGATGGTTAAGAAGTTTTGCAAAAGTATGAAATTGTTGCGTTTAGACTTAATAAATTTGGTTTTCGGTAGTGTAGTTCAGTTCATAATGGCCAGATTGCAAAAATAGTTTCTGAAAATTGTTGTAAATTGCTCATCCAAAGGAACCAATATAAACAGAAAAATAAACATCAGATTTAAGGGACATTCTAGAAGAGGAAGGTTTGGTCTATTGTTTATTTAGTTAAATTTTTTTATTTTCGTTTAAACTAATTTATAATGAATAGCTACGATAATCCCGTCTTAGAGCGATTGCCCAAACATCTTCAAAGATATGTAGTCGAGCAAAATTATGATCGATACTCTGCCTTAGATCAGGCGATTTGGCGATATGTGATGCGGCAGAACTATGCCTACCTGAAGGACATTGCGTATTACCCTTATATACCCGGGTTGACCAAGGCTGGATTGACGATCGAACGTATCCCTAACTTGCAATCCATGAATGATAGCCTAAAGAAAATAGGCTGGGGGGCAGTAACGGTTGATGGATTTATACCGCCAGCAGCATTCATGGAATTCCAAGCACATTGTGTGTTGGTCATTGCAGCAGACATTAGACAGATTGAACATATTACCTATACACCAGCTCCAGATATTATTCATGAGTCTTCCGGTCATGCACCTATCATAGGTGAACCTGAATATGCCGCCTATTTACAGCATTTCGGTGAGGTTGGATCCAAAGCCATGAGTTCAGGTAAAGATTTTGAGCTGTATGAGGCTATCAGGGCCTTATCCATTGTCAAAGAAAGAGAAGATGCCACTGAAGAAGAAGTACAAGCAGCAACGGATCGTTTTGACGCCATTTCAAGTAATATGGGTGAGCCTTCAGAAATGGCTTTACTGAGCAGGTTGCATTGGTGGACGGTGGAATATGGATTGATCGGAACGGTAAAAGATCATAAAATATATGGCGCAGGTTTGCTTTCTTCCATTGGTGAAAGTGCAAGTTGTATGCAACCGGACGTCAAAAAACTGCCTTATGATATCGATACCCTCCAGTTTTCATATGATATTACCAAGCCGCAACCTCAATTATTTGTAACGCCTGATTTTAAACATGCTTACGAGGTACTGGATGAATTTTCAAAAACTATGGCTTTTCGTGTGGGGGGTCAGGAAGCGATGGAAAAAGCCATTGACAGCAGTAATACCTGCACGGTAGAGCTGAGTTCTGGTTTACAGGTTTCAGGAGTATTTACATCCATGTTTTTGGGGGAGGAACTGATTGCAATTAAAACTACAGGGCCAACCGCATTGGCTTATAAAAATCTGGAATTGAAAGGTCATGGAAAGCATTACCATAAAGATGGATTTAGTTCTCCGATTGGATTATTGATAGGAAAGCGATTGCCATTGGAACAATGTAGAGCAGAAGATTTAGAGGGCCTAGGATTGATTGAAGGCATGCCAGGATCATTATATTTTAAATCTGGATTATTGGTATCAGGGAAAGTAAGATCCTTTGTGTTCAATGAAGATGGCTTGCTGCTGATCGTTAGTTTTGAGGAATGTACGGTCGTCCATGAACCTACTGGTCAAGTTTTATTCCAGCCTGAATGGGGTATCTATGACATGGCTGTAGGAAGCTCGGTTAAATCTGTGTATGCAGGGGCTGCTGATAAATTTGCATTTGATCCTGACATCAATATTTCAGAAATTAAAACTGAAAAGCAAAATTGGACCGATGAACAAAAAGATCTCCATGAAATTTACGGGCAAATCAGGGAATTAAGAGAAGGGCAGGGAAAAGAAAGGGCCTTATCAGTATTGGTTCAAGAGCTGTTGGAAGGATTCCCTAACGATTGGTTAGCCATGGTCGAGCTCTATGAATTAGCGATCCACGAAGGGCAGATTGAATTAGAAGATAGTTTAAGGTTTATTTTAAAGGAAAAGGCCAGGAAAAACCCTGACCTTGAAAAGTTAATATCTGATGGAATAAGGCTTGCACAGACCCAACCAATTAATTTGGAATTAATGTACAAGTAGGACTTGCCAAGCTTTTTCTATTTGCTCTTCATCCAATAATCTGGCAGCATATCGCTGCAGCTCATTATTCAATTGGGTTTGGTCCTGTTCCCACATACTTTTTAAGGTATGGATCTGTTCATCCTCCAAGATGTCATTTTCAAATGATGGGATTGCTTCTATATTAGCGAGGAGACCTAATTGGTTTCCTGTCAATATAGAGGAATTGCGGATATGTTCTGGTAATTGATCTACTCCGATCCCTAATTTCCGTAGCGGTTTTGGAACCTCAAAAAGGTTTTCTTTCGTCACTCGGCAGTACCAGTCCCCACCCAATCGTGCCACAAGATCTAGGGCTGCTTGGTCCATTTGATCATTTTCGTCCAATAGGTAACTTTTTATATGCATATTGACCACTTCAGCAATAACTAAATTTCCTGTTCCTCCACCTTCTTGGATGGTGATAATCTCTCTGACCTTACACTCCAATTGGACTGGTGATTCAGCTACCCTAGGTGGTTTGACCAATCCTGAGGGTAAAGCGGTAAATCCAGATTTGTCAAACTCATTGATTTCTTTTGCGTACTCCGTACTGGCTAAGGACTGCTGTTGTACCATATCAAAATTTACGATATTGATAACGACTTCAGGAACTTCACGGATATTTTCCAAGGTGTGTTTATCTTTTCCGTCACGGACCCGGGTAAGCGGTGAAAACACACAAATGGGCGGGTTCTGGGACATGAAATTGAAATAGCTGAATGGGCTTAGATTTACATTTCCTGCTTTATCTATGGTTGAGGCAAAGCAAATCGGCCTTGGCGCCACTGCGTATTTTATTAAGCTATCGAAAACTGATCCGTGGGTTTCTTGGTTGAATGTCTTTGTTTCGTTGAACTGCATATATATCGTATTAATTATTGATTATTCAGAAAGGTCTTCTTGGTAGATGATGTTTTCAAGTTTCCCCAAACCTGTTACCTCCATGCTGATTCTATCTTTCGGTTGGATCCAGATTTCTTGATAAGCTTGGTCCTTACGCTTTCCAGTACCGTTAATTTCTAATAGGCACCCCGTTCCAACCGTTCCAGAACCTATAATATCACCAGGAAAGAGGGTCACGCCATAAGATGCCCGTTCGATAATTTCAGCAAAGGTCCAGTTCATGCTGGCAAGGCTACCTTCAGAAACCAGCCGGTCATTGATCCAACATTTCATTTTAAGGTCATAAGCATTTCCTGTATGCCCTGGCAAAGGTGCTGTTCTGTATTGCTCCAGTTCATCGAGGGTAACCAGATAAGGACCAAAGGTACTGGCGAAATCTTTTCCTTTTGCTGGTCCCAGATTGAGCTTCATTTCCTGCATCTGCAAATTTCTGGCACTGAGGTCATTTAAGATGGTGAAACCAGCTATATATTGATCAGCATCGGATGCTTTGATATTTCTACCCTTTTTAAGGATGACAATGGCCACCTCCAATTCAAAGTCCATTTTTTCAAAATGGCGGGGCATGCAATATACAGGTCCAGGACCTTGAATAGCTTGGTGATTGGAAAAGTAGAACACGGGGAATTGGTCGAATTCGGGTATCATTTCCAATCCACGGTTCAGACGGGAAGTTTCTACATGTTGTCTAAATGCATAGGCATCACGAAAGGAAGTTGGATTGGGAAGGGGGGCATTCATGGTAATTTCAGAAAAACTTACGCCCTCATTTTGAAAATCTTTTATCTTTTTGAATTCTTGTAGCTCCTTTTTTGCTAAATCAAGTCCTTCTTGCCCGAGCTGAAGCAATGCTAAGCAGGAATTGGGAAGTTTGTTGGATATCATATGGCTAGGAAAAACCAGGTTTTCAATAACAAAACCAAGCTGTTCTTTGCCATTTTCCAAGTATGTTACAATTTTCATAATGATTTTTTGAATACTCTGCTTATTTATTTATAAAGGTTATAATTTTTCTGTGACGGAAAATTAAATTTCATAATACCATATTTATTTTCCCAATCTTTATGTAAATATAAAATTATAAAGGGTATATTTGAAATAATACATACCAATATGAACATAAGCAACATAAAGCCAAAAAACCTCCCAAAAGGTTTAATGCCTTATATCAAGGCATTGATAGCTGATGTTGTTTTCGCGCAGTACTAATACCAAATTTAATTCTTTTTCAAAGTGATATCTAGCCAGAGGCTATGTAATTCAATCATATTATAATCATTTTTTAAACTTATTATTATGCCACTTTATCATCAGTTGGGTAAGATTCCCCCAAAAAGACATACAGTTTTCAGAAAAGACAATGGAGAATTGTTTTCTGAGGAACTAGTATCCACCCATGGGTTTTCAAGTGTTTATTCCTTGGTGTATCATTGCTATCCACCGACCATTGTCAAGGAGATTAGGGAGCCTTATGATGTGAACCCTAAAATTGCCCGGGACAAGCATTTGAAACATACCAGCTTGAGAGGATTTCAGGTCAAACCTAAGGCCGATTTTTTAGAGAGTAGGACCCCAGTTCTGGTCAACTCCGATCTACATATTTCTTTAGCTGCTCCACAGAAACCTATGGACAGTTATTTTTACAAGAACTCCCAAGCAGACGAGGTAATCTTTATCCATGAAGGTTCTGGAACGTTGAGGACCGGCTACGGCGAGATTCCATTTGCTTACGGTGATTATTTAGTGATTCCTAGAGGGGTAATCTACCAGATTGATTTTGTTACTGATAAAAATCGACTGTTTATCGTTGAATCCTTTGAACCTATTCGAACTCCAAAACGATATAGAAATGAATTTGGGCAATTGATGGAGCATTCCCCATTTTGTGAAAGAGATATCCGCAGGCCACAGAACCTGAAAACATTTGATGAAAAGGGAGATTTCGAAATCAAAATCAAGAAACAAGGATTGATTTATCCTTATATCTACGGGACACATCCTTTTGATTTTGTAGGTTGGGATGGCTACCATTATCCATGGGCCTTTTCCATTCATGATTTCATGCCGATTACCGGGATGTTGCATCAACCCCCTCCAGTCCATCAGACCTTCGAAACAAATTCCTTTGTTTTATGCAGTTTCTGCCCTAGGATGTACGATTATCATCCTGATTCCATTCCTGCGCCATATAACCATAGCAATGTAGATTCCGATGAGGTCCTCTATTATGTAGATGGAGATTTCATGAGCAGAAAATCTGTAGAACGCGGACAGATTACCTTACACCCTGGTGGAATTCCGCATGGACCACATCCTGGAACAGTGGAAAAAAGTATTGGTCAGACCAAAACAGAAGAACTCGCCGTAATGATCGATCCTTTTAGGCCTTTGATGTTAACAGAGGAAGCCTTGGAAATTGAAGATCAGGACTATTATAAATCATGGATAAACTAACCAATCAATAAAAATATTATGACACAAACATTCGCAGAGAAGATAGCAAAAGCTCAGGATTTTTTGCCTATCAATGGAACGGATTATATTGAATTTTATGTGGGTAATGCCAAGCAAGCGGCCCATTTCTATAAAACGGCATTCGGATTTCAATCGGAGGCCTACGCAGGTCCCGAAACTGGAGTTAGGGATAGAGCATCTTATGTATTGAAGCAGAACAAGATCCGCATTATGCTGACTACCGCCTTGAAATCCGATAGCCCTATTTCTGAACATGTTAAAAAGCATGGGGACGGTGTGAAGATATTGGCATTATGGGTTGATGATGCTGAAAAATCACTGCAAGAAACGAAAAAACGTGGTGCGAAGGTTTATCAGGAATTGGAGGTCAAGGAAGATGAATTCGGAGAAGTACGGACAGCTGGAATCTATACCTATGGGGAAACGGTACACATGTTTGTTGAACGGAAGAACTATTCAGGACCATTTATGCCGGGGTATGTCAAGTGGGAGAGCGATTATAATCCTGAAGAAACTGGCTTGTTATATGTAGACCATTGTGTTGGAAATGTGGGCTGGGACCGTATGAATGAAACCGTGGAATGGTACCAGGATGTTATGGGATTTGTAAACATCCTTTCTTTTGATGACAAACAGATCAATACTGAATATTCTGCATTGATGAGTAAAGTCATGAGCAATGGTAATGGTTATGTGAAATTTCCGATCAATGAACCTGCAGAAGGGAAGAAGAAATCCCAGATCGAAGAATACTTAGAGTTTTATGAGGGCGAAGGTGTTCAGCATGCTGCCCTGGCAACGCATGATATAATGAAAACGGTAAAAGCATTAAAGGAACGAGGCGTTGAGTTTTTAGGAGCTCCACCGGAGGCCTATTATGATATGCTTTCAGAAAGGGTAGGCGAAATTGATGAGGAGATCAAGGCTATCCAAGATTTAGGGATATTGGTTGACCGTGATGAAGAAGGCTATTTGTTGCAGATCTTTACCAAGCCGGTGGAGGATCGCCCGACCTTGTTCTTTGAAATCATTCAGCGTAAAGGGGCGCAAAGCTTTGGGGCTGGAAATTTTAAGGCGCTGTTTGAGGCGATTGAAAGAGAACAAGAAAAAAGAGGTAACCTATAAGATTTCAATTTAATGAACCTATTGATTATGAAAGAATTATTGCAGGAGTTTGAGCAGAAACAACCTGAGATTGTTTTTGAATGGAAAGATACTGAAACTGAAGCAGAAGGCTGGGTTGTGATCAATTCCTTGAGAGGTGGAGCAGCCGGAGGTGGTACAAGGATGCGTTCGGGATTGGACAGGAATGAAGTTGAATCCTTGGCAAAGACAATGGAAGTGAAGTTCACGGTTTCTGGACCTGCAATTGGAGGGGCAAAATCAGGGATTAATTTTGATCCTGCAGACCCAAGAAAACATGGCGTATTGGAACGCTGGTTTAAAGTGGTAACTCCTCTGTTGAAGAATTATTATGGCACTGGCGGTGATCTGAACGTGGATGAAATCCATGATGTCATTCCATTGACGGAGCAATTTGGCTTATGGCATCCTCAAGAGGGTGTCCTGAATGGTCATTTTGATATTCGGGAGAATGGACGTATCCATCAGATTGGGCAATTGAGATATGGTGTTTCCAAGGTATTGGAAGACTCGCACTATAGCCCTGACCTGAAAAGGAAATTTAAGGTTGCTGATATGATTACGGGTTTCGGCGTAGCAGAATCGGTTAGCCATTATTATGATTTATTTGAGGGTCATGTTTCTGGAAAAAGGGCCATCATCCAAGGTTGGGGGAATGTAGCAGCTTCTGCTGCATTTTATCTGAGCAAAAAAGGAGTGAAAGTTGTTGGTATCATCGATCGGGTAGGAGGTTTGATCAAAGAAGAGGGCTTTTCCGAAGAAGAAATCCAATCTTTGTTATTATCCCGAAACGGAAATTCACTTTTTGCCGAAGATATGATTCCATTTGAGGAAGTCAATACCAAAATCTGGGGTATTCCTGCTGAAATCTTTATCCCTGCGGCAGCTTCAAGATTGGTTTCTAAGGAACAGATCCAGCAGATGATCGATAACAGTCTGGAGGTAATTGCTTCTGGCGCCAATGTTCCTTTTGCAGATCGTGAGATTTTTTATGGCCCTGTAATGGAATATGCCGATCAACATGTTGCAGTGATCCCAGACTTTGTTGCCAATTGTGGCATGGCAAGGGTCTTTGCCTACCTGATGCAGCCTAATATTGAGATCAGCGATGACTCCCTGTTTCAGGATGTTTCAGATGTTATCCGAAAAGCATTGGAGCAGATCCATAGCTATAACCCTGAAACTAAAATAAACATTTCCTCAAGAGCTTATGAATTAGCCTTGAGGCAATTGCTATAGTTGATGAATAGTAAATAATTGTCGGCCAGCAAAGTATTTTTGCTGGCTTTTTTGTTTTTTGATAGATTTTGCGGGGCCATTTTTTTTGAGAGAATAGGTGGTTTTAATAATTGTCCGTTGGCAAATTGTAGAGAAAATAAATAAGTAATGATCTATGAAAAAGAAATTATAACGTTGGTTTGAACCAGGATTAAAGGGATAAGAGGATGGACCAAGAACTGGGAATGAACCAGGATGAAACGGATAAGAGGATGGACCAAGAACTGGATATGAACCAGGATAGGGATCAGCTCCGCTCAAGCACCGGATGGACCATGATTTTGATTAACTTGACGTTGGAAAGTCCCTAATGCTGTAGGGGCGAAAAGCATTCGCCCGCCGCATATATTCCAATAATCATTTACCCAAATGGGTGAATAACACCGTTTCTCATTCCTGCAATTTTTTCTAAAATACGCTTCGGCCAATTTATGATGGCTTTTCGCAGCAGCCACAACACATGAAAAGAATGCCTTGATGTCGAGGATGCCGATCCCATCGCGCCAGGCAACGGCATTCTTTCCATTTTTTCGCCAATTGAAATGAGCCGGTAGCTGAAAGGCTTCCTTAGGAAGAATGGTTGTTTGTATTGCGAACCCCCAGGGGGGGTGGAATCTTTGTAGAAATTGGATGTGTGTAATGGCCAACCCACAGCGTGGGTGAAATGTTTTTCAGTAGTTCTTGTTAAAGAAAGAAAACGGTTCGTTCGCTGTGCTCACGATGACAGCGATCCTAAAAAACAAAAAATAGATTCTTCGTTTCACTCTGAATCCCTCTTTAGCGAATTTTGATTCTGAACGATCAGTGAAGAATCTGTACGGTTCTCTACTACTAAGGCATGTCATGCTGCACCGAAGGTCCAGGAACTTTCCGCCAGCCAATGCAATCTTTATTGATTTATTATTAGATAATGTTTGTAATGTTCCGAGATGTTTCGTCCCTCAACATGACAGTAAGGCAAAAAGTGCAGGAGCAGTACGCTAATTCAATCTTATTTGTATGGTTCCGAGATCTTTCCTTCGTCAGGACGACAGGAAGGGGGGAAACGGAAGGTGCAGGAACTGTACGCCGATGCAATCCCCAATATCTTAATCGAAAAGGTCTGTAATATTCCGAGATCCTTCCTTCGTCAGGACGACAGGAAGGGGAAACCGAAGGTGCAGGAACTGTACGCCAATGCAATCTTTATTGATTTGTTAATTTTTTTCTGGGTATTTGCCTTAGGAGATTACACCTCTTCCCTTCGTGTCCTGATATATTCTTCAATAATAGGGAGGTCGGCATTTGCCCAATCGAAACGGAACAATTCAGTTCTATCAACCCAGATTACCTGTTCATGTTCATTGGCTTTCAATTTGCCACTTTTAATGGAACAAATAAAAGGGTAAAGGGTTAAAGAGAAGTCGGGATAATGATATTCTACTTTTGTGAGGGGTTCATGGATCTGTATGTTCAGATTGATCTCTTCTAAAACTTCCCTAACCAGGCATTCTTCCAGGGTTTCACCTTCTTCCAATTTTCCTCCTGGAAACTCCCATTTTAGAGGCAATTTCATTTTTGCGGATCGCTGACAGATCAATATCTGTTGATCTTTTTCTATTAAGGCACAAGCAACATGTATCATCAGAGTAAATATACTAAAATGAGACGGAAAGCATACACATTTTAGGGAAAGTCCTTTAAAGAATTTTAAAGAAAAGAACAGTTTATAATTAGATTATAAAATTTTAACTAATTGTAAACATGAGCTGATTAGATTTATAGAAATTATCGCATTGTTTTTTTATAGTATGCCAAAAAGAATAGTTGTAAACCTTAAAAATATAAGTCCCCTACGATACTGGAAGGAGCTTTTGGGAATTCTCATTATTTTATTGGCCTTCGTTTTCTTTCGGGATCAGCGGAAGGAAATAGAACAGATCATGCCGCTATTACAAAACTGTAATATCTATTGGGTAATAGCTGGTGTTTTACTGACTTTATTTTTTATTCTGATGGAAGGCTATATGTATGTGGCCAGTTTTAGAGCGATGAGCCTCAAGATCAGTATCAAAGTTGCCTTGGAACTTTTCTTGAAAAGGAATCTTTTGAGTGTTTTTTTGCCAGCCGGAGGAATCTCTTCCTTGGCTTATAATACCACTCAATTGAGAAGGATGAACCTCAATAAGACCCAAATCCACCAGACCAGCATCCTTTATGGATATCTTGCCTTGTTTTCGGTCTTTTTACTTGCCATTCCAATTTTGTTATATAGCCTATGGAAGAGTGATCAGGTCGGCAATTTGCTGGTCCCCTTCCTCATATTGGCTTTAATTTTAGCTGTTTCATTTTATGTTTTTTATTGTATTAGGTATAGAACGAGGCTTTATCAACTTTTAGAAAGAAGGTTTCCGAATACCGTTATTCAGATTTCAAATCTGTTTTCAAGTGAAGTGGACAAAAGGTACCTGCTTTTATCCTTGTTCTTTTCTGTTCTGGTCGAATTTTGTGGGATCTTCCATATTTTGATAGCCATGAAAGCTTTAGGCCTGCCACTTTCTTTTGAAGCGGCAATTTTAGGTTATATCATTTCAACTTTATTGATGATTGTATCGCCATTTTTGCGAGGATTAGGAGCTGTTGAGCTATCCATGTTTTTAATTTTTAAGAAATTTGGATATAGCCAAGAAGCAGGTCTCGGAATTACCCTTCTGTATAGGGTGTTTGAGTTTTGGTTGCCGCTCTTATTTGGATTTATTTCCTTTTCCATGAAAGGGGCACAATTGATTACCCGAATTGGTCCTTCAGTGATGATTTTCTTGTTGGGGATTCTCAATATCATATCGGTCTTATTACCTCCAATTGCTGATAGGTTACATTTAGAAAAGTTTTACTTTCCTGCAGAGACCTTGTCAATTTCTAAACTTCTCGTTTTAATTATTGGAATTGGCCTATTGGTGAGTTCCACCTATTTGTTAAAGGGTTATAGGACGGCGTATTGGTTTGCTAGTATATTCTGTATTTTATCGTTGTTTGGTCACTTGATGAAGGGCATTGACTATGAGGAGTCCATTGTTGCGGCCATTACATTGCTCTTTTTGATCTATAATCGAAAAGAATACCGCATTCAGGCCAATATCTATTGGGTCCGGATCGGGATATTATCCTTTCTGGTTTCATTTCTGGCGGTTCTGTTTTTTGAAACCATTAGCTTTTATATTATTGATAAAAGACATTTTGGGATAGACTTTAGCTGGAAGGAATCTTTTTTATATGCCTTGAATGGTTTTTTATTGTTTTCCGATGCTGGCTTGGAACCAAAGACAAATTTTGGCCGGGAGTTTCTCCATATCATCCATGTTCTGGGTTTTGCATGTTGGATCTTGTTTTTCTATACGATCCTCCAATCGAAGAAGTATATAGCAAAGGACCATGGTCAGGATGAGAAAGCGATGGCTAAAATGCTTTTGGATAAGTTTGGTAATTCATCCTTGGATTATTTTAAGATCTCCAAGGAAAAGGAGCTTTATTTTTCGGATTTGGCTTTGGGTTTTGTTTCCTATCGGGTTGCCAATAAATATGCTGTAGTATTGGACGAGCCAGTCTGCCATTGGACAGATAAGGTAAATATCATCCAGGAATTTGATCAGTACTGCCGTAAGCAGGGGCTAAAGAGCATTTACTTTAGGGTTTCAGAAGATAATTTGTTCAATTTCCAGTATCTGCGAAAGAAGAAATTGCTTATTGGAATTGAAGGGATCATAGATGTATCTCAATTTAATTTAAATGGGAAATCAAGGAAGTCCCTTCGAAACGGGTTGAACTTTTTGGAGAAGAATGGCTACCATGCATTGATCCATCATGCGCCACACAGCGAGAAGTTTATCACTGAATTAAGATCGGTATCAGATGAATGGTTATTAGGAAATAATCGGAGCGAGGTGATCTTTTCGCAAGGGCAGTTTGACAATGAGATCTTACGTTCATTAGATATGATCTGCATTCATGATAAAGATGGAAATGTAGTTTCCTTTTTAAACATCGTTCCAGATTATGCAATGGATGAATGCACTTATGACCTGTTTCGGAAAAAAATGGATGCTCCAAGTGCCTGTATGGACGGATTGATCGTTAAGCTTATTGAATATGCCAAGTCACAGGATTATCGATATATTAATTTGGGAATGGTGCCTTTGGTAGGGATTGAAGAGCCAGATACTGCTGCAGAGCATATCATGCATTTCGTTTCGAATACTTTTCCACGATACCGTAAATACAAGAATCAAAAGGACTTTAAGGATAAATATTCCAATAAATGGGAGAAAAGATACCTTCTTTTTGACCATGACTTTGATCTATTGCAATTACCGGCAGTCATGAAGAAAGTAATGAGCATAAAGCAATGTTCCTGATCAGTGTAAAAATGGAATTTTAATTAAATGTCCAAACATCTAATTAAAATTTTAAAAATAGCATCTATTTGATGGTATGCTACGTCATAATTGGTAAAAAAAATTATATTTACGTAAATGCCCGAATAGTTACCATTGTTCTTCGTAAATAAATTAATTCAAGGCATCTATATCTATGATTATTTAACTGAGGTTCAGTGCATGAGAAAGAAAATTTCAATATTTTATTGGATTGTTTTTATAAGCTTAATGTTTCATGGTTTTGTTACAAAAGGTCAGGACAAAACAGATAGTTTGGTTAATTATTCTCATGATGAATTATTGGATAAAGCTTACCTAACCCGTTCCACGGTTTATTTAGAATATTTAGAGAAAAAGAAGTTGACTACCGATCAACAGAAAGAAGTCTACACTTGGTTTTTTTATCTTATGGCCGGGAATGGTGACTTGGATGGTACCTTAAAATATCTAAATAAGCTTGATTCCATTTCTGTTGCAACAAAAGATCCGGTGAATCAATTTGTTGCAAAAATGGGGATTGCCGAGGTGTATTATAAGAAGTCTGATTATGCAAAAAGTAAAGAAGCATTTTTGCAGGCCCAAAAATTCATAGATGATTATCCTCCTGGCATCGAACGTGTACTGGCCAATGCGGAATACAATTACTTCTACTATCTGAGTGGGAACTTTGATGTATATAACCATGAATTGGAAAAACTGATAGGGGAACTTCAAAAGTTGAAAAGTGACCGTTTGCCCGAAGAGGAAAAAAGCTTTCATTTAAATGCAATCGCAACTCTTTCCGTGAACCTAGCATGTGGCTATATCCTGAAAGAAGATTTCAGTAATGCTGAAAAGAACCTGAAGTTGGTAGAAGATATCTATTCTGAAAACTTTAAGGGAGATACCACCACTACCTTTGTCCATGAGATCTTGGTAAAAGGTAAATACCATTTTTTTAAAAAGGAATTTGATCAGGCCATTCCATTTTTTAAAGAAGTGATAGATATCAATGAACGAAAGGATTTCAAGGAATATGCCTACATGGCGAAAGTCTTTCTGGGCATGATCTATTATCAATTGGAAGATTATCAAACTTCTCTTAATTACTTGGAAGATGCCATCCAGAACCACATGCTTGTCGCTGATTACATCAAATATGAAATGGAATCCTATAGATATGCCTATTTGGCGAGCAAACAGCTGGGGGATACAGAGAAATCGCTGATGTATTCAGGCCTGTTTATGGAGCAAGATCAAGCGCTAAATGATAATAAAAGGTCCAATTTCATCAATACATTTATCAATAATCTGGAGGTTGGCAAATTGCAGAAAGATATATCTGCAAAAGACAGCACCAATTTTATGTTGAGGTATATCCTTTTTGGATTAGCTGTTCTGATTGCAGGTTTGGCCATTATCTTGGTTTACCAAATGAAGGAAAACAAGAAGAACAAACAAAAGATTTCTGATTACCTGGAACAGCTAAATAAAGATAAAAAGAATAAGGATGAGGTTGCCAACCGAAAAAAGGAAACCGTTGATCAAGAGCCAAATGCTAGCTCCCAGACCAAGGAGATGGATGAAAAAACTAGCAGAATATTGGACAAGCTAGAGGATTTTGAGGAAGGAGAACTATTTGTTGACAGCAAAATGAGTTTGGCGTTTTTAGCGAGTTATCTAGAAACAAATACCATCACCCTTTCTAAAATAATCAATACCTATAAAGAAATGAATTTCAATGATTATATCAACGGTCTGAGGATCCGATATATAATTGAAAGAATCAAGAACGAACCAAAATTTGAGCAGTACAAGATTTCATATTTGGCAGAGGTCAGTGGATTCTCATCCCATAGTATATTCAGTAAAGCGTTTAAAAAAAGTACTGGAGTTACTCCATCCCAATTTTTGGACTATCTGAAAGAAGAAACCAATAAATAGCGTTTTTCAATAGTTTCTATCTGTTTCATTTATATAAATTCGACAACCCTTCACTCGGACAAGTAAAAACAGGAGCTTACTTTTGGGTAATTCACCATGGATTGATTTATCTAAAGGAAAGCATGTTCAAATCATTATTCAGGAAAAAGATTCAGGTACCTAGTCATGATGAAAATTGGCAGGTTTATTTTTCTAGGATCAATAACCAGGTTACCTCTGTCATCGTAGATATCAATGTAGCTGAAATTGCCCCTATAAATTCCTTGTCGGAAGTTTTTTATCTGATTATCCCATTTGACTATGCCAATGAGGAAGGCTTGCCTACCATAGAAAGTTATAAGCTAATCAATGAAGTCGAAGATAAGATTTCGGATTTGATCGTTCGTTATGGAGAGAATATGTTGCATGTCTCAACCTTGACCATGAATTCAGAACGATTACAGATGTATTATTGTCATAAGGTAGAAAATAGCAAAGCCTTTCTTTCACAATTAGACAAGGATTTTGGTGAAAAATTAACCTATCAAATTGACCATAGACATGATCCCAATTGGAGTGATTATTTCAATTTGGCTTATCCATTGCCATTCCAGATGGAAATGATCAAGAACAGAATTGTGCTGAGGCAGTTGACCGAAGCAGGGGATGACCTTAAAGAGTCCAGGAATGTCCATCATTACCTAGCTTTCAGGGAAGAAAAGGATATGGATGAGTTTCTCCAATTTGCGGAAAGCGAACGCTTTGTTCTCTTTTTGAAAGAAAAACGGGATGAATTATGGAAATTAGGGATATCCAGGCAAGACTATCTAAACTATGAACAGATTGACGAATTATGTCTTCCGATATGGGAAAAAGCTAAATCCTTCAATGGAATCTATAGTGGCTGGGAATCAGAGGTAATCAGAACAAAAAATCAATAAGAACTAGACGCAACATATATGTTTATTTATTTTAAGAAAATTGAAGAGGCGAGTTTTTCAGCGGATCATTTGCAAAATCCTGTGAATCCGGGAAATCAAATGATTTTGGTATTTTATAGATCATATTTTTCTACCGCATTCTATACTGGTTATTCCAAGAATGCCGCTCCTAGTTATTATGATCGTGTAACCGATAAGTTTATCCCAAAGCGGAAATGGTCCGATGGGATGAAAAGCTATGTAAAGGAATGTGAACCACATATACGTCAGGCCCCCTTCCGACTGAAGCCAACAATTTTTGGTTATATCTTTATATTAGCTTTTATTGGATTTTTTGCTTATTTAGTATATGATACGGTGAAGCCGAATCCATACCAGCAAGATCGAGTTTCCAAGTTATCTGAAGCTATGCATGGCGGAGATTTGTATTTTGGCAGGTTTACGGAAAAGGACCCGGGTACAGGCGCTCCCAAAAGTTCGGGTTTTAGTTGGTTTAAGATAATGGATGCAGGTGAAGGAAGCTTGTTGATAGCTAAAGGAAGGGAAAAAAGTACTACTGCTAAAACTTCTATGGAAATGAATAGTACGGATTTTGACACGGAGACTGTGCCAATGAAATTAATAGGACAGGAAAGCTATCAAATCGACTTGGTTTCTGAAGACGGTAGTTTAGAAGTTAGTTTGACCGAGAAAAAATAATATATGGGAATAAAAGAGGGTATAACTGCAAAAAAGGTGATCAAGATATTTATTATTTGCATTATTGTTGGCTTCTTTCTGTTTGTACTTGCTATAATTCAGACCGTTAAGACCAAGTCTACCAACATCAGTAAAAAAGCACCATATAAGGAGGTTTTGGGCAAGGAATTGGTAACAAATAGACCAGTGCGATTGTTTATGGAGCAAACCCCTACAAAAAAGGGTTATCCTTATGCGATGTCTGATACCAATCAAACTTCTTGGAAGTCCTATACAGCTATGTTGCAAGCCGAGGAACCTGTCATCAAACTGAGCGATTCGGTTGAGGCCAATGCCAAGTTAGTTTTTGATAAAGCTGTCATGTATACCAATGGGGTTTCTGGTTCATCTTATCCCAGACTGTTTGGGACCTTGACGAGTTCAGATGGAAAAACCTATAAGGTTGAATTTCGTTGGGGTGAATATGATTTCAATTATCCCTGGAAAGTCAGTCAAAAAGGCTATTTATTTGAATTGGCTCCTTGGCAAAATGAAAAAGATACAGCCCACTATTATTTGCCAAATGCAGAATGGTGGTAGGTTAGGAGATTTAAGACATAAGACACAAGAGCTTTAGTAATCTAATGCCTTTTATCCAAAAGGCTGATTAGATGAATTAAAGAGAATCGAACAGAATCTTGCTATTATTCAGAGTTGGAAGTGAGAAAATAGAAGGTTTACACTTCTGAGGTCTTATGTCTATGGTCTTATTTCTCTAATAAATGTTTAATCTTAGGGAATATCAGTTTAAACCAGAAGGTATAGTCTTGAGGGTTTTCCTTGAGGTCATTTTCGATTTTAGCAACACTGCTATATTTTAGAGCTTGAACTTCATCTGGATTTGGGTTTGGGATATCCTCATTGAAATTACCGATGAAGATATGGTCAAATTCATTTTCCCAAAGGCCATTTTCTAGGTGTTCTTCATAGCTCAGCTGGAAAACCTCTTTGATGTCTATGTGGATTCCCAGTTCTTCAAAAGTTCGTCTCTTGGCAGCTCCTATTGTTGTCTCATTAGGTCGAGGATGTCCGCAGCAGCTGTTGGTCCATAGTCCGGGGCTGTGGTATTTTGAATCCGCACGTTGTTGTAATATCAGATTACCTTGATCGTCCAAAAGGAATACAGAGAAAGCACGGTGTTTTCGGTTTTGAAGGTGAGCCTCTTGTTTTTCCATTTGGCCAATTTCATTGTCCTGTTGATCTACCAATATCACAAATTCTTCTACAGTCATAGTCTAGATTTAGGGTATTCTCCTAAAATAAGGAATTATGGCTATTTAACCTAAAAAGCCTGAGGAAGATCTGCGATAAACTGATCTATGGCTGATTCAGCTGTTGCCCAGGAGGTCACTATCCGTACCACGGCCTTATCACCATCTAACTTCTGCCAAACATAGAATTCATATTTTTTATGGAGTTCTTTTATGGCGGAATATGGAAGGATAGGGAAGATTTGGTTGCTAACGGGTTTGCTAGAGAATTCAAAGCCTCTGGATTGGAATGCATCAGCTATTTTAGCGGCCATTTGGTTGGCATGTTTTCCTAGGTCAAAAAACAGATTGTCATCAAATAGAGCGTAGAATTGTGCCCCTAAGATTCGACCTTTAGCCATTAGAGCTCCTTTTTGCTTGATATAGTAATCGAAACCATGAGCGAGTTCTTTGTTTTTGAATACAATGGCTTCACCTAATAATCCGGCATTTTTTGTAGCCCCGATGTAGAATACATCTGCAAGAATTGCTAAATCTTCGATGTTCAGGTCAGCATAGCCTGAGGTCAGTGCAGTAGCCAGCCTAGCACCGTCTACAAATAATATCAATCCATTGGATTTACAGAATGAGGAGATTTCTTCCAATTCTGCTTTGCTGTAGATGCTTCCGATTTCTGTGCACTGCGAAATATAGACCATAGCAGGTTTGACCATATGGTTGTCGGTATGGTAATCTAGGGCAGCTTGTATTCCCTGAATGGAAATTTTACCATCTTTGTTGGGGATACAATTGATTTTGTGTCCAGTATTTTCAATGGCACCAGTTTCATGGACCTCAATATGTCCGGTATCGGCAGCAATCACGGATTCGTATGGTTTAAGGAGATGGCTAATGACCAGCATGTTTGCTTGGGTACCTCCAGAAACAAAATAGATCTCAGCATCTGGATTGTTGATTCTTTTTTTGATGAAAGATTTTGCTTTTAGGCTGAGGTTATCTTCCCCATAACCGGCTTCCTGATCAAGATTGGTTTGGGATAGAAGGTTTAATATATTGGGGTGAGCACCCTCACTATAATCGTTTTTGAAGCTTATTTTAGATTGCATGTGTAAATATAATCGTTTTCGCAATCGGATGGAATAAAATAGAAAAAGGATTGATCAAATTGACCAATCCCTTTGTGGTTGTATAATTATTCGTTTATTTTCCAAACATTCCAGCAAGGCTATCCAAGATGTTGCCTTTAGCACTATTGTCGTTTTTCTGGTCGAAAAACTGTCCAACTAAATCACCTAAACCACCTGCAATATTAGGTTGTGATGAGCTAGCAGTGCTAGAACCACCGCCTCCTAATACGCTTCCGATCAAATCACCGATTCCCCCTCCTGAAGCACCGGCATTTGACGAGCCACCTCCAAGGATGCTTCCTAAAAGGTCTCCAATCCCTCCGCCGCCAGTTCCAGCGTCAGCTTGTTTCTTTTTACCTAGATAACCCATTACCAAAGGAGCCAATAGCGCTAAAATACCACCGATTTTCCCCATGCTAATTCCTGATTTTTCAGAAAGGGATTGTTTTACCGTATCGGTGTTGCGACCAAAGATGTGATTTACAATTTTATCTTCATCTTCTGTTGGTCCTTGATTAAATAATCCTGCTAGGTTATCGAATATCCCCCCAGAGTGGTTATCCAATGCTTTTTGTATGCCTTGAGCTTGTTCAGGGCCTTTTTGCGCATTGTAATTCAAGGCAGACATCATCAATGGGATAGCTGCAGAAACAACCCATTGGGTTTGGTTTTTATCAAGTCCTAATTTTTCTGATATTCCTTCAGTAGCTTGTGAACCAATGCTTCCTGAAATTAAGTCACTAATGTTCATATTGTAGATTGTTATTGTTTATAAATGTTATTTTTATAACTCAAATATATTGCCAATTTTACTAGTATGAAAAAAATATGTTCAAACATCTTTGCACTTACGGTTCTTTTGTTCTGTGGTTGCAATAATCCATCGAAAAATGAAGAAGGTGTGCAAGTCGAAGACGTGAAATTATCACTTGAATTAGCACAGCAAATTTATGCCATGCCGACCCATTGTATTGAGGTGGAGTATCCCAATAAGTTAGGCCAAGTCTTGGGGTCAGGAGCTGATCTTAAATCGCCCAAATCCCTTCGGCCTGTCTTTTATGGATGTTTTGACTGGCATTCCTCTGTTCATGGTTATTGGTCAGTAATAAAATTGCTGAAGGCATTTCCTGAACTAGATAAAGAAGGGAATATGAGGAAAGTGTTGAATAGCCATATTACGCCTGAGAATGTGCAAACTGAAATTGCTTTTTTCAATGACAAGAACAATTTAGGGTTTGAAAGGACTTATGGTTGGGCTTGGCTGTTCAAGTTGCAAGAAGAACTGGCAAATTGGGAAGATGAGGATGGGCAGCGCTGGAAAGTGGCTTTACAGCCATTAGTGGATCTGTTGGTCAAGCGATATATCGAATATCTCCCAAAATTGGTATACCCAATTAGGGCGGGACAACATGATAATTCAGCCTTTAGTTTATCGCTTTCTTTGGATTATGCCAATTCCGTAGGGGATGAGGCCTTTAAGAAATCCATTCAAGAAAACTCATTGCGTTTGTTCCAAAACGATAAGAATTGTGATCTGGCCTATGAACCGAGTGGATATGATTTTCTTTCCCCATGTTTAGAAGAAGCTTATTTGATGAGTAAATTGATGGAAAAGAATGAGTATTTAACGTGGTTGAAAGGATTTATGCCAGGATTGTTTGACCCTTCCTTCGAATTGAAACCCGCAATAGTTAAGGATAGGACGGACGGTAAATTGGTTCATTTGGATGGTTTGAATTATAGCCGAGCAGCATGTCTTTCCGGCATCAGTAAAATCGATGGAAGTTTGAAGCATTTAAAAGGCAATGCTATAGAACATTTTAACTTCTCCATAGCTAACTTAAGTGCTGAAGACGACTATATGGGAAGCCATTGGTTAGGGACTTTCGCGCTGTACGCGATAGGGAGGTTTTAGGGATAGTACTGAGATGGGAGATATGAGTATTGGGATATTAACCGTACTGACTCATTTTTAAAGTATTGAGATGTGAGATATAAAGGTATTAACCTTTATATCTCACATCTCAGATCTCAGATCTCAAATCTCCTAACTTAACATAAAGGAATTAATTTATTTTCAGATAGTTTCACTGGGACACTTTGGATCTGGGTAAAGCCGTCTTCCGTACTGATGATGGCTGACAGATCGATTCCGCGATTGGACAGTGCGGAAATCAAAGCAGTCCTAAAAGCTGTTTTGTTTGCTCCCCAATTGGATTTTACCAAATCATTGTTCAATACAACTAATTCGTTGGTGGAATAGTGGTGGAATTTCTCCACTAGGTGCTGGTGTAAGGGTTTTGTTGTGTTCGACATACAATTAATGTTTAAAGGGTTTAACCATAATTGCATTCAGAGGCGTCTTAAAAGACTTTGCAATATTCGTTTATTTTGGCTTGTTGCCCGTATCGATTTACCACCGCGGTGTCTGTCACTCGGTTGGTATTGCATCTGCAATTCTGAATACTCTACAAACTTAGTAGATTATATTTTAATATGCAAGTGTCAAATAAAAATTTTCTATAATTCTTTTCTCAGGCGGGCAACAGGGATATTCATTGCCTCGCGATATTTTGCAACTGTCCTACGGGCAATGGAATAGCCTTTTTCTTTTAAAATCTCTGTTAGTTTCTCATCTGCCAGAGGTTTTCTCTTATCCTCATTGGCGATGCATTCTTCCAAGATTTTCTTGACTTCCTTGTTGGAAACCTCTTCACCGGACTCAGTCTGAATGGCTTCAGAGAAGAAAGATTTTAAAAGGAAAGTGCCAAATTCGGTTTGGACATACTTGGAATTCGCAACACGGGAAACCGTTGAAATGTCCATTTCGATCTTGTCGGCAATATCCTTCAAGATCATAGGTTTCAGCATTCTGTCATCACCTGTTAAGAAATAGTCATATTGATATTCCATAATGGCATTCATAGTTTTCAACAAAGTCTGCTGTCTTTGTTTGATGGCGTCGATAAACCATTTTGCAGAGTCCAGTTTCTGTTTAACAAACTGAACGGCCTCACGCATTTTCTTGTCGTTCTTTTCGGCTTTTTCGTAATGTTCAAACATTTCCTGGTAGGAGCGGGACACACGAAGCTCTGGTGCGTTCCTGCCATTTAAGGTCAGGTGCAGGACACCGTCGTTGTTGGAGATATGGAAATCTGGAATAATCTGCAATTGCTTACCAGCAACAGCTCCTGAATCGCCTGGTTTAGGATTCAGTTTTAAGATTTCGTTTACAATTTCTTTAAGCTCTTCGGAGTTTACTCCCAATTGCTTTTCGATTTTATCGTAATGTTTTTTGGTGAATTCATCCAAGTAGTTCTCTACAACCAATTGGGCCTGTTGAATTATTGGATTATTTTGATCTTTCTTACGAAGTTGTATGCTCAAGCATTCCTGAAGATTTCTGGCGCCAATTCCCGCTGGGTCAAAGGTTTGAACAATTTTCAGCATCTCTTCAACCTCATCTTCTTCAACGATGACATTTTGGGAAAAGGCTAGGTCGTCGATCAGAGAAAGGATAGGTCGGCGCAGATAACCATCATCATCCAAGGAACCGATGATTTGTTGGCCTAGTACATAATCTTTATCAGAAAGGGCAAGTAAGTCAAGCTGATTTTGAAGATTTTCAAAGAAGGAGTCTTGGACTGCGATAGGGATTTCTTTTTTACCATCCTCATCATCATGGTCATAACCTCCACCGTAATCTTTATAGTCGTCTTCCTGGATATATTCATCTACGCTGAATTCGTCATCATAGCTATTGTCTTCCATGTTGAAGTCGTCATCCGGATCTTTGTCTGGGTATTCTTCGACAGGGTCGTTCATGTTGGTCAAACTACCATCTTCCAAGGCTGGATTCTCTTCAAGTTCTTCTTTGATACGGGCATCTAATGATACAGTAGGTACCTGAAGCAATTTTATGAATTGAATTTGTTGCGGTGAAAGTTTCTGTAATAATTTTTGTTGTAGTGTTTGCTTTAACATGTCCCCGATAAATAAGTCAGGTAAAAATAGGGAATAATATTCAATAAGATAAAATTGTTGTAAACAAAAGAGAATTTAGGAACAGTTTTTGCTATTATAAGTCTCGGAAAAACAGCCTAGTTAAAAACCAAAAATTTCATTTGTTAAATTTCGTTAATTTTCATTTCAAGGTTCATTTTTGGGCGAATTGATATGATTTTTTCCAAAGTTTTGTTCATATTTACCGTATGTTTAGACGAGTCCGGAACAAATTTTTGCGTATCGCACTGATTGTTATTTACTTTATTATCTTATTTACTTGCGCGGTACAAATTAACTTCCTAGGCTTGTTCGGATCATCGCCTACTAAGAAAGAAATATTGTTGCCTGAACTGAATGTTTCTTCCGAACTTTTTACCGCCGACTCTGTTTTAATCGGTCGCTATTACAAGCAAGATCGTGATCCTGTCCCTTATGATAGTATTTCTCCAAATATCGTTAATGCCCTAATTGCTACTGAAGATGTTCGTTTTAGAAAGCATCATGGGGTGGATTTTATTGGGTTGTTTGGCGGAGTGTTTTCAACTTTAAGTGGAAGTGATCGAGGTGCAAGTACTATTACCCAGCAACTTGCAAAGAATTTATATAGAACTCGCTACAAGGATGCTCAAGGACTGTTAGGGAAGATCCCTGGCGTTGGTCTGTTGGTCACAAAGTACAAGGAATGGATGACTGCCTTCAAATTGGAGAGCAAATACAGCAAAGAAGAAATCTTGACGATGTACCTGAATACCGTTTCGTTTAGCAATAATGCCTACGGTATTAAGTCGGCATCTGTAAGGTATTTTGATAAGCTGCCAAGTGAAGTTACCGTCAATGAAGCTGCTGTTTTGGTCGGTATGTTGAAGGGTACTACCTATTATAATCCAATCAGAAATCCTAAGAACGCTCTGCAACGTAGAAACGTCGTTCTAAACCAAATGGAAAAAGAAGGTTATCTGAAAAAGGATGAAGTAGCAACCCTGAGTAAAGATTCCTTGGGCTTGAACCTGAATAATCAGGAAGTTCGCAATTCCAACGATTCCTACCTTCGTACGGCAGTCGAAAAATGGTTGGAAGAATGGGGTGAAGAAAACGAAATTGATATCTATACCAGTGGTCTGAAAATATATACAACTATTGATTCCAGGATGCAGAAAATTGCTGAAACTGTTGTTTCAACCAAGATGAAGGAATTGCAACAGCGTCTGGACAATGTTTGGGGAAATGATCTGCCATGGAGAGATAAAGAAGGTAATGTGATCCCTAATTTTTTGGAAGACCATGCGAAAAAACTTCCGGCTTATGCATCATTGATGAAAAAATACAATGATGAAGCCAAGGTTTTTGAGGAGTTGAACCAGAAAAAATCCATGGAGGTCTTTACCTGGGATGGAATGGAGAAAGTGGATTATTCGACCATGGATTCGCTGAAACATTACCTGACCATGTTGAATACAGGAATGATGGTCATGGACCCATACAATGGAAATATTAAAGTTTGGGTTGGTGGTATCAATCACAACTATTACAAATTTGACCATGTAAACCAAGCGAAAAGACAGGCTGGATCTACCTTTAAGCCTTTTGCTTATGCAGCAGCTTTGGAGTCTGGTATGGCACCATGTGATAAATTCACCGATAAGCCAGTAAAAATTGAATTCATAAACAATAAAGGGGAACATGAGATCTGGGAGCCAAAAAATGCGGATTGGTCATTTTCTCACAGTGACTTGTCGCTAAGACATGCCATGGCTCGTTCATTAAATACGGTTACTGCACAGATCACGGAGAAAGTAGGTTGGGATAAAGTTGTGGAGATGGCTCATAAATGTGGTATTGATAGTAAATTGGAGTCGGTGCCATCAGTTGGATTGGGTTCGAATGATGTTTCCGTTTTTGAAATGGTCAGGGGTTATAGCACCTTCATGAATGAAGGAAAGCGTACGGAGCCGGTATTGGTTTCAAGGATTGAAGATAAGGATGGAAAGGTATTGGCTGAATTCAAAACCACTACGAAGGAGGCAATTACTGCTGAAAATGCTTGGTTAATGGGCTATATGCTTAGGGGTACCATCGAAGAGTCGGGGGGCACATCCCAAGCTTTATGGGAATGGGACCTTTTTCAGGATGAGAATCAAATCGGTGGTAAAACAGGTACCTCTTCAGATTATGTTGACGGTTGGTACATGGGGGTAACGAAAGATTTGGTTGCTGGAGTTTGGGTAGGTTGTGATGAACAAAGCATACATTTTAAGAGTTCTGCAACTGGAGAAGGGTCTAAGACTGCATTACCGATCTATGCCCTGTTTATGGAAGAGCTTTATAAACATCCTGAATTAGGGGTGACCTTTGGGAAATTTCCGGAATCAACAGTTGAAATTACCAAGAAATACAACTGTCCAGGACCTAGAGTGCGTGTTCGTCAGGATAGTAGCAGTACCGAGGGCTTGAATCCTGATGCTGAGATTCCTAATATTGTTCTACCTGATTTACTTAATCAAAATAACACGGAAGAGCAACAGGAGGAGACGAATTAATCGACTGAAGTGAATTGATTTTATTATTTTTATTGACTAATAATCAGTTATGAAATTTAACCATATGCTATTTGCGAGAATTTTATGCATTAATCTTGTTTTGGCAGTATGTATGGCCTTGATGCCAGGACAAGCTAGTGCCCAATATTTCGGGCAGAATAAGATGAGGTATAAGAAGCTTGATTTCAAAGTTTATGATACCCCACATTTCAATATTTATTATTATTTGCAAAATGATTCCATGATGAATTGGCTTGCAAAGGAATCTGAGGTGTGGTATGAATTGCATCAACAGGTCTTTCAAGATACCTTTTCGAGAAAAAACCCAATTATCCTATATAATAACCATCCTGAATTCCAGCAAACAACCGCCATATCGGGAGAGATCAGTGTAGGTACGGGTGGTGTTACGGAAGCTTTTAAACAGCGTGTCGTGATGCCGATCATGCAGATCAACCAACAGACTAGGCATGTATTGGGGCACGAATTGGTCCATGCATTCCAGTATAGGGTGTTGATCGAAGGTGGGGATTCAACGCGATTGGAGAATATTGCAAACCTGCCGTTGTGGATGGTAGAAGGGATGGCTGAGTACTTTTCCATTGGAAAGAAAGATGCTTTTACATCCATGTGGATGCGCGATTCGTATGCTAGAAATGACCTGCCTAGCTTGAGGCAGATGACAGAACAGTCAAGCAAGTATTTCCCTTATCGGTATGGCCAAGCTTTCTGGTCGTATTTAGGGTCCACTTATGGAGATACCGTAATTATGCCTCTATTTATTGAGACTGCAAAATACGGATATGAGAACGCAATAAAACGTGTTTTTGGCTATGATGCCCAGACCATGTCTACCTTGTGGAAGAACAGTATGGAGAACTCCTATAGAAATATAGGTAAGGATACGACTTCTAATCCGATTGGTAAGTTATTGCTATCTACCAAGAATGCAGGAAGGATGAATGTGTCTCCTGCAATATCTCCTGATGGTAAATATGTGGTTTTCCTGTCAGAGATGGATATGTTCAGTATCGACCTGTTCCTGGCCGATGCCGAAACGGGTAATATTGTAAGGAAGCTGGGGAGCCGACTCACCAATAAGGATATCGATGAATTTAGTTTTATAGAATCTGCCGGTACATTTTCTCCAGATAGCAAGAAGTTTGCTTTCTCTGTCTTCAGTGAGGGAAAGAATAAGTTGATGATCGTGGATATTGGTACGGGTAGGACTTTGACGGTGCAGGCAATGGGTGACATTACAGAGTTTACCAATATTACTTGGGCGCCAAATGGAAGTTTGGTGGCTTTCTCCGGTTTGAAGAATGGAAGAAGTGATATCTATACCTATGATCTGGAGTCAAAAGACCTAAAGCAGTTAACTGACGATAAATATTCAGATTTCCAACCTAGTTTTTCAAGGGATGGAAAGTATATCGTATTCAGTACGGACAGGATGTCCTTAGAATCCTCTAGTAGAAGCGTTGATATTCCAATGGGATTGGCTGTTGTCGATGTCAATACGAAAGAAATAAAAAATATCCCTGTTTTTCCAGGGGCAAATAATCTAAACCCTCATTTTTCATCTTCAGGAAAAGAGATCTATTTCTTATCAAATAGTGATGGGTTTAGAAATATGTACCGTATCGTGATAGACGGTGGTCATGTGGAGAGAATGACTGATTTCTTTACGGGGATCAGTGGAATTACGGAATACTCACCAGCAATGAGCGTTTCTGCCAATGATGACATCATCTATTCTTATTTCAAGAATAATTCCTTCTCGATTTATAAAGCGAAAAGTTCTGAGTTTGAAACCAAATCCGTTGATCCGGGTGTCGTGAACCTTGAGGCAGCCATGTTGCCACCAGTTCAGAGTAGAGGGGTTGATGTGGTGAATACCAACCTTTATAACTTCAATGCTTATGGAAGGATCTCAAATTCGCAAATTCAGAACATCCCATATAAACCAAAATTCAAATTGGATTACTTGGCGAATAGTGGAGTCGGGATGTCTGTGGGTTCTAGGTACGGAGCAGGAATAAACTCTGGTATCCAAGGGATGTTTTCAGATATCTTAGGTTACAACCAGATTTTTGCAGCCTTGAACATCAATGGTGAAATCTATGATTTTGGTGGGCAGGTAGCTTATATCAATCAGAGAAGCCGTTGGAATTGGGGTGGATCTTTATCGCATATTCCATACCGCTTTGGCTTCTATAACTTTGATCAAAGGGATTTAGGTAATGGCGTAGAGCCGGTGATCGATCAGTATTTGGTGAGGTCTTTCCAGAGCCAGGCTGATGCATTCGTAGCCTATCCATTTAACAGACACCATCGTTTTGAAACTGGTGGAGCCATTTCTTATAACTCCTACCGTGTTGACCGTTTTACCCAAAGCTATTATAACTATTATGGCAACCGCGAGCGTGTCCCTAATGATGAGGCCGCTAAAGCTTTAGGTGTGTCTAATCTGGATCCTTTTAACCTCATGCAGGTAAACGCAGGTTTTGTCGGTGATAACGCCGTTTTCGGTATTGCAGCTCCTTTGCAAGGCTTCAGATATAGGCTAGGTGCGGAGCAGTATTTCGGTACCTATAGTTTTACTGCACTGAATGTCGATCTGAGAAAATACCAACGGATCAAACCGGTAACAATCGCAGCAAGGGTGTATTCTTATATGCGTATGGGAACCGATGCCGACAGGCTTTACAATATATATATAGGTTATCCTTATATGGTCCGTGGATTTGAGTCCAATTCATTTGGTCCTAACAGTATGATTGGCTACAATGACCTGTCAGGTTCTAAGATGGTCGTTGGAAACTTTGAAGTGAGATTGCCATTTACAGGACCTGAGAAACTGGCCGTAATTCCTTCGGGGTTGCTATTTTCAGACCTGAACTTCTTTATTGATGGCGGTTTGGCTTGGAGCAATAACAGTATCGTGAAATGGAAGAAGACAGATGATGATATCGTTAGTGAAAACATCAATGGACAGACCTATAGCAGTTACGACCCAAGGGTAACCATGCCAGTGTTCAGTGCTGGTATATCACTTCGTGTGAACCTGTTTGGGGCAATGATATTAGAGCCTTATTATGCTATTCAGTTGAATAATCCTACAAGGGAGAAATTTGGAACCTTTGGATTAAACTTTGCGCCGGGTTGGTAGTCTAACTACTTAGAAAAGAGTGAGAGCAGAGTGAGATTAGTGTAGGGAAAGGTTGTTAAGGCCGTTGTTTATAGCTTATGCATAAACAACGGCTTTTTTGTTTGCGCCGAATTTTGATAGATTGGGACATAAGCTAAGCCAATTAGGGTTTGACTTGCGGATCAATCTTTCTTTAACAATCCTTCCCATAGAATTTAGTTCCTGCAATCTTCTGTCGGCTTCAAACAAACTGTTATGGGTTTCCACTAGAACGATACGGTTTAACATGGCAAAGGAAAAAAGTGTAGGCTCCTGTGTGTTCTGGAAATCGTGATATACTGAATTTAAATCTTGGCTAAATCCCGCTTGTAAGAATTTGCGATTAGAATCTGTTGCGATATAAGTATAGTATTTATTCATTTTATTCTTGTTTTAGCTAAATTATTTGGTAATTTGCAATCGTTTTGCTAATTTTATTGGTACAATAATACTAATAAATTTAGTATTCCAAAAATTAATTAAAAAAAATCTATGGCTAATATCTCATCAAATCTTAAATATCTTCGCAAGAAAAAAGGATTAACACAGCAGCAGTTTGCTGATTTAATGGAAATTAAGCGTGCTTCTGTAGGCGCGTATGAAGAGGATAGGGCAGAGCCTAAATATGAGTTGCTAAAAAAGATAGCAGAGTTCTACGATTTGAGTATGGATGAATTGGCCAATGATGAGATTGATGATAAATGGAAGCCTACTCCAAAAAGCAATGCCTCCAACCTGAGGGTACTAAGTGTGACCGTTGATTCCAATGATAGAGAAAATATTGAGTTAGTTCCGGTTAAGGCGAGTGCTGGATATTTGAATGGCTATGCAGATCCTGAATATGTTAGTGAGCTGCCAAAGTTTTCTTTGCCAATGTTTAATCAAGGTACCTATAGGGCTTTTGAGATCAAAGGTGATTCCATGTTGCCGTTAGCTTCGGGATCATTGATCATCGCTGAATATGTAGAGAATTGGCATGATATCAAACCTGGCCAGACTTATGTGATCGTGTCTTCAGACGAGGGGATCGTTTATAAGAGGATTGGTCAGAAGTTTAAAGAAGATAAAGGTCTGAAACTGGTATCAGACAATAAGACCTACGAACCATATTGGGTTTCTGCAAATGAGATATTGGAGGTGTGGAAGGCGAAGGGTTTTGTGAGTACAGAATTGCCTGAGCCTAATCCAGAGCCGACCTTGGAAGCTTTGTCTACCATGATGGCGCAAATGCAGAAAACTATCAATTCAGTAGTCGATAAAAATTAACATCTAATTCATGGTTTGTAAATAAGAAATACATTTTGTACCTTTGTACTATCTGAAAGGAAGGGGGCATGGTATGCCCCCTTTTTTAATTCATTTTTTAAAATATGCAGGTTGAAAATCGAGTAATCGAGTTAGTAGAAGAGAAAATCGCCGACAGACCGGATTTATTTATTGTAAGTGTTCGGTTTTTAAAGAATGGCGTTTTAGAGATTCTTCTGGATGGAGATAATGGGATCGCAATTGAAGATTGTGTTCAAGTGAGTCGCCATGTTGGTTTTCATTTAGAAGAAGAAAACGTAATTGATAAAGCCTATCGCTTGGAGGTTTCTTCTCCAGGAATTGATTCCCCTTTGTTATTGAACAGACAGTACGAGAAGAATATCGGTAGAGATGTTCAGGTTAAGATGCAGGATGGAACGAAAAGAGAAGGGCAGTTATTGGCAATCAATGACGGGTCGATCAGCATAGAAGAGAAAGTAAAAGAAAAAGGAAAGAAAGCTGTATTGCAACAAGCTGAAATTCCCTTAGAACATATAAAGGAAACAAAGGTGTTAATTTCATTTAAATAAGAATGAGTACTAATATAAACTTGATTGACTCGTTTCAAGAGTTTAAAGACTTTAAGAACATCGACCGTCCAACCGTAATTACCGTTTTGGAGGAGGTGTTCCGCAGTATGATCCGCAAACGTTTTGGAACTGACGAGAATGTAGACGTTATTGTCAACCCAGATAACGGTGACTTAGAGATCTGGCGTACGCGTGTAGTTATGGAAGATGGTTTCTCAGAAGATGATGATCTAGAAATCGAATTGGAAGAAGCGCACAAATATGATCCAGATTTAGAAGTAGGAGATGATTACATTGAGCAAATTACTTTAGAAAGCTTTGGTAGACGTGCGATTTTAGCAGCTCGTCAGACATTGGTTTCTAAAATCCTTGAGCTTGAGAAAGACGAAGTCTTCAAGAAATATAAAGATCGTGAAGGAGAGTTGGTGATTGGTGAGGTTTATCAGATCTGGAAAAAAGAGATCTTAGTATTAGATGAGGATGGAAATGAGTTGATCCTTCCTAAGAATGAGCAAATCCCTGCGGATTATTTCAAAAAAGGAGATAGCATCCGTGCGGTTGTTGACAAAGTTGACATGATGAACAATAATCCTAAGATTATTATCTCACGTACTGCTCCGGAATTCTTGCAGAGATTGTTTGAATTAGAAGTTCCTGAGATCTTTGATGGTTTGATTACCATTAAGAAGATCGTTCGTGAACCAGGAGAGCGCGCTAAGGTAGCTGTAGAGTCTTATGATGACCGTATCGATCCTGTTGGAGCTTGTGTTGGTATGAAAGGATCTCGTATCCATGGTATCGTTCGTGAGCTGCGCAATGAGAACATCGACGTAATCAACTTTACAACCAACCACTCTTTATATATTACGCGTGCATTAAGTCCTGCGCGTATTACTTCAATCAAGATTGATGAAGAAAACAAAACTGCGGCTGTTTACTTGAAACCAGATCAGGTTTCTTTGGCAATTGGTCGTGGTGGACACAATATTAAATTGGCCGGTAAATTAACTGGCTATGAAATCGATGTTTACCGTGAAAGCGGAGAAGAAGAGGAAGATGTGGACATCGAAGAATTTGCAGATGAAATTGACGGATGGATTATCGACGAGTTTAAACGCGTTGGTTTAGATACAGCTAGATCTGTATTAGCACTGTCCGAAGAAGAACTTGTAAGACGTACGGATTTAGAAGAAGATACCATTCGCGAGATCCTACGTATTTTACAAGCGGAATTCGAATAATAAAAAGTTCGAATCTGAGGGTTTAACAATTTATAATAAATTGTTAAATCCTTGTAAAAAAACATATTTTTGTAGTACGAAATTATATTTAGGAAATAGTAGATGACAGAAGGTAAAAGTATAAACTTGCTTAAGGCGGCAAAAGAGCTCAACATTGGGATAGGCACGGCTGTAGAATATTTGGTTAAGAAAGGGTTTGATGTAGACTCTAAACCAAGTTCGAAGTTGAGCCCTGAGATGTATGGCGTTCTTTTGAAAGAATTTCAGGGTGATAAGATTGTTAAAGACGAGGCTAAACAAATAGTTATCGGCAAGATTCGCCGTGAAGAAGGTCCAGCCACAGGCACTGCTAGCTCTAGCCCTGAATCTACTGAAGAAAAGGAAAACCCTGCTGATGTGAAGGAAATCCTGATTAAAAATGCTTCTACGGAGAATGCCCAGCCTGCTGAGGATACGAAGAAAGAAGATTCGGGATCAGCGCTGAAGGTGGTAGGTAAGATAGACTTGGATAGTTTGAAGCGTGGTAAGCCAGCTGCTAAACCTGAGCCTAAAGAAGAAAAACCTGCTGAACCAGAGAAGAAAGTAGAGGTTAAGAAAGAAGAAGCTCCAGTTGCGAAACAGGAAGTAGAGCCTAAGAAAGAAGAGGTCGCCAAAGTTGAAGAGAAGAAGCCGGTTGTTGAACAACCTGTAAAACCTGCTCAACCTGTGAAAGAAGAGGCACCAGTTCAAACAGAAAAGCCAGTACAGCCTGAGAAGGTTGCACAGCCACAGAAATCTGAAAAGATAGAAAAACAACCTGAAGAGGTGAAAAAAAATAAAGAAGTAGAAAAACCTGCTGCTAAAGCTGAACCTGTCGATGATGTAATCCGCGCACGTTCAGAGACTTTAAGCGGTCCTAAAGTAGTTGGCAAGATCCAGTTGCCTGTATCTAAACCACACAAGCCAGTTGCTTCATCGTCAAACAATGCTGGTGGAAACCAACATGACAACAAACGTAAGCGCAAGCGTACGAATAAACCTAACACTGGACATGGTGGTCCTGGACATGGTCAAGGCCATCAAGGTCAAGGAAATCAAGGACAAGGCCAACAAGGTCAAAACCAAGGTCAAGCTGGACAGGGACATGGACAACAACATGGCAACAGACAAGATGGCGGAAATCGCCCTCCATTCCAAGGTGGAAACAGACCAAACCGTGGAAATCATCCTAACAACGACCGTCATGGTAACAACAGAGGTCGTAATGATAGAAACAGAAAACCTGATACACCGAAGGAAGAACCTACTGAAAAGGAAATCCAAGATCAAATCAAAGCAACACTTGCTCGCTTGAGCGGTGCTGGTAAATCCGGTAAATTTGCTCAACGTGCGAAATTACGCCGTCAAAAACGTGATGATATAGCGCTTTCTGCTGAAGAAGCAGCAATGGAAGAAGCAGCAATGTCAAAAGTATTGCGCGTAACAGAATTCGTTACAGCGAATGAATTGGCAAACTTAATGGATGTTCCTGTTACTCAGGTTATCGGTACTTGTATGAGCTTGGGTATGTTCGTTTCGATCAACCAAAGGTTGGATGCTGAAACATTGGCAATCGTAGCTGATGAATTCGGATTCCAAATTGAATTTATCAAACCTGAGGATGAGGAAACAACAGAACTAGAAGAAGCAAACGATGAAACTCGTTTGGTTCCTAGAGCGCCTATCGTTACGGTGATGGGACACGTTGACCACGGTAAAACATCCTTACTTGACTACATCCGTAAAGCGAATGTAACCAAAGGTGAAGCAGGTGGTATTACCCAGCACATTGGTGCATATGCCGTACAATTAGAAGGTGGTAAGAAAATCACATTCTTAGATACTCCAGGTCACGAAGCCTTTACGGCGATGCGTGCTCGTGGTGCTCAAGTAACGGATATCGTTATTATCGTGATTGCAGCGGATGATGCGGTGATGCCTCAAACAAAAGAAGCAATCAACCACGCGATGGCTGCAAACGTTCCTATCGTATTTGCTTTCACCAAGGTGGATAAGCCTGGTGCAAATGCAGATAAGATCCGTGAGCAACTATCCATCATGAATATTTTAGTTGAGGATTGGGGTGGTAAATACCAAGCTCAAGAGATCTCAGCTAAAACTGGTGAGAACGTTGAATTATTATTAGAGAAAGTATTATTAGAAGCAGAATTACTTGAACTGACGGCAGACCCTAAAAAACGTGCTGTAGGTTCGGTTATCGAAGCTGCTTTAGATAAAGGTAGAGGTATTGTAACGACTGTACTTGTACAGGGAGGTACCTTGAAAATTGGTGATCCAATCTTAGCGGGATCTTATTCTGGTAAAGTTAAGGCCTTGACGAATGAGCGCGGCGAACGCGTAAAAGAAGCAGGACCATCCATGCCGGTACAGATCTTAGGTATGTCCGGTGCTCCAACTGCGGGTGATAAACTTTACGTTATGGAAAGTGAATCTGAAGCTCGTCAGGTTGCTAACAAACGTCTACAATTACAACGTGAACAAGGTATGCGTGCTACTAAGCACATTACCCTTGACGAAATCGGAAGACGTCTTGCGATCGGTAACTTTAAAGAACTTAACATCATTGTTAAAGGTGATGTGGATGGTTCAATCGAAGCATTATCCGATTCATTATTGAAACTGTCTACAGATGAAATCCAAGTTAATATCATTCACAAATCAGTTGGTGCTATCTCTGAGTCAGACGTATTATTAGCTTCTGCTTCAGATGCGATCATCATCGGTTTCCAAGTTCGTCCTACTCAAAATGCCCGTAAGTTGGCAGAGAACGAGCAGATTGATATCCGCCTTTACTCCATCATCTATGATGCGATCGAAGAGATCAAATCTGCGATGGAAGGAATGTTGGCACCGAAACTTGAAGAGAAAATCGTTGCTGAGGTTGAAATCCGTGAGGTATTCAAGATCTCCAAAGTCGGTTCAATCGCCGGATGTATGGTTCTTGATGGTAAGATCAACAGAAATAACGATGTGCGCATAATCAGGGATGGTGTAGTAATCCATACCGGTAAATTAGCTTCATTGAAACGTTTCAAAGACGACGTGAAAGAAGTTGCACAAGGTTACGAATGTGGTTTGAGCATTGAGAGATTCAACGATATCCAAGAGAAAGATATTGTAGAAGCATTCGAACAAGTAGAAGTAAAACGTAAGCTTTAACCCAAGGCTTCAACAAAATAACACAAGAGGTTTAACTGCAAGGTTAAACCTCTTTTTTTGTGCCTAACTCGCTGAGCCAACTTCAACTTACTATGGAATACCACCGCTTCGCAATTATTTATGGAAAATGCTGCCTACTTATGTTTTATTGATGTCCTATTGACTATTTCTATTTGAAAATTCTATTGTAAGCTGTTATCTTTAACATCATGTTTACATTCAGGATTTCAGAGATCATTCAACAACCCAATCACAATATATCCATTCGATTTGAAGATATTTCAGGGAACTATCCCCCTTATAAAGCTGGGCAATTTTTAACCTTGGCTTTTGCTTTTGGCGAGCGAGAAGTCAGACGTTCCTATTCCTTTTCGAGTAGTCCGGTGGTTGATGAGCCTTATGAGATTACCGTAAAGCGGGTGGATAATGGCGAGATTTCGAGATTGCTTCACCATAAAACGCAGGTTGGCGATGAAATCCAAGTAATGGACCCACAGGGATTATTTACTTATATCCCTTCGGAAGAGAATAAAAGAACAATTTTTCTTTTCGGGGCTGGAGTAGGGGTAACTCCCTTGTTTTCCATTCTGAAAACTGCATTAGTGGCGGAAACTGGCACTAAAGTGGTCTTGGTCTACAGCAATAGCTCCAAGGAGCAGACCATCTTTTATGATGAGCTTCTAAAATGGCAAGCTGACTACCCGGACCGATTGCATGTAGAATTTATCTGGTCCAACAGCAAGAACCTTTTGACAGCAAGATTGAACAGGGACTATATCTTGAATCTTATCCATGAGCATTTAAATGATGGGCAGGAAGCTGTTTTCTACACCTGTGGGCCTCTGTTTTATATGGACTTGGTCCGCTTTACCTTATTGGGAATGGGTGTTCCGGAAGCGGATATCAAAAGGGAAACTTTTCATTTCCCTGAAGAAGAGGAAGACGAGGACGAGAAGGAAGAAGAACCAGTGGACATGACCAGCTATGATATTGTCCTGAAGTTTCAGGGCAAGGACTATCCAATGACCATTCCATACGATAAGACGATCTTGGACATCGGGTTAGAGCATAAGATCAAATTGCCATATTCCTGCAAGTCGGGAATGTGCAGCACCTGCATCTCCCAAGTTACCAAAGGAGCTGTCAGGATGGATTACAATGAGGTTTTGACAGACAGGGAGGTGGACAATGGAAGATGCTTGATCTGTACCTCACATCCCATGGAAAACGGTACTACTATTGAAGTCTATTAATATTTGAAAATGAAAAGAGGATTCGTACTCATAATGTTTCTTTCACTGGCCAACCTGGTCTTTGGCCAAGAAACCTATAAAATCACCTACCATTATTTTCGTGATGGTGCCATGATGAAGCAAGATCCAGTGGTGGTTTTCGCCACGAAAGGAAAATCATTCATTACCAAGGAGAGTTTGGTTTCGGGTTCTGCACGTTATCCTGCAGAGGTCTCCAGTTTTGATTATTCCAATAAAAAGGTCTATCGGATTGCCTATTTATCTGCCTCAAAGCAGATCAGTACCGTGGATAGTACAACCTTGACTAAGTATGCTTATGAAGAACAGGGTGCTGGAACTGAAATCTTAAAGCATAAGACTAAAAAAGCGGTTACCTCAGTCAATTCCAATAAGATTGAATTATTGTACAGCAATGATCTATCGATCAATGCAGCTCCAAATGACTTGGGGCAAGGCTTAGGATTGGTACTAGAATACCGCAGAAATGGCAATTCTGGGCTAGTCGCTGCTTCAATTGAGAAGCTTAAAGCTTGGCCAAAGGACCTTCCGGAAATTAATAAGGCAGATTTGCTAGATGAACTATCCTATAGGGACGAGCTTTGGAAGAGTAGGTTCGTACATATTCCTATTTTCCAAAATGAACAGATCTGTTTTCAACCGGGAATCAAATCTGATTCTATTTTCAGGTTTGCAGAAGGTACCGTCATACTCAAAAAAGTACAGGTTCCTCAGGTCGACGAAAATAGCCAAGCCTTTATCCAGTTGATCGAAAAATCAAATGGCGATGCCTATGACAGGACTGGCTCGGTTTTCTTGATTGCTGAAGATCAAAAAATCAGTTTTTTGGATGGAATGAAAAATGGAATGGAAACCCTTCCAAAGGTCACAGACTCTGCAGGTGTCAGTTATCCTGGTATGGTCCGTACTTCAGAATTCTCGCCAGTATATGAGCTCATGCGATTTTTTACCCCATTTGGAGTCTCTCACTTTAATGATCGATTAGCTTTAAAGGGTAAAACCTGGCAAGATAGCGTAATCTACCGGCAAGATATTTCCGAATTCCTTTCCGTGCTTTCAGGCAAGGAAGTATATATCGGTACTTATATTGGAAACTATGACAAAGGTGGCCACAAGGTTAGTTTAGAGCTGACCATTCATCCCGGTGGATCCAATTATGCAAGTGGTATGAAGATTATGCCATTGTTCAATACGACTAATATCATGGAAATGGGAGGTCAGATCTATCCGACCATGTTTGCTGATGAAAAGGGATTGGAGTTGACCTTTGACCTAACAGAGGATATCAAAGGTGCGAAGCTAAGATATATTACTACTGGCCATGGTGGTTGGGGTAATGGAGATGAGTTTGTCCCTAAACCCAATAAGATTTTTATGGATGATAAATTGCAGGCACAGTTCACTCCTTGGCGATTAGATTGCGGTAGCTACAGACTATATAACCCAGTCAGTGGGAATTTCGAAGATGGATTGTCTTCTTCCGACTTGAGCAGGTCGAATTGGTGTCCAGGAACAGTTACCAATCCTGTCTTTATAGATTTGGGAGATCTGAAAGCTGGAAAACATACCGTACGAGTACAGATTCCACAAGGACCTCGCGAAGGCGATAGCTTTAGCTTTTGGAACGTCTCGGGAGCTTTGGTCTATCCATAACAGAAATACAAAAAGACGCTTTTATAGCGTCTTTTTTGCTATTGGAATATTGCAGTGCAGTTCTTTGTTGAGTTCTTCAGCAAAATCAGTCGATAAGAAAGAAGTTTCGGGATCAATTTTTTGATGGATAAAGAAATAAGCCTGTTTCAGACCCGCATCTTTCCACTCTTTTAGCTTCAGGACCCAATTGGCAAGCCGTTCTTTGTCAAGTATTTCGGTAGATGACACAAATCGAATAAAAGCTACCGGAGTGGTCAGCCTAAAGTTCAGCATATCCCTTCTCCCGGGTGTGTCCACAATGATGTTGGTTGTCCTGGTGCTGGTCAGCAGGTTCAGATATTTCTCTAAAACCTCTTTGTCATTATACCATTCTTCATGACGAACTTCAAAGGCGAGGGGGTATCCTTTTGGAAATCGTTCCAAAAAACCTTCCAACCTTTCAAATGCCTTTGGTCTAAAATTCTCTGGCATTTGCAGAAATGCCATGCCCAACTTTTCTTCAAAAAGCACCGTAGAATCCACAAAAGCCGCAACCTTTTCATCGGTATTGTTTAATCTGGAATAATGGCTGATGCTATTGGTAAACTTCGGGCAGAATTTAAAATCTTCCGTTGTTCTGTTCTTCCAGATCAAGACCTGTTCCTTGCTCGGTGTTCGGTAGAATGTGCCATTAAATTCAACTGCATTGAAGTTTTGGGAATAGAGGTTCAGTTCATCTTTCGTACCGCGTGGATAAAAGCCTTTCAGATCAGCCTTTGACCATTTCGGGTAGCCCACATACATTTCAAAATCATCATCTTTTTTATATTTGTTCAACAATTTGATTGTCTCTATGGGAGTCGCTGGCAGAGAAAAATTAATATGGCTAGGATCGTCTACTTTTCCGAATTTCATGTTAAATGCTTTGAGGCTACTAAGATAAGGTTAAAAATAGAAAAGCCATTCCCATGTATAGGAATGGCTTTTCTTTTTGGTTCTTATCCATTATTTCAAGACATGCTTTACGCCTTCAAATGTCATCTGTACAGGCAGGATCTTACCGTCTTTATCGAATTTCATTTCATCGATACAGGTTTCGCGTTCATTGGCACCTTTTTTATCCAATGGACGACGGTGGTATACCATATAGTATTTGTCCTCATTAGGGATCTTGATCACCGAATGGTGCCCTGCACCATATGCGATCTTAGGATCAGGCTGAAGCACTGTGCCTATTCTTTCAAATGGACCAAATGGTGTGTCTGAAATGGCATAGGCTACTTTATAATCAGGACCTGTCCATCCGCCTTCAGACCACATAAAGTAGTATTTATTGTCCTTGATAAACATGAATGGACCTTCGGTATAGTTTTCTGGAGTTACATCCTTGTAAATGGTTCCATCTTCAAATGGAACAAGGCTCTTAAAATCATCACTTAATTTCACAACATTACAATGTCCCCAACCACCATAAAACATGTAGTGTTGGCCATCTTTATCCTTGAATACAAATTGATCTATGGGTTGAGCGCCATTAACGATCTCATTGATCAATGGTTTTCCAATTAAATCTTTGTACGGACCTTCAGGTTTGTCTGCTACTGCTACCCCAATCCCACCAATTTCTCCTTCATGCACATCGTTGGCTCCAAAGAAGAAATAGTATTTTCCATCTTTCTCAATTACAGATGGAGCCCACATAGCTTTGTTGGCCCATTTTACCTCCGTATTGTTCAAGATGTTCGGATGCTTTTTCCAATTTACAAGATCTTTTGAGGAAAAGGCGTCAAACTTAATTTGTTCTTCGTACGGAGCAGAATATGTTGGGAATATCCAATATTCATTATTATAAATGATGCCTTCAGGATCGGCATACCAGCCTTTGAAAACAGGATTTTGTTGTGCTTGACTTGTGCTGCAAAATAATAGGCCTACTGCTGCCAGTGAAAGAATAGTGTTTTTCATTTTTTAAATAGGTTTAAGAATTTGAAAATACAGAAATTTTCCCTGATTACAAATTCATTGGTTCTAGCTCTTGGGAACTAGGTTAAGCCTAGACTAAGAATGGGTTGGGGTATTAAAGAAAAAAGGCATAACGTTCAGTTACACCTTTTGGGCAAAAATCTACTTATAAACGAAGAGGGACTTATTTTACAGGGTATGTTACGGTTACATTGCTTATTTTCCATCCGTCTTTGTTGTTGCATAGGGTTACATAATCATATCTAGTGAAATGCTCAAATTTAGTAGCGATTCTTACAATGCTACAGTCATCGTTTTTCTCCACGAAATTGTAGGATGTTTCAGCTCTTAATTTTACTCCTTTTTGCTTTTTCAAGTGATTGACCAAGGTACTTCTTCCAACAAGCTCACGTTGACCGTTGTTTGGCGTTGCGTATTTGAAGTTTTCAGTGAATAGATGGTCTACCAATGCTACTTCGCCATTGTTGGTGGCATCGATATAGTGATCGATAATAGATTCTACCTTAATGAACTTTACAGGTTCTGGTTTACTGTTAGCAAATACAAATGAACTGACAAGTGTAAATACTGTTGCTGCGATTAGTGAGATTAGCGTTTTCATGATTTTGAATTTTTAATTTATTAGTTTTTATGTTTGTAATTGTTTGATTCAAAGGTATATGTAAAACAGAGGCGCGAACAGGGAGAATAGGCAAGGCCTTTGGAAAACTCGGTAAAACTTGAAGATTATTCGGCGAAAAAACCCTGCAAAAAATTCGTTTCGGTGAATGGCAGGAATAGAAAACAAAAAAGAAGCTATCGAATTCTCGATAGCTTCTTAACAATTAACCTTCTAAATATCAGGTATTAACCTATTTTAAAGGATGTCATGGTCAATGCACCAGCTATTGCGGCATCATTGAATATCTGTAGATCTTCATTTTTCTCTTGCAGGGCCAAAGCATAGATCATTGGCAGATAGTGTTCTGCTGTAGGAATTGCCATTTGAAAGGCAGAACCTTGCTTTTGAAAGTCTATCAAAGGTTGGTGGTTGCCGTCCAAAATATATTCCTTCATTTTTTCGTTAGCCTCTTGTGCCCAATCAAAAGCAAAACCAACCGTGTTGAGATGCTTCCAAGACACCATTCTCAGGTTATGTACATTGTTTCCTGACCCGATGATCAATACACCTTTCTTGCGTAGGGCAGCTAATTCCTTGGCTAATGCATAATGATGGGCGGCAGGCATGCTGTAGTCGATGCTCATCTGGATAATGGGAACATCCGCATTGGGGTAGAGGTGTTTTACTACCGACCAAGATCCATGGTCCAAGCCCCATTTATCATCCAAGTGAACCTCTTTGCTGTGCACGATATCTTTTACTGCCGCTGCCAATTCAGGAGAGCCGGGAGCCGGATATTGTACATCGAACAGTGCTTGCGGGAATCCACCAAAATCATGGATGGTACTTGGCATTTCCATTGCCGTTACATAGGTTCCCTTGGTTTCCCAGTGAGCCGAGATAACGAGGATAGCCGTTGGTTTTTCGATTTCCTTACCTATATTTTTGAACCCTTGAACAAATTCATTGTCCTCAATAGCGTTCATCGGACTACCATGGCCCAAAAACAGCACCGGCATATTGCTGCTACTGTTCAGTCCATCTATAAATTTATTCAGACTTTTCAACTTCACTGCGGCACCTGCCAAAGGCAAGGTGGCGGCTGCAGCTAAAAATTGTTTTCTTGTCATATCTTCCATTATAAATTCCTTTCCAATGTATTTACAAATATCGCTAGGATATGATGGTCGGTGGTATGAGAATTTGGAAGAAATGTATAAGAATTAGGAAATCAAGCGGTTCATTTCTTCCCTGAATTCAGTGGGCGTCTGTCCTGACTTCTTCTTGAAAACACTGGTAAAATAGGCCTTGTCGGAATAACCCAATTCAAAACCAATTTCTGAAATGGTTTTATTGCTGCTGATCAACAGGTTTTTGGCTTCAATGAGTTTTCGGGTCTCAATAATTTCGGAAACACTCTTTTGGAGAATATTTTGGGTGATGCTGTTTAGGTTCCGGGGACTCATAAAGAGCTTCTCTGCATAATAATTTACGCCTTCAGGCCTGCGAAAGTTCTCTTCCAAAATGTTGAGGAAGTTCTTGAACGTAATGTCTTGATTTTTAAAGAGGTTCAAATGGTCGGGTTGTTGCTTTTTCCTTTCTGCTTCGATCATGGTAAATAAGCTGTTCAATAATTCCCTTACAATGGCAAGTTCAGGCTTTTCCTGTTGCATCTCATCGTATATCATTTTGCAGATTTGCTCTAGCCGTTCAAAACACCGTCCCACAGGGAAAGCCAGGTTCGCATTATCATGGAAATAACCATATAGGTTAAAGGTGGTTTCAGGAATAAATTCACTTTTAAATCGCAGTACCCAAAAATCACAGGCTCCATTTTCCAACATCGGCACTATCCGATGGATTTTCCCTCGACTTACAAAACAAACAAAAGGAGCTGTATAGGTCTCATTTTTGAAATCGATGAAATGCTCAATTTTTCCTTTCATTCCAATGATGAGTTCCTCAAATTGATGATTATGGGGCTCATTGCTCTGGCTTTGTATGTATAATGCCTCTTTATTATCTACCTTATATATTTTGAACAGATCTTCCATGTATCAGCCAATGTTTCTATTAAATATCTCAATTTTTGTCGAATTGTTTGTTCCAAAATCAAAATTTCAGCTTTTTAACTCAAATAGAATTGGAAAAATAGGGTAGTAATTGAAATTCACCTAGTATTTTCTAGTCTTTATTTAAAATCGGTTAGGTTTTTACAATATTTTAATAATTATCAATTTTAAACTTCGAAATACACTGTTAATTATTGCTGTTTGCTGTTATTTGATGGTTTTGTTCAATTTAATTTGGTATTTATTTAAAGTTTAAACGAAATAATTGATTTATTTTCATAAAAAATCAAAATAAATTTTGATAAAATCAAGAAAAACGTATTTTTGTTGAACAAAATTTAATAATCATGGTGTTGTCAGGTAAAAAGTCTTATGTCCCCCTCATTTTTATGAGTGTTTTAGTGTTAATATCGCTTGTTTTTTCAAAAACACCTCAAATCCATTCAAATTCTGGGTATAATTATGCCGATATCGCATGGATGTTGACTTCTACGGCCCTAGTTTTGATCATGACCCCCGGTTTGGCTTACTTTTATGGTGGTATGGTCAAAAAAAAGAACGTTATTTCCACCATGTTGCAAAGTTTTATCTGTATGGCCGTGGTTGCCGTGATTTGGGTAATCTTTGGGTTCAGTTTGGTCTTCGGCGAGTCAATAGGAGGGGTAATTGGCAATCCTTTCACATTTTTTATGTTCAATAATGTATTGGAGCGCGGACCTTGGGATGCAGCGCCGACGATTCCATTTGCACTCTTTGCCATCTATCAGTTAAAATTTGCCATTATTACGCCTGCACTGATTACAGGTGCATTTGCAGAAAGGATTCGATTTACTTCCTATGTGCTCTTTATCTGTTTGTTCTTTGTTTTTATCTATGCGCCATTGGCACATGCTACTTGGCATCCCGAAGGTTTCCTGTTCAAGCTAGGTGTATTGGACTTTGCTGGCGGAACAGTGGTCCATATGTCTGCAGGATTAACGGCATTGGCTTCTGCAATATATTTGAGAAAAGGAAAAGATATGCATAGTCATAGCCCGGCACGAATCACCTATGTGCTATTGGGTACTGGATTACTATGGTTTGGTTGGATAGGTTTCAATGCTGGTTCGGCATTTTCGGCTTCAGAATTAGCAGCGACAGCATTGATTACCACCTCTACCGCATCTGGAGCGGCTGCATTGACGTATATATTCTTTGATGCAGCCAAGGGGATCAAACCCTCTGCAATGGGAGTCTGCATTGGCGCCGTAGTGGGATTGGTCGCCATTACACCAGCGGCAGGTTTCGTCACTTTTGGACATTCCCTGGTCATAGGGGCTGTTGCCGCTGTGATCAGCAGGGTAGTGATTGCTTGGAGAACACGCTCCAGGATCGATGATACCTTGGATGTATTCCCAAGCCACGGTGTAGGCGGTATGGTAGGTATGATCTTGACCGGTGTATTTGCTACGAATGCCATTAATCCCGCTATCCCAGATAATGGATTGTTTTATGGCGAATGGAAGTTGTTTTCAGCCCATATGCTAGGACTGGTTCTAGCTGCGGTATTTATCCTATTAATGGCATTCATTTTATTGAAGTTTACTGATATGATTACGCCGTTACGGGTATCTGATGCCGATGAGGAGGTTGGTCTGGATATCTCCCAACATGGTGAAAAGTTGTGACCTTTATTAACTAAAAATAACCTGAATGATACCTGGCTTTCTTCTTGAAGGTCAGGTTTTTTTTATCGTCATTAAAACATTTCTTCTTTTGGATGGTTTTATTAACAAATCAACATGACAAGCATATGAATAAGTTAAAATTAGTAATTGGAATATTTGCCATGGGATTCTTTACTATGACCAGCTGTAACAATAGCGAAAATACAGAAACAGAAACTGAAGTTCTTCCAGACCCTGAACAGGGGGGAGATGCAGAACGCTATAATATAAACGCTCCGGATGCTGAAGTTATCAATTTAGATTCAACGGAGGTCGATACTACAGTTCAAGATACTGCCCAATAATCACATTCTTTTATATTTTTGTTAGTCAAAGCCTGATTTTTCCAATTTCAGGCTTTTTTTCTGACCAATCTGATGGGGTGAACATTCTACTTTTGGATGTTTTTTTCGGGAATTAGCCTGGCCTTATTCGAGGCATATTCGAGAGATATTGCTGTGGTTAGCAATGTGTCCAAAACAAGTCCCCTTTGTTGTCCAATAAATTTCTGATGTGCTGCGATTTTTTCGGGAAAATTAGATCAGGGTAGTATAGATTAAATGCAATTTAAAGGAAAAGAATAAAAATTATCAGCTTTGGGGAAAAAGATTTGGAAATGGATTATTTTAATTAATTTCCTTTACTTTTATGAGTGGGAAGAATAATGATATTTTAACCAATCTATTGATTATATGATAATCCTTGGCTGTGTATTAGCAATTTTGGTCGGAATAACTTTAGGGTTAATTGGCAGTGGTGGTACCATATTGACTGTGCCGATCTTGGTCTACATTATGGCAGTCGAACCAACACTTTCCACAACCTATTCGCTTTTCGCCATTGGTATCACTTCATTGATCGGTGCCGTGCGGGGGATTATAAAAAAGGAAGCAGACCTTCCAAAGGTCTTGACCTTTGGTGTTCCTTCTCTGATTGTTGTATTTATTACGCGTTCCTTTATTCTTCCTTTGGTTCCAGAGGTCATCCACATAGCAGGATATAGCTTTCATCAAAATGTACTGTTGATGATCTTGTTTTCCTTTGTTATGGTAGCTTCCTCGTTGAGTATGATTCGCTCTGCTAAATACAACCCTGAAGTGCCTCCGGAATATGTGAAAACGCCCATAGAGGTTATTGTGTTTCAGGGAGCTTTGGTAGGTTTGGTGACAGGGTTGGTCGGTGCTGGAGGAGGATTCCTCATTATTCCCGCATTGGTCAATTTTTACCATTTGCCCATGCGGAAGGCCGTGGCTACCTCCTTGATCATTATCAGTATTAATTCTTTCTTTGGCGTAATGGGTGATCTGGAGAAGTTTGAACTCTTTGATTGGGAATTATTGATCGGTTATACCGGTGGTACCGTGATCGGTATTTTCATTGGTTTTTACCTTTCAGAGAAAATCAGCAACAAAAACCTCAAAAAAGGCTTTGGATATATGATCCTTATTGTAGGCTTATATATCTTAATTAAAGAGACTTTATTGAGGTAATTGACCTTATGCTATTGCGTTGTTCTGCTTATTGATTTTTCTATAGATAAATATTCCGACCAGACCAATACAGATCCAAAGAAAATCGATACTGAACAGATCTATATTTCCTTCAATCAAACTATTCCATACCCAATTTTTACCAAAGACCCCATTGACGATGGGTACCATAAAGGCAAGGATGCTTCCGATCAATAGGGTTTCCCTATTCGTTCTGTTGATATTTCTACGGATGATATAATAAGCACTAAATAGGAGCCAAGTCCAAAAATAAACCTGATATAGGAATTCCTGATTTACATTTGCAGTTAATTTTACCGCTATGAAGGTAATTGCAGTCGTTGGGAACATGGATAAACAGATGGCTAGGTATATGTTCGCCAACCAGAAGTTGAATTTTCTTTTATGCTTTGGTACATTGTTCTTGTCTCTTGCGACTAACCAGATCATGATTCCCGATGAAATGACCAAACAACCCATGATTCCCATGATAAAGGAAAGATATTTAAGGGGGTAACCAGCATAATCTCCAAAATGTAACCTATACAAGAGACTCTTGACATGATCTACAAAAGTGGAATTGTACATGGGGGTCTTCTCCTCCAGTATTTTCCCATCCATCGCCCGTATGTTATAGATTCCATAACCAGCCATGTGCTTGGAGTAGGTTGGGCTAATTTCAGCAATGATTTGCATATTTTGGTCCCCATAGTTCTTTATGCTGAGACGAAATACACGACTTTCCGGCCATTTTCTCTTTACTGAATCCAATAAAGGATTGACCGTTGGGGTTTGAACTAAGGCTAAATAGCTGTATGGCAGGTTGACTTTATGGTTAAAGGCAAGGTCAGTGTACATGGTTTCTGAATCACCTTTGTAGATTATCTTTTCAAAAGGGATAGCTAAGACAGAATTTAAGATTAAGAAGATACCGGTCACGGCATAGACAAATTGAAAAGGGAAGCCTACAACCCCTAAGGCAGTGTGCAAGTCGGTCCAGACCGTCTTCCATTTGGAAAAGGGACGAAAGATGAAAAAATTGGAAACGATCTTGTCCCAATGTAGCAATAAGCCCGTGATCAGCGCGAAGAGAAAGATAAAGGAGGTAAATCCTGCAACTACATAACCAAATGGGCCAATGCCTATATTGATGGGCAGCTCATTCAATTGGGCCAAAAAATGCAGTCTATATAAAAATTCGGCAAGGTCATAGTTTTCACTATAACTGCCGGACTTCCTGTTGATAAAGTTATATCCGAAATATTTTGAATCTGTAGTCGTCCAATCTGCTTTGTTGGCTACTTTTTCATTGATTATGGCTAAGTTTTTCTCATGTTGCAAGCTGTCCTTGGATTCGGTATAGCTCATGTAGGATCGAGCATTCTTATGATAAAAGGAAAAGGTAATATCTCTTCCCTTTAGTTCCATGGCCTGTCCGAGGGAATCCAATAAATAATCGCAGTCTACATCAGCAGTAGTCATTTTTGAGAACGAATCCCCTTGCTGCCAAGCTGCAATTTCATTTCTGAAAAATGAAAATGAACCAGCAAAGAATATGACATAGAGAATCGCACAGATGATAATCCCACTGATGGTATGGGTATTAAAATAGATGTTATAATTTCTGGTATTCATTATGAATTATAAGATGAAAGGGATTGATAAAAGGAAGGTTAGGCAAAGATATATTCCCCAGATGTACCAACCATTTTTCGATAAAAAAGCCAATAGGAGCAGGATTGCCCAAATGATATACCCAGAAAAACCAGACAGCATAACAATGTTTTTCCTTTCACAGAATAGGGTCAAGAAATTGTGGAAGGCAAGCATGAGCATATATCCTGCAAAGAAGCCTGCGGTGATTTTTAAAAACCGTTGGAAAGGAGAGCTTAGGTATTTCTTGTTTGCGGGCATGGGTAAAGATGGATTTAGAAAAAAATAATTTCAATTGTCAGTGATATGGAAAAAAGAAGAAGGATATGTTTCCAGTTAATGGTCTTATAGGGGAAGAGCAAATTCAAAAGACTTAGGAAAGTCATTAAATAAACGCTAAACGCAAAACTTCCTGCTTCTAGACCTTGTTTCCAAAGAGTTAAGATAGCGGCAATTGCCAAAAGGATAAATCCTGCGAGTTTCAGTTGATTGTGGTGAAAAATTTTTAAAATACTGAATTCTACTTGATGTATGCTCTTCATTTTTTTGCTGCTACAATAAAGGAAGTAGGAACCGGTGAAAACTAAAAATATGATCAGGCTGTACATAATATTTGAGAAGGAAATTAGCCTAGTAAAATGCCGGCAAGCATTTTACTAGGCATAAGCTTAATTTACATTTATGGAATAAGTGCTGCCTCTCCAGATTTTTTCAATCTTTTGGCCATGCCAATCTTCAACTTTATCATCAGTTTTAGAAGCTTCGATAATGTATTTTCCTTTTACCAAGGGTTTAAAGGGAACTTTTCCTTGATTATCGGTATGGAGCGTTTTGGTCCATCCTTCAGGTCCCATGATAAGCACTTCTCTTTCTTTTTCAGCCTGACCATCTTCCAATACCTGGACTTCCAGGCTTGCACCAACTTTTGGATTTTGGACTGTTGATTCAACATGGAAAGGAAGGCTATTTAATTTAGTCGATCCGTTTCCGACCTGGACGAAGGCTGTAGAAGAAAATTCGAATTTCATGGTTTCATAGGCTTCTTTTGCAGCTTTTACCACTGAAAGGATATAGGATCCATTTTCAGTAGGTAAAAATGATGCTTCGAAATGGTCCGTTGATGCAGTTTTCTCTAAGGTTTTTTTACTTCCATCTGGCGCAATTAAAATCAGGTCGAAATCCTTGACATCTGAATACCATTTATCGATTGGGTCTACCAAACCTTCGGCATATTCACCGTAATAAACTTTGACCGTATGTTTTTGGTTCAATTTGCCATTTGTTTGGGTTTCAATCCATAATGCATGTGCACTTGCAAATTGAAGGCTTAAAAGGCTTATTAAAATTGTCAATAATGTTTTTGTGTTCATGGTTTTAGAATTTATATGCAAATGTTAATCTATAGTTTCTTGGTGCACCGGCTTGCCAAGAGTAAACAGGGGTACTGAAGTAGCTGGTGTAATAACTACCGCCCTCAATCAAGTATTTATCCAAAAGGTTCTGTACATTTAGATTGACACTGAATTTGTCGATGCGGTAGCCCATTCCGGCATCAAAGCGGAAATAGTCTTCAATATTTTTTTCGGGTTCATCCTTGGAATAGAATTCCAAGGCACGTTGGATATTTGACATCCCTCCAAATTGGAAGGCCAAACCTTTAGCCTTTCCTCGCGTCAATTCATAGTCCAGCCATAGGTTGGCGATATGAACATCGGCACCATCAAGTCTTTGTCCAACAAAAAAGGCATCAACACCTTCATTGATTTTGGTTACTTGTCCGTCGGTATATGCATAGTTCGCAATCAGGTTCAATCCCCTTAATACCTCACCACGGATATCGACTTCGAGCCCGCGGATTCTTTTTTGCCCAACTTCGACTGACATCTCAGGTCTTGGTCCATAGGATGTTATTTCATGGTTTTTGGTGATTTGATAGATCGCGATGGTACTATTCCATTTTCCTTTGAACCAATCTCTTTTGATACCAAGTTCATAATTGTTACCTGTGATTGGTTTTATTTTAGAACCGTCAAATAAAATTCCTTGTTGGGGAAGAAAAGCTTGGTCATGTAATGCATAGACTGTGGTATTTTTATCAATGGAGTAGGATAGACCAATTCTCGGCGTGACTTTTTCGCTTTTAACTGGTGCTCCGCCCCAGGTACTGATAGACATGGAGGTATAGCGAGCAGCCAAAGTCAAACGTAAAGCATTATCAAAAAAGCTCATTTGATCTTGCACATAGGCTGAGGTGTAATCCGTGGACATAATACCACCGCCTACAGCTGCGCGTTGGGCCAAGGAATGTGATCGGTCAAAATTCTGAAGTCCAAAGTCAAATCCGTAAACAGGATTCTTAGGATCAAACTCACCACCATTCAAACTATCCAGAACAATACTTTGATTCCAGTCTGCCAAATAGGATTTACTACCTAGATCAATACCTGCCAATATTTGATGTTTGACTTGTCCCGTGTTAAATGAACCATTTAAGAAGACTTGGCCTAATAACATGGTGCTTTGTGCATCCCAGGTGTCTGATTTCCTGATGACCTTGCCATTGGGAAGAATATCTTTTGGCCAACTGCTTGCGCCGATTTGGTTGTAATTAAAATAGGCACCCTGAGCAGTTAATTTCCAATTTTCATTTAATTTATGCTCGATATTGATGTATGCGGAGTGTTCATCAATGTCCATAGGTTCGGTTCCTTTTTGAGAAAAGGAGGTTTCTCTAGAAAGGGTTTTATAACCAAAAGGAGACATCAAATAACCGGATCCAACATCAGTCATGATTGCTTTCTGATAGGTGTATTCTAATGTTGCGGTTGTCTTATCATTGATTTTGTAAGATAGAACAGGAGCGATTACAAGTCTTTTATTGTCTTCATTCGGGCGGAATGAAGCTTTTGAAGAACCGGCAATATTCAATCGATATAATAACCTGCCATCTTTTGAGACCTTGCCATCCAAATCTAAGGTGGTTCTGTAATTTTCAAAACTTCCTAGGCTAAAGGTTACCTCGGTATTTTTTTGTCCGGTTGGCTTTTTGGTAACCACATTGTAGATTCCTGCAGGATCTCCACTGGACATCATAAATCCGGCTGGTCCTTTTACGAATTCAATTTTTTCTACGGTTGCCATGTCTTCAGATAGTGGACTCCAATAGGAACTGACAATATTCATCCCATTTCTGAAAGCCTGTATTTGTGACCCACGCATATGGATATTGACGTACATATCATTCCAATGCGTTTGTCGGCTTACCCCGGAGATATTCCTGAATGCACCATCCGCTAAATTGAATGCTTGTTGTTTTGCAAGCACTTCAGCATTTATGGTTTGCACATTCTGGGAAAGTTCTAGAATTGGAGTCTGAACCCTTAAGGAATTGGATAATTCATGTTCCACTATGGGTTTCTTGGCGGAAACCACAACTTCTTGCAGTGTATTGGTCCCTTCTTCAAGGGTAAAATCCAAAACTCGGGTTTCATTTTCCTTTAATGCTATAGTGCTGACTTGGGAGGTGAAACCAATATGTTTTGCCCTGACCTCATAAGTCTTAGCCGGTAGATTAATGAACTGGTATTTTCCTAGAGAATCGACTTCCATCTCTTGGGAACCATTCAATTTGACAACCACATTTTTGGCTGGATTTCCTTTCTGTGTCAGGATAGTTCCTTTGATAATGCCATTTTGGGCGTATGAGGATGTTATTAAGAATACTATTAATAGAGTGGTTAAGAGGTTAGTTTTCATTATAGGACTGGATCGATTTTAGAATAGAGGGAAAAAGAATAAACATGAGGGTCTGAAAAAGTACATTGCAAGTCCCTGAAAAGAAAAGATTTGTAAAAAAACTAGTTTTACTCGTAGGGGAGTGATTAGAAAAAAGATTGTAAATCATAAATGTTAATGTATAGTGTTAAAAATTCCATTAACTGTTTATGAAAGAACCTTGGGATAAATAAATAGGGAGAGCGCCCAATTTTTTTTATCTTGCAGGTCCTTTCATACTTACAGTGTGTTAAAGGTGATTGATTCATTGAGTCAATCAACTAATAGCAGTTACAGCTGATATTAGATTTTTGGCGTCATGCAGAGATTGCCGTCTTTAGCATGGCGCTATTTTGTTTTATAAGCAGTCCTTTAAACCGTCCCTCCACAAACATGAAGAATTATAGTGCTAAAATATAAACGAAACTAACAGGTAGAGGTTAGTTTATTTAGACTCATTAAAAACAAGTACAAATATAGAATGAAAATGTTTGTTTGCAACAATTTTTATATAATTAATAAATTAATTGAAGTTCAGTTAATTGCATGATGATATAAAGCTGTTTCGGTATTTGAAAGGTTTGATAATATTTTGTTTACAGAGCCTAATTGAAGGCGACTTTTAATTAAATTCCTGTATATTGTTAACTATATTCTTGCAGTAGACATTGCTGCAGATTAATCAACTAAACTTTTAATAAATGAAAATCAACACTCCTAAATGGGTGGTTCTACTGAGTTTAGGCCTAGCGTTCTTGAACGTTGAAGAAGCAAACGCCCAAAGTAAAACTGCGCTTTCAGAAACATTTATCGAATTAGCAGATCCCACGGCCGATGTCAATTCGGATTGGTCAAAGGTGGGTCCAGGTTTGCATAGCTCTTTTGTAACAATCGATAAGCGATTTGCCAAATCCTTGGCACCAGAAATTGCCAAGCAAAACAGGGTGAAAATTGAAGGTTGGAAAGGGGAGAAGCTATCTGCACAGATCCTTTTATGGACCAGTTCCGATATTGCTGATGTTCATGTAGATATTTCGGATTTAGTATCGAAAAATAAGGCGGTGATTCCCCAAGCAGCGACGGATGCACGATTTGTCCGCTATGTCATGACTGATGAGTTTGCAGGCGGATGTGGGTACCGGAAACCTGAGGATTTCGCCTCCTCATTAGCTCCGGATATGTTGGATAATTTAAAGTCCTTCGATATCCCTAAGAAAACAGCTAGACCTGTCTGGGTTAGTGTAAAGATTCCCGAAAATGCACAGGCAGGTTTATACAATGCTATTGTAACAATTTCTGCCAAAGGTCAACCTGCACAAAAATTGGCCTTGGAGCTGGATGTGATCAATCAAACCTTGCCGAAAGCAACGGAATGGAGCTATCACCTAGACCAATGGCAGCATCCATCAGCCGTGGCTCGTGTTGAAGGTTTGGAAATGTGGAGTGATGCCCATTTTGAAGCGATGAAACCAGTGATGCAAATGCTGGCTGATGCTGGCCAAAAAGTAATAACCACCACATTGAACAAAGACCCCTGGAATGTTCAGACCTATGATCCCTATGCCGATATGATCACATGGACCAAAAATAGCAATGGAACATGGACTTATGATTATACCGTATTTGACCGTTGGGTGCAATTTATGATGGATCTGGGTGTTGATGATATGATAAACTGTTATTCAATTATTCCTTGGAACAATGAAATCCATTATAAGGATGCCACTAAAGGAGAGTTGGTCAATGTGGTTACAAAACCGGGCACAGCTATTTTTGAAGAACTTTGGACACCTTTCTTAAAGGATTTCGTTAAGCATCTTGAAGCAAAGGGCTGGTTGGATAAAACCAATATTGCCATGGATGAACGCGAAAGGGAACAAATGGATGCTGCATTTGCTTTATTGGAGAAGGTAGCACCGGAAATCGGGATTTCGTATGCTGATAATCAAAAAACCTATCAAAGGTTTCCAAATTCGGAAGATATCAGCATTTCAGTGGGGCATCCATTTTCAAAGGCTGATATCATGGACCGCCATAAAAGAGGGTTAAACAGTACTTTTTATATCTGTTGTTCGGATGGTTTTCCGAATCAGTTTACATTTTCAGAACCTGCGGAATCGACCTACTTAGGTTGGTATGCTTTAGCAACCGGCTTTGATGGGATGTTGAGATGGGCCTATAATTCATGGGTAGAAAACCCTTTAACGGATTCCAGGTTCAGGACCTGGCCTGCTGGTGATACCTATATCGTCTATCCTAAGGGACGTTCATCAATTCGATACGAAAGGATGTTGGAAGGTATCCAAGATTATGAAAAAGCGAGAATTGTGATGAAAGCGCTGAAGGACAAGAAGGATCAAAAAGCCATAGATAGCTTTCAGACCGCAATCAATAAAATGGAGGCCAATCAGCGATTTGATGGGTGGAATGAGGAATTGAACAATGCTAAGACCTTATTGAACGATTTGTCAAGAAGTCTTTAGATAATAAAATTAATTATGCATCAGGCAGTAGTATCCTTTTTCTACTGCCTATTTTTTTGAATTATGAGAATCAACACTAAACTAATCCTGATAGCCTTATTGGCAGTTTCAACTGTTCAATACGCAGAAGGGCAAACAACACAACTCGTTCACAAAGATTGGTTAATCCAATCAACAGGCTTTCAATCGAAAATTGTTAACAATAAGGATGGGATTGTCCTTGAAAATGGACTTATCAGAAGAGCCTTTAAGAAAGCTGCCAACCTAGCTTGTTATGATTTTAGCAACCTGAGCAATGGTCAGCAATTGATACGTGCGATAGAACCAGAGGCAATCGTCAATATTAATGGGAAGGACTATGAGATAGGCGGGTTGAAGGGACAGAAAGAAAAAGCTTATTTCTTGACAGAATGGTTTCCTTCCTTAAAAGCGAATCCAGATGCTTTTGTGTTTAAGTCGGCCAAGGAACTGCCACTAGAACAGGCTTTGAACAGCAATAGTCCGTTTTGGTCCTCAAATTCTGAAAAGGCAAAAGGGATAGGTTTAGTTTTAGAATTTCAGCATCCTGAATTAGCTGGGGTTTCCGTGGATGTACATTATGAAATCTATGATGGATTGCCAGTTCTTCGAAAATGGGTAGTAGTGCGAAATGAGAGTCAAAACAAAATTCAGGTAAACCGCTTAGTCAATGAAATCCTCTCCTTGGTAGAAGAGGAATCAGCGGTCGTAGGAAGTACAGAGGATATGAAAAAGCAATCGGGTATCTATTTTGAAACCAATTACGCTTTTAACAATGCCATGAAATATCGACTATCTGAACAGACTTTGCATTGGGAGCAGGATAGCAGCTATACCTCTCAAGTTAATTATGATCTGACCACTCCGGCAAAAGCCTTGATCTATCCGAAGGATGTATCGAAGATTGATGTTTTACCGAAACAGAAGTTTACCTCGGTCAAGACTTTTGAATTGTTGCATGATAGCCATGATCAGGAGCGTAGAGGGCTTGCTGTACGGAAAATGTACCGTCAATTAACTCCTTGGACCAATGCTAACCCAATCTTTATGCATTTAGTCAGTAAAAATAGGGAGGAGGTGATCACGGCTATCGATCAATGTGCTGAAACAGGTTATGAGGCGGTTATCCTGAGTTTTGGAAGCCATCTGAAAATGGAGTTAAATACCCCAGAGAATCATAAAGAATGGCGGGAACTGGCGGATTATGCGAAATCAAAAGGCGTGAAATTGGGCGGTTACACCTTATTCAGTTCCAGGACTATTAACGCTGAAACGGATGTGATCAATCCGAAAACAGGAAAGCCAGGGGGCGCTTTTTTTGGCAATGCACCCTGTTTTGGCAGTCAGTGGGGGTTAGATTATGCGCAAGCCATTAAAGACTTTTTCAGGAATACTGGTTTCAGTATTTTAGAAATGGATGGGCCATATCCGGGCGATGTCTGTGCGTCCCATGATCACCCAGGTCACCATGGGTTGGAAGATTCCCAATTTGCGCAGATGGAAATACAGAAGTCGATCTTCCACGAATTGAATCAGATGGGAGTTTATATCAATGCCCCGGACTGGTATTTTCTAGATGGAACGAATAAAATTGCGTTGGGCTATCGGGAGGTGAATTTTTCTTTGTCGCGAGACCAACAGAAGATTTTAAACAGACAAAATATCTACGATGGTACCTGGGAAAAAACTCCTTCGATGGGTTGGGGTTTTGTACCCCTGACGGCCTATCATGGTGGTGGCGCTGATGCCGTTTTAGAACCCTTAAATGATCATTTGGATGACTATAAACAATTGATGATGCAATATTATGGAGCTGGGGTTCAAGCCTGTTATAGAGGCCCCCGCTTGTATGACACTGAAAGGACTAAGGCTACGGTCATAGAAGTCATTGATTGGTACAAAAAGTATAGAGATATCTTGAATGCGGATATCATCCATTTGCGAAGGGCAGATGGCAGAAATTGGGATGGGATTCTGCATGTTGATCCAAATGGAAAGGAGAAAGGTTTGGGGATGTTGTATAATCCAACTGATAGCGAGATGGATATTCAAATAGACCTGTCGCTTTACTATACCGGTTTGGACAAGGATGTACAGATTGCTTTTGAAGGAGAGAACCCGAAAAAGTATCAGTTAGCAAGAGATTATAAAGTGAATTTACCGGTCAAGATTCCTGCAAAGGGTTATACTTGGTTTACTGTTAAGTAATCAAAAAAGGGTCATATCAGAATGATATGACCCTTTTTTGATTATAGATATAATATATAAAATAATCCACTTCCTAGCTTAGCCTCTTGACTCATTTCCTTGTTGTTTTTTTATGCTGGAGAATTAAAGCTCAAAAAATGAACTTAGGTTAATAAATACTGTTGTAACAATCCTAGAAATTTATAGTATTACTAATCTTTTTAAATATATTTGAATACTAGATTATTCGTTTTAGTTAGCTCAAAACAGCAATTATTGACTTGAGTTGACTCAAATTTTTATAAATCAATTAGCCCAATGAGAAAAAACACATTAACATTTGCTTTAAGCATATTTTTGGGTATTTCAGTTTCTTCAAGTTATGCACAAAGCTGGGAACATACTGATGCCGACCGCAAGGTTGCAGTAGAAGTAGACACGTTAAAGAAGAAGGGATATACACTGATCTGGATCAATAAGGATAAAGAGTTTAGTGCAGAAACTAAACAACAGCTTATTGACACCTATTTTATCAACTATCCTAAATTGGCCAAAAAATTCAATAAGAAAACCAGAAAAGAAGTGACTTTTGTTATTGACCCTGAATATGATGGTGTTGCAGCCACTGCAGGAGGGATTGTTCGATATAGTCCAAATTGGTTGAAGAAAAATCCACATGATATCGATGTCGTGACGCATGAAGTCATGCATATCGTTCAGGCTTATCCAAATGGATCGGGTCCTTGGTGGATTACAGAAGGGATTGCTGATTATATTCGATTTAAATATGGTGTCGCCAATGAAGCAGGCAATTGGAGGCTTCCTGAATTTAATGAAAAACAGAAGTATACCGATTCTTACAGGATTACGGCTCGGTTCTTCAATTGGATTGAGCATAATAAGAAAAAGAACTTTGTCAAAAAGTTAGACCTGGCTATGCGCAATAAGACCTATTCGGACTCTTTTTGGGCAAATGAAACCGGAAAAACGATCGATGAACTTTGGGCAGAATATGCTTTAAACCCCGCAATTTAAAATGATGAAAAAGAACTATATGAATTTTGCCAAGGTATTGGCTTTTATGGTCATTCCGGTATTATCGAATGCCCAGCAGCCAAACCTGAGTCAATACGTCAAACCATTGATCGGTACGGCTAAAATGGGGCATACTTTCCCTGGAGCAACGGTTCCTTTTGGGTCGGTACAATTGAGCCCGGAGACAGATACCATCCCTTATGCAGTCAATGGACAGTACACAGGTGATGTATATAAATACTGTGCAGGATATCAATACGATGATCCAACCATTGTTGGTTTCAGTCATACGCATTTCTCGGGAACAGGACATTCCGATCTTGGCGATATATTGGTGATGCCAACTCAAGGAAAGGTGCAATTGAACCCAGGGACAGCCGATAGGCCACAAGATGGGTATAGATCGGCATATAGCCATGATAATGAAATTGCCGAAGCCAATTACTATAAAGTGAAACTGGATAAGCATAATATTCAGGCGGAATTGACTACAAGTACCCGTGTTGGAGTTCATCGCTATACCTTTCCAGCTTCCGATCAATCCCATTTGATCTTAGACTTGACAGCGGGTATCTATAACTATGATGGCAAAAATGTTTGGACCGTGGTCAGGGTATTGAATGATTCCACCATAACAGGGTATAGGCAGACCAATGGTTGGGCAAGAACCCGAACCGTTTATTTTGCTATCAAAACTTCCAAAGCATTCAAAAATTATGGAGCGAAATATTTGGATAAAAATGTACAGTACAAAGGCTTTTGGCGGAAATTCAACCAAGAAGATAACTTTCCAGATCTAGCCGCACATAATATCAAGATGCATCTGGATTTTGATACCAAAAAGGGGGAGCAAGTGATGATGAAAGTGGCATTGAGTCCAGTGAGCATGAAGAATGCATTGGAAAATATGCAAGCAGAGACTCCAAACTGGAATTTTGAACAAATTGTAAACAAAGGGAAATCAGATTGGAATAAGGAGCTTGAGAAGTTTAAGGTCGATATGTTGAACAAAGAGGATCTGGTTAACTTTTATACCTCCGTTTATCATGCGAACCTGATGCCAACCGTATATATGGACCTAAATGGCGAGTATAAGGGTTTGGATCAAGAAATCCATAAAGCTGAGGGTTTTACGAATTACACCTCCTTTTCTTTATGGGATACCTTTAGGGCTTTTCATCCTTGGCTGAATTTGGTCGATCCGAAAAGAAATGCAGATATGGTTTCTTCGATGATGGCGCATCATGAACAGTCGGTCTTGAATATGTTGCCAATCTGGTCGCATTATGCGAATGAAAACTGGTGTATGAGTGGGTACCATTCGGTATCGGTGGTGGTAGACGCTATTATGAAAGGTGTATATAAAGGGGATGCGGAAGCTGCCTTGAATGCCTGTGTTGAAACGGCAAATGCAAGAAGATATGAAGGTATTGGGGATTACATCGACTTGGGCTATGTTCCGGATGATAAAAATGGGACTTCAGTGTCGAATACCTTGGAATATGCTTATGATGATTGGTGTATTGCTCAATTGGCAGAAAAATTGGGTAAGGCGGAAATCGCTGCAGAATTTAACAAACGCGCCGAGAATTGGAAGAACCTGTATGATGAGCGAATCGGTTTTATGCGTCCTAAAGATAGCAAAGGGGTGTTCAGAGAGAAGTTTGATGTGCTAGATACCCATGGGCAAGGTTTTATTGAGGGAAATACCTGGAATTACTCTTTATATGTACCACACCAACCAGTTCAATTGATGGAGACAATGGGCGGACAGAAACGATTTGAAACTTATTTGGATTCCTTGTTTACCATGCACCTTCCAGATAAGTATTTTGAAAATACCGAGGATATTACCCGTGAAGGCATCATTGGGAACTATGTGCATGGAAATGAACCGTCGCACCATGTTGCCTATCTGTATAATATCACCAAAAGCCCTTGGAAAGCTCAGGAAAGAATCAGACAGATTATTCGTAACCAATATCATAATGGTCCTGCTGGATTAGGAGGAAATGATGATTGCGGGCAAATGTCTGCTTGGTATCTCTTCAGTTCTTTGGGATTTTATCCTGTAGCGCCTGGAGATCCACATTATTGGTTGGGTAGTCCATTGGTAAAATCAGCTGAAGTACAATTGGATAATGGGAAGACCTTGAAGGTTTTTGCAAAGAACCAATCGGAGAAAAATGTATATGTGAGCAAGGTATTGTGGAATGGACAAGAGCTGAAAGATTTTAAGATTTCGCATGCCGATATTTCAAATGGAGGAGAGTTGCAGTTTGTAATGGCATCCAAACCTAAAAAATAATAAGAAATATAAAATTAAAAGATAAGGGGCGATGAATTTCATTGCCCCTTATCTGTGTTATGTAGTGTAGTTGTTATTCAGGTAAATTTCCTAACGCTAAATTATCCATGATCTTACCCACCTCGTCAATGCTGTATCCTTCTCCCTGTACCTTCATTAAGTATCTTTTTTTATGGAGCCATTCTATTTTTGAGGTCTGCTTATCGTAGTATTTTTCTTCTGTTAGTTTTGCTCTTTGACCTTTATATTCCATCGTTTTTTCGGTCATATCGTCCGTGATTCTTTCCGAATCCTGGTTGAAACCATAAAATGCGAGACCAGTAATAGAGCTTGCCGCTTCACCAGCTCCGTCCAAGATGGATACTTCAATTGTTTTTGTAGCACCTTCGTCTTGATAGGTCGCATTTGCACTGGAGATCCCAATGGATGCAGATTCACCTAGGTTGATGGAAGTCCTTTTCAAGCCTTCTAATGTTTCAGGTAGGACCTTTTTTAATTCATCGTTACTTACAGGTGTCTTTTCTTTTAAGGCATTCATCTGAACTTCAATATCCTTCATGGCTTTTTCAAGACCACTTAGACCTTTGATGGCCTCGCCGGCATTGCTTAGGTTCTCAATAACCCCCGTATCTTCTGAATCCCCCTCTTCCTCTGAATTATTCGAACTGCCACATGCGACAAATAGACTGCATCCCAGAACTAGTGATGCCATAAAAAACTGTTTTTTCATATTAGGATAGATTTTGTTTCTAACAAATCTAAAATAATAAAAGAGTTAGGGACAGAAAATATTGGAAATTACCTGTATACAGGTATCGATATCAGGTAATCTCCCTAAAGGTTTAAATATTTTCCGATAGCTGCGGACATTTCTTCTGGAGAACCATCAACTTCGGCAATGGAAATACGGATGACTCCTTTCATGCCTTTTAGATAGGTGTCACGGACAAAGAAGTTATTCATTCTGTCGGCATATTTCTTGGGGTCCTTGACATGGATGTCTAGGTAGTTTCCATGGAAATTGATATCTACTAAATCATCCCATTCAATTAATTCCGCTGCCTTAGCAATCGGCGTCGTATTGGACGTTATTCCATTTGTGCCAATACTTAGGGCGATTTCATCAGCTTTTTTGCCAAATAACTTCATGTAGGTAAAAGCCCCAAAGCCCAATATGGCAATAAATATACTGCCATATTTCCCCATCGAAACCACGTAGGATGATGTGTCTACAAACCATTTATAGTATGCAAAACCTAAGCCTGCAATTCCCAATAGCAGAAATATCATGGCCATATTGTTTAGTTTTTTCTGATTGTATTTAAAGTTTGTCAATTCCATTGTTTTATAGTTTAATTATACCTTGTCTATTGAATATTTTCCAGCCCCAGTGAAAAAGAGGCTTGCCGAAACAAACAGCATAGCTAGAGCCGGTGTCATAAGGTCTATGCTATCGCCATTAGGGAAGTGAACCATGAAAATGGCGATCAAAAAGTTTATAAAAATAATTGCTGCGGAAAGCTTTGTTTGCCAACCAATCAACATTAGGAAGCCAGCGATCATCTGTACAGCAACTGAGGTAATAGCAGAAACCATTGGGAATGGGAATTTATATTTTCCCAAAAAGCCAGCAAATTCCTGCATATGGTCCCAGCTGATCAGATTATCCGATACGCCGTACATAAGCCTTAAGCCTATGAAAATTCGAAGAAGAAGGATTCCAATTGATGTGTTGGTCATAAATAACTTTTTCCCAATGCAACATGAATTAGTTAAAAATGTTTTTACAATTTTAACCTGCTAATATCTTTTTCTTTTCAGCATCAAATTCTTCCTGTGTCAAAATGCCGGCATCCATTAGGTCCTTTAGGTCCATCAGGGCTTTTTTCTTATCCACTGGTGCTGCTGCGCTTGCCGCTGGACTTGGTGCTGCGGTATTTGCTTGCTCCTTTCCTTGGGTAGATCCAAATTGGATCAGCAAGGCCGTGATTTCGTTGAAACCCTTGATGTTGGAGTAATCGATCGCTTTTTGCTCTTTTACATTGACCAATTGCGGGTCAGCATTGTTTTCTAAAAGGAATTTGAGCACATCTTTTTTGCCATTTGCTGCGGCATAGTGCAGGGCTGTATTTCCTGACTCGTCCTGTTGATTGATATTGGCACCACGTTCAATCAGTAATTTGACCATACTTAGGTGTCCATTCTTAACGGCATGTTGTAGCAAACTTTCCCCACCTTGGGATTCATTGACATTAAAATTGAATTGGGCATCTATAGACAGGTTGTTGTTGGTTTCTACAAAGTCCAGATATCCATACATGGCTTGGCTGTTTCCGGTGACTGGTCGGCTGTGGTTTACATCCAGGCCGTTATCAAGAAGCAGGGAGACGATTTCTTTTTGGTTATGGCTGCAGGCATACCAAATAGGAGAAACTCCTTCAGAACTGCTAATTGATACATCAGCACCATTTTCTAACAGGGTCTTAACCATGGCTTTGTTGCCTTCGTAACATGCAACCAAGATGGCCGATTCGCCAAATTGATTGATCTGATTGACATCTGCCCCGTTTTCCAATAACAGATCAACCATAGGGAGGTGCCTGTTCTTTACGGCAATTAATAAAGGCGTGTTTCCTGATTTGTTGCTAGCTTCTGGCTTAGCACCATTCTCAAGTAGGATTTTGGCTGCCTCAAGGCTTCTGTTCAAAACGGCTAGCATCAAAGGACTTTCGGTACTGTTGTTTAATGCATTGACGTCAAGTCCTTTTTCGATCAAGGTCTTGAGGACATCGGCTTGACCAGTTGAAGCTGTCAAATGAAGGAGGCTGTTGCCTTTGAGGTCATTGATGTCAACCCTTGCATCTTCTTCAATCAGATATATGGCCGTTTGTTTCTGCTTTTGGAGACATGCGAAGAATAGGGGAGTTTCACCCTGTTGATCCTCATAATCCAGTTCAGCACCTTTTTCTGCCAATAATTTGACCAGGTCAAGGTAGCCACGATGTGCCGCATAATGCATGGCGGTTCTGCCTTTTTCATCTGTATACTTGACATCGACTTCATTGTTCTCTAATAGTAATTCGGCTATTTTACGTTTGCCGCCCTCACAGGCGATAATAAATGACATGGACATAATTTCTTAGTTTTCTTTTTGTTGAGCGATTAATAGCAGTTCGACGGTCTTTGCTTTTAAATTATCTTCCGAAGCAATCATCATGGCTGATTGTTCCTTATTGTTCAGGATGCTGGCTGTTGCCCCGTTATCCAATAGGAATTTTACTTTTTTGTAAGTTTCCTTGGCAGCATTTTGATCATAGTTGCTGTCCTTCATAACGACTTTATGTAATAAGGTGTTGCCCAAGTCGTCCTGTTCATTGATGTCCGGTTGAGCGGCCTTAAAAACCTGTTCAAAAAATGGTGCTTTTTTCTCGGCGATCCAATGCCAGGCAGAAAGCTGTTTATCGTAATGGGGGGCGGTGTTGTTTAAATCTGCACCATCTTCAATCATCTGCAAAATTAATTCCGTGTTATCCGCACCATCTGCCACTCTAAGGTGGGCGTGGAGGGCTTTTTCGCCACGTTTGTTGGATTGTTCGAAATCCATGCCCTCATATTCTGAAAGCTGTTTGTATTGTTCAAAATCATGCTTATGTGCAACGGCAATAAAGAATGCTGAATTTCCCTCATGATCTTGTTGGTTCGGGCTTGCTCCATTCTGCAACAGATTTTCCAAAACATGTTTATTGTTGCTCTCCAAGGCGACGTGCAAGGAAGTTTTGCCAACCTTGTTTGCTTCGTTTACATCTAAACCTTCTTTAAGGAATATGTCAATATAACGATTTATCTGTTCGGGAGTTATGCCATGTTTTCTAATGCTAATGTTCAGCAAATTGTCCTCCGCTTGGTTCTTGAAATCAACCCTACAGCCAGCATCAATTAAGGCTTGTATAATTTGCGGATCGGCTGCATTCTCAGCAGCGAAACTGATCAAGGTCTGTCCGGCTACTTCATCATTGATGTTTTCAGCTTGTTCTAATAGATCCTTGAAAAATGAAATAAATATTTCATCTGGATTTTTAACTCGGATCAATTTAGAAAAAATACTTTCATCAATTTTATCGAGCATATAGATGTCCTTCTCGATTTCATTGTTCTGAAACATAAGGCTAATTAGTTCGTAGCCTTTTTTTCTGATTAGGGTATCGTAAAGCTGGGAATAATCGTAGGCATGTTGGCTGTGGGGGATTCTTTCGCCTTGGTTGTACAATTCAACGGCGTTGTCGAAGTTGCCACTGTCAATGGCCTGAATTAACGGAGTCTTTTCAAACATAGGATATAGTTTAATTATGTTGTTTTTATTCGTTATTAGCTGATTTTGTGAATTCAATAAGTTCTTGAGCCGACCAAGGACTCCAAATTAATAAAACGTTGTTTTGAAGATTTGCTGTATCTCTCACGATATTTATTATTCTCTGATTTAACAAAAGAGCCAATGGTTCGTAAGGATTGTCTTGAAAATGCTTGGAAATTAATTCCTGGCCTTCAGCAGAAAGTTCGATCCGTAATTCCTGGTCTTTGGCCTCTATGGAAACGAAGTGCATAGGATCCACCAATGCTACTTGGCTGAGTTGTATGTTTTGAGGCATAAAGCTATCAAAGGCTTTGGCCACATAGATGCCGTTTTGGCGTTCTACAGTGAAAAATTCAAAGGGTCTTGATTGATCAGGGGTTCCAACGATTTTTACCCCTGATGATAGTCTGTTGCCTGCTATATAGATTTCGTCATATAAGCTTTCAATCTGTTTTTCGAATGATTTAAATGTTGATTTATCGGCTTCATAGATAGAGTCGGCATCCATTACGCTGAATTTTTGGAGGTCAGCTTCAGAATAGAATTGCATTAGCAAGGATATTAACCTCCTTTCAATTTCTAAATCAGCATATTTCTTTTCGTAGTCCAAAAACATTTCCGTGTTTTTTGCCTCGGTAGCTATGTTTTCAGGCCTATAAGGTGCAATGGCTTCGAAAAGTTGATCTAATATTCCCATTTTCTTTAAGAACTGGGTTGCCTGGGTATCATTTGAATTCGGGGGATTGCTCATGTTTAAAAAAAATAGGATTATCTATGTTTAGCTGTATTACCTTAAAGCTACATGATGAATGTCTGAAATGGTAGAAATATTGTGCCGAAGTATGGTTGAATTATATAAATGAACCAGTTTTGAATACTGTGAAGGCTATTTTGCTGAATTAAATAAGATTGTGTTTTTTCTTTTAACATGTAGATTGTAGGTGACTTACGAAAAAATACCTTGTCTTGGGTATTTCCTTTATTGCAATTTAATAATATATTAGTTTTTATAATTTAAATATTGAATAATAAGACAATAAATTATAATAAATAACAATTATTAGCCTGTAGATCTAATCTATTTCTTATATGAAGTCATCATTGGAGCCTGGAATGCTGTTTCTGCGTATATTCATTCTATTCATATTGCATTTCAATGGAAATTGCTGTTTCTGTCAGCAAGACAGTGTACTCGCTCAGTTAAATCAGGTTAAGCGAAGTAGTTTTTCAAAATTGATGTTGAATGAGGGATTGATAGCTCCTATTGGTTTTATTAGTTATGGTGTTACTTCAGTTAAAAACCCTTACTTGCAGAAACAGAATGAATTAATAAAAGATAATTTACAGTCTGCGCGACCAATTAGGATAAGGATAGATGATTTTACCCAATATGCTGCCACTGGATCTTATTTTGCTTTTGATCTCATGGGTATAAGGGCGAAGCATGATTTTAAATCAAGGTTGTTCGTGGCATCTGTAGCCCATATTATCATGGGGAGTTCAGTGAATCTATTGAAAAAGAGTGTTCCGATTATGCGACCTGACTTCTCAGCCTCGAACTCTTTTCCCTCAGGACATACCGCTACAGCATTTGTGGGAGCAGAACTGATTTGGCAAGAGTATAGCCATCAGTCTGCTTGGTATGGAATAGGGGCTTATACCATTGCTGCTGGGACAGGATTTTTCAGGATGTACAATAATCGGCATTGGCTGTCAGATGTAGTAATGGGGGCAGGCATAGGGATATTGAGCACGAAAATGGCTTACTGGATGCTGCCAAAGTTAGAGGAGCGCATCCAAAAAAGGAAGCACCCATATTTGTTAATGCCTTCATACAACGGAAAACAGTTTATGTTGAGCTTTGCGAGCAGTCTCTAGGCTTAAAGATTGATGCTATCATATGCCCAGTGTAAAAGTGCCTGTCTCTGCTTTGGACGACATTGAAAATCACCAAATGTACAATTGCCTTTTACTTGGGCAATATGTCTTTTAAAAGCTTTCCAACGTTTGATCTGTCTTTCATCGTCTTCAGATCTTCGACCCATAAAATATCTGCAGTACCACTGGAACCACCCTCGAGGATCTTGGGGGTGTATCCAGCCTTTTCTTTGCCATTCTGATAGAGGCTGGGAAGCCTTTATTTTAAAGAAATTTAGGCTAGGGTCTCCAGCATTGCTTTCACCTTTATACAGCTTCGCATGTTCAAACCATTCTTTAGGGAATTCATTTCGACAGTCATTGAGGTACTTGCCATTGAAGACGCCTAATTCAAGCATTTCCTGTGGGCTTAACTGAGGTTGGAATTCTGGGTCAAAGTTTTTGCCCATAGGTTCCGTAAGCTCATAGGAATAGTCTTTTTGCATACTATCGTAGACATGGATCAGCATAGTTTTTGTTAAAGTTGTTCTTAACTTAATTTATATCAAAATATTGATTAAGAGCCTTTGCTGTGTTTGAACATGAAGTCGTAAATCTTTTCTCCATGGAATAATCGTTCGACGCTTCCATGGGTTCCACCTGGTATGATGGTGAGGGTTGCATCGGCGTTTTTGTTGCATTTTTTGATGGCATTGTAGATCTTTTTGGATTCAGAAGCCGGGACAGCGCGGTCGGCACTTCCATGTTGAATCCAAAGCGGGACCTGGGTCAGGTTGCAGGCGTAACTCACGGTTCCGCCGCCACAGATAGCGACTGCTGCCGCAAATCGGTCTGGGTATTTTCCGGCAACATCCATGGTGCCATAGCCACCCATGCTCATGCCGCAAACATACACTCTGTGTTCATCAGCTGGATAGTCCTTAAGGACAGCATCCAATACGTCGATAACTTTGTCTGGGTCCCAGCCATTGGAGGTCTGAGGCGCAACGATAATGGCTTCAAGGTCTTTTCCTCTTTCAATTGCCCTTAATACGCCGTAACGCTTAACACGGTTTAAGTCATGGCCTGAAAGGCTTCGGCCGTGCAAAAAGACAATAACGGGCAGTTTTTCATTCTTTTCGATGTTTTCTGGAGTTCTTACCCAATAGGAATACCCTGTTTTGGATTTAATCGCCTTTAGTTGGGCAGAAGATGATAAGGTCATCGCCAAGAAAAAGCAGGTTAAGAGCAAAAAATGTTTGTACATAGCTATCGTTTCATGTTTTTGGCAAGAAGAGAGGCTTCGAGCCGGCTTGAATCAGTTAGAAATCAAGGCTCGCAAGATAAAAACAAAGAAGTTTTAAACCAAATGATGTGCTATAAGTGCTTGTTGTGTAGTGTTCTATATTTTTTCATGACATTTATATTACAATTCTATGTATTTTTTATTAAATTGCTGTACCATTAAAAATCAAAGAGATATGAAGAGAAAAGCTATCACACTGTTAAGTTTATTTGCCTTGGTCATTGGCTTGAGTGCATTTCATATTGGGGGACAGGAGGAAAGACCTCAGAATTTAAAAGTACTTCCAAAGAACATCAGCCATGAAGAGTTGGATAGCACCATGAAATCTTTCAATATGGCATTAGGCGTGAAGTGTAACCATTGTCATGCCCCTAAGCCTAACGGTGAGAAAGGTTTGGACTTTGCTTCAGATGCGAATCCGAAGAAAGATATTGCGAGACATATGATCAAAATGACTAAACAGATCAATAAAAAACATTTCAAGCATGCCTATGATGGGGTGGTTTACAATATATCCTGTAATACCTGTCATAACGGAAAAACCGAAGCGTTTACTGTTGTTAAACAATAAGTTGTATTAATCTATTGAAAGCAACAGTTCGCATAACTTACTGTCCCAAATGTGGTTGGATGCTCCGGGCTGCCTATATGGCTCAGGAGCTTCTGACCACTTTTGTTGATGACCTGCACTCGGTAAACTTGGAGCCTAGCGACATCAGTGGTCGTTACACGGTTTTCGTTGATGATGAAATAATTTTTGACAGAAAACGCGAAGGCCGTTTCCCGGAAATCAAAGAACTTAAGCAATTGGTTCGCAATAGGGTTAATCCCGAAAAAGACCTTGGTCACTCCGATCGTTAAGGTAATCGAGAGCGGGTAAAGACGCTAAATCTTTCACATTTCTTAACCCTTTACAAAAAGAAAAATCTGTATTTTTAACTTTCACCATAACAGATTTATCGTAAATGCGCATATTACATACAGCAGATTGGCATCTGGGTAAAAAGCTTGATTTCTTTTCTAGGATCGAAGAGCAGAAAGAAGTCTTGGACGAAATTTGTCAGATTGCCGACCGCGAAGAAGTTGACCTTGTTGTCGTTTCTGGAGATCTTTATGATACTTTTAATCCCCCAGTAGAAGCAACCGAATTACTTTATCGAACTTTAAAACGTCTTTCCAAGAATGGGAAAAGACCTGTTATTGCCATTGCTGGCAACCATGATTCGCCGGATCGCATTGATTCGCCGGATTCATTGGCCAGGGAATTGGGGATATTCTTCTTTGGACAACCCAGTCTGAAGATCAATCCAATTGCCGTAGAAGGCAGTTTCGATGTGATCCGGGTAGATGAAGGCTTTTTGGAGATTAAGCTGCCTAAGTATTATTATCCCATTCGGATCTTGAGTACTGCATTTGCTAATGAGATCCGATTGAAGCAATATTTGGGAGATACGGATAAGGCAAGTCAGTTACAGGAGTTATTGAAAAAGAAGTGGCAGGATACTGCTGATCAATATTGTGATACTTATGGGGTTAATTTATTGACCACGCATCTTTATATGTTGAAAAGAGGTGCTGAGGTATTGGAGGAGCCTGAAGGTGAAAAACCATTACGCCTAGGTTTTGCTGATCTGGTGTATTCAGACAGCATCCCTTCGCAGATACAATATACCGCCTTAGGACATTTGCATAAATTCCATGAAATTGGGCAGGGAACTGCGCCTGTGATCTATCCTGGGAGTCCATTAGCTTATTCTTTTTCCGAAAGTGGACAAACTAAACAGGTTATTATCGTTGATTTGGAGCCTAATAGAATTGCCCAGTATAGGACCGTGCATCTGGAGAAAGGACGACCATTGGTGCGAGTAAGGTTCAATGATATTGACGAGGCCGTTAAATGGTTGCACGATAATCCCAGTGTTTTAGTAGAGCTAACCTTGGAGTCTGTTAACTTTTTAAGTTCGACTGATCTAAAGCGTGTCCATGAAGCTCACAATGGTATTATCCATGTCATCCCAGTATTGAGTAAAAAACAGGAGTTGCAAAATGGGCGGCCAAGTGTAAACCTGGATCAAGATATGAAGGACCTGTTCAAGGATTATTTCAAATCGAAATATGGACAGGAGCCCAATGAAGAATTAATGACCCTATTTAACGAGGTCGCAGCAAATACCTTAGAAAAAGAAGATTAAGTATGTTGCCATTATTTTTAAGTATTGAAGGGTTATATTCCTATCAAGAAAAACAATCTATAGATTTTACAGAATTAACGGAAGCGGGGTTATTTGGAATCTTCGGTAAGGTTGGTTCTGGAAAGTCATCCATATTGGAAGCCATCAGTTTTGCGCTGTATGGTGATACTGAACGCCTGAATAAGACGGATAAGCGCGCTTATAATATGATGAACCTAAAGTCTAATCAAGCGATGATAGTCTTTGAGTTCCTGAACTTTGAAAAGCGTAAATTCCGATTTGTTGCTCAATGGAGGCGAAGAAAGAATTTTGATGATACCACCCCGATTGAACGTACCGCCTATGAATGGATTGATGGAGAATGGGTGCCTATGGAATCTGCTGATGGAGCCTTGGTAACCAATTTATCCTATGCAAACTTCAGAAGGACCATCATCATTCCACAAGGGCAGTTCAAGGAGTTTTTGGAATTGAAGGGAAAGGACCGTTCCGAAATGATGAAGGAGATCTTTTACCTCAATAAATTTGATCTTGGTCCCAAGGTTGGTTTTCTACAGGCTGGCAATAATAGGAAGCTCGAAAATCTAAAAGGTGCTCTATCAGGATTTGAAAGCATTTCAACGGAGGTCCTCAATCAGAAGAAACTGGAAGTTGAGGAGGCTAAAAAGACGCTTGAGATTACAAGAACTGATTATCATGAGCTGCAACAAAAGGTTCAGTCCTTGCAGGAATATAGGGATAAAGGTATTGAACTGCATCAAAAGGAGGCTCAGTTCAATGAGCTGAATAGCAAAAAGGAGCGGGTTCAGCAGCAGGAAGCTGAGGTCAATCGATATGAAAGAACCTCTCAGGCGTTTAAGGAGCCTTTGAATTATCTACAATCATTAAATGTGGAAAGGGAGACCCTGATCCATAAGATCGAGAATTTTCAGGTGGTTAAAGAACGTCAGGTGCGGGAGATCGATGTCTTTGAGAAGGAAATAGCTTCTGTTCAGCATGATTACCTTAATCTCAATGTATTCAGGGCTAAAACCGAAGATTATAAAAGGCTGATCCAGATCAAGGAGAATGATAAGAAGGAAAAGGAACTGGAAACGCGATTGACAAAGGGAACTCCTTTTGTAGAAAGAACGAAAGAAGCTGAGGTCAATCTTGCCAAGAAGTTGGAAGAGGCTGAGGAAAGGCTAGAGGCTTTGAAATCAGAGAAAATCGATACTTCTCAATTGATTGAAATGGAAAAATGGTACCATAAGAAGGATACCATCGAACAGCAACAGAATAATTCTAATAAACTGTTGGAGCAATTGACCCAAGAGGCAGAGGTAGAACAAGGCCAGTTCAATAAGTTGGGTTATACCGAGGACAACTGGGAGCAGATGATAGGGAATGAGCTGAAATTGATTGAAAACGATCTGAATAAGTTGAGGGAGCAAGAGACCCATCTGCAGGTTCAAGCGAAATTGAGTCGATTTGCTACTGAGCTTCAGTCAGGTATGCCTTGTCCGCTTTGTGGGGCGTTAGATCATCCTGAACCTATGGTGGCAACACATGTGCAGGAAGAGCTGAATAAAATAACGCAAGAAAAATATAGTTTGGATGGAAAAAGGACTGAGTTTCAAAAGCTAAAAGAACAGCTGACAAGGACCAGTATTTCCCTTTATACCAAAAGGACAAGTTTAGAACAGTTGCAGAAAGATAATGATGGGCATTCCAGTAATTTGAATGAGCATCTGTCAGCATTCTCATGGTCTGGCTATTCCTCAGAAGATACAGATGCTTTCGAGGCTCAGAAAGAGCGTGTTAAGCAAAGTGAACAGATTACCTCAGGTCTAGAAGCTGAAATCAAGCAGATGCGTTTAGATCTGCAAAAGAGCAGGGAGAATATCCAGAAGTTTGAGAAGGAACTGGATAGCATCAAAGCTGAGATAGCCGTTGTGAAGGGGGTAAGTTTGCACAGTAGGAACTCGCTTCAGCAATTGAATTTTGAGGAATTCACTGAAGTTGATCTTGAAGAGGTGAAAAGATTGAAGTTGCACCTTGACCAACGGGTTTTACAGATTGAGGGTGATTATTTGACCCTGAACCAAAAACTGAATACTTACAAGACAAAACTGGCGGAGATCGCTGGTCAATATAGTGCTGCGAAAGAGCAGTTGAGCAATTTCAACCAGCAGATCAAGGTAAGGCAGGAACAACTTGCCAAATTATTGCGTGAATATCAGTTTGCAGACATTACCCAAGTGCAGCATATTATTCAGAGGCCAATGCCAGTGGAGCAATTACGTAAGGAAATTCAACAGTTCTACGTAAGGTTGGAGGTCCTAGAGACTCAGATCAACTCGTTAAGAGAGTTCTTGAAAGATAGAGATTTCTCCGAAGATGAATTGGAAACAAGCAGCAAGTTATTTGAATTCAAAAAAGAGGAGCTTGAACTGCAGTTGTCTTTGACGGGCGGATTAGAAAAAGAATTAGCTCACCTGACTTTAGAGATAGGTAAGAAAGAGAAGTTAATGGAAGAGTTTGATCAACTGAATGCTAGAGCTGCAAATTTAAAGGTACTGGAGAACCTGTTTAAAGGAAATGGATTTGTGAATTATGTTTCCAGCATCCACTTGAGGCAGATGTGCGAAATGGCAAATGACCGTTTCCATCGGTTGACCAGAAACCAACTTAGCCTTACCATCAACGAGAACAATGAGTTTGAGGTGATCGACTACCTCAATAATGGCTATAGACGCTCTGTGAAGACCTTATCCGGAGGGCAGAGTTTCCAGGCTTCACTTTGTTTAGCATTAGCATTGGCTGAAAATATTCAGTCCCTGAATAAATCAGACAGAAACTTCTTCTTTATTGACGAAGGATTCGGTACCCAAGATTCGGAAAGCATCAATACCGTTTTTGATACCCTGCAATATTTACATCATGAAAATAGGGTAGTGGGGATAATCTCCCATGTCGACGAATTGAAGGAACGAATTCCGAGGTCTGTTTCGGTGGAGAAAGATCAGGAATTGGGAAGTAAGGTGAAAGCATCATGGAATTAATCAATTCCATGATATAGCATAAAATATGAAGGTCCCGTAAGCACGGGACCTTCATCAATTAAACATATAACCACTAACTAATAAAAAACCTTAATCACTATTTATCCATTTGAACTTTCTACGCTTGTAGTCTCTTGTGCTGGTTTTTCCACCGGCTTACGGTCCATGTCTCTACGTTTCATCTGACGATGTTGCGTTCTGTCGCCACGGTCCATTCTGCCTTTGCGGTTTTCAGCCATATTATTCTTTAATATTTCTTGCTGTTCAGGAGTCAACAATTTCATGAACTCATCACGCTCAGCTTTCATTTCATTCTTGCGAGCCTCGCGGTCAGCTTTTCTAGTTTCTTGTTTTTCCTTCCATTTCTTTGCTTGGTCTAGGTTGTACGAATAAACATCTTGTTTTTGTTTATCAGTAAACTTCAATTCCTTGTCCAAGCGATCTGTTTTCATCTTAGCGATCTCTTCAGGGGTTTTATTTGTCATTTTACCCATTCTATCACCGCCACGAACATGTTTCCTGTGTTTCATCTCCTGACGTACTTCAGATCTATCTTTCTTTACGCTATCTTGTGTCTGAGCAGAAGCTGCAAAGCTTAATCCAGCAAATAAAGCAGCAAATGTTAATATCTTTTTCATAGTCTATCTATTTTTATTGTCCTTTTATTCTTTGAGCAAATCTGGAGGCAAACGTTTAAATCGAGTTTAGTTAAAGAATGTTAACGGATTCAAGATTGTGGCTGTTTCCTTTTTCGTTTTGCTTATTGGTAAGATGAAAAAGTGGGGGAATGGTTTATTTTGATCCATGTTAAATATTGTTAATGCAACCATTTGATGGTTTTTGGAGGGCTTTTGAAAAATAAATGGACTAAAAATCAGTTAGTTTAGCTGTGGGAGTAATTTTATTTTTGGAAAATAAACGAGAGTACCTATATTTGCATCGTTCCAAAGGGAATAAGCCCAGGTGGCGGAATTGGTAGACGCGTTGGTCTCAAACACCAATGAAGCAATTCGTGCCGGTTCGATCCCGGCCCTGGGTACAACAGAAAAGCTCATCATTCGATGAGCTTTTCGTTTTTTCAGATCTTTTTATTGAACCGATTCAATTGGCGGTTTCGGTTTTGAATCCGGTAATTTCGTATTGATATCTACAATGGCTACCCCAGTAGGCGAGGAATGGTCGATTACATATTGTCCCGAAAGGACGATATAGAAATCCTCACTGCCTCCTGATCCACCGGCACCACCACCAGACCTTGAAATAAACCCATTCACACTAGGCATATAGCCTTTGGAAAGACTGTCTATGTATTTTTTTGCATCATACTTGTAAATCATGCCTCCAGGGACCGTCCCTAAGACCACAACGAATTTATTCCCATCCGAATGATAATCCATAAAGCTGGATTTACCAGTAACCGGACCAGTTACAGGGCTCCAAGGGGAGTAATCTGGATAATCGTACTTGTTTGTAGGGTGAGTGAACATGGTGCTATAATCCAATCCGCCTGCATAACCCGTGGTGTAAGTTTTCGTTGTGCTGTTGAAATAAATTTTAGCCGATTTTAAAGTGCCTGAAACATCACCTGGTAATTTAGCCTTGGTGTTCTTAGCGTTTTCTTTAGCTTGATCGCCTTCAGGGCTAGGGATCTGTTCTTTTTGGCAAGAACTTGCTGCAATGAGGCCGAATAGAACCATTGCTTTTGTGAAAATTGAAATGTATGTCTTCATAATCTATTGTTTATCATAAGTCTATGTAGATAAAACAGTAAATTTTAATCAATGTTTTTAAAGATGTTCTTAAAGAGATTTTTTTGTTATCAAGAGTTATATTTTATCTATTCTGGTCAATAGTTTCCTTTGCCGGAATGCCAAGTATGAGGCACAAAGAAGGAGGTCCAGCAATTACTGAACCTCTTTCTTCATATTTTCTATGTATACTTTATTAAAACTTACAATCCCCCGCCTCCAGCCATTTTCGATAGAATACCTGTAGCCAGCAGACCAAAGAAACTCAATAAATACAGTCCTACCATTATAATGGCCAAGATGCCGATGAACTTATAATGCTTTTTGAGGAAATTAAATGCTGTCGTCAGGTGATCTGAATTGCGCAAATTGATTGCCTCCTGTAAGTTCTTGGAGAATTTATATAACCATAAAATCGGAGCGAAGTATAAGGCAATCATTATGATCATCATCAGTAGGAAAGGTATCATGGCGAAAGCATTAACCTGTTCGCGGCTTGTCGAACTATTTCCAACAAAATATAGGAACATAAAAAATGCCACCACCAAATAAATGGCCATGCCTATCATGCCGAGGATCGATAGGAATTTTGTCCATTTCGCAGTCTCTCGCAGATATTCAATGGCAACAGGTCCGATTTTCAAATCGTAGTTTTGATACGGGTTGTTTTGAGGGTTGATGTTTTCCGGTTGACCGAAGTTGTTTTCATCGTTTTCCATAAGTTGATATATTAGGTTCTTAATTTTTACAATACAATTTACTAATAATTATTGGCGCTGGGTTAAATTTTATTCCTGAATTTGGGGAAAATGAGTTTTCCGTTTAATAAAATTTAGTTGAAAGTGTTAAAATTTATCCTACTTGGCGTGTTTTTTGTAAATTAATGGGAGATAAACCATTTTTAATTATGATGAGAATAATGATTTTAGCCATTGTTCTGTTGATTTCCAATGAGATACGTTCTCAGGACTTGGATCTGAACAGCGTTCGAAATGATTTTAACAAGGGAGTTAAGGATGAGGATTTGTGTAAAAGGCATTTGGAAGCCTTGGAAGAAAATGCGGACTCACCAGTTGAACGCGGATATGCCGCCGCATTTCATATGTTTATGGCCAAACATACCTCAAATCCATTCAAAAAGATGAGTTATTTCAAGGACGGCAAAAACAAGTTGGAAAAAGAACTCAAATCCAATCCTAACAATGTGGAGCTGAGATTTATCCGTCTCAGTATACAGTACCATATCCCCAAATACTTGGGCTACCACAACGAAATTGAATCTGACAAGGATTTTGTGATGAATAATCTCTATAAAATGTCGGATAAATTCACCAAAGAAAAAATTTACAAATATTTAAAGGGTGCAAATATGTATACTCAGGACGAATTAGCGTTATTAGGTAGGTAAATATCTATATTAGCGTTATGAATATGAAATACATTTTATTATTTGCAGTGTCCATGTTAGTTCATTCGGTGCAGGCTCAGATCAAGCAGAGCATCAATGAATTTTCCGTGTTGGAAGTAACCGATAGGTTATGGGTGAGTGTGGTTCCAAGTGATAAGCATGAAATCGTTATCAATGGTGAGTTGGCAGACAAGGTTGAAGCGGTCTATTCAAAAGGCGAGCTTCGATTAAAGATGAAGGGCAGCTATATTATGCAGGGTAATCAGGCCAATGTGGTGGTCTATACACCTTCTGTTTCCAGTATCATTGCCAAGAAAGGTTCAGAAGTAAATATTGAGGAGACCGCCATGGAAGAAGAAGCGATGATCTTCACGGCGACGGAGGGTTCAAAAATCAGGGCCTATATCAAGTCGGTAGGGGTTGATGTATCCTCCAATACAGGTTCATCAATTGACCTTTTGGGAACTGCGACCAAGTTGAATGTCAAGACTACAGCTGGTGGTAACTTTTATGGAAAGGACCTGAAGACGGATATCGTATATGTACGTGTCAACGCTGGTGGAAAAACTGAGGTCAATGCTTCAGAATCTGCTGATGTAGAGACTAGAATGGGTGGTACCATTGATGTCTATGGAAACCCTAAGAATAAAAGAGATAAGAAAATTGCCGGTGGAAAGATAGTTTTCCATCAATAAAAAATAAGATTTTTTAGGAAAGCAAGCATTTAATCAATGCTTGCTTTCTTTTTTACGTCAATAAGTTAACATTTCCTCTGATAAATTGTGTATTGATTTGTAACTTTGCGCCATGTCAGAAAAAATTATCATTCTCGATTTTGGATCGCAATATACCCAGTTAATTGCGCGTCGCGTTAGGGAACTAAATGTATACTGTGAAATTCACCCATTCAACAACCTTCCAGAATTTGATGGATCTGTAAAAGGTGTGATCTTTTCAGGTAGCCCTTATTCAGTGCGTCAGGAAGACGCTCCTCAGATAGACTTCAAAGCCATTCAGGAAAAATTCCCATTATTAGGAGTTTGTTATGGTGCGCAATATATTGCTCAGCATTCCAATGGTGAGGTTCTTCCATCTGAAATCCGTGAATATGGTCGTGCTAATTTGCAGTTTGTTGATCAAGAGAATGATTTATTGAAAGGCATACCTTCCCAATCTCAAGTATGGATGTCACATGGTGACACCATTAAAGAGGTTCCATCAAACTTTAAGATTATCGCGAGTACCGATAAGGTACGTGTTGCTGCCTATCAGATCGAAGGTAGCAAGACCTACGGTATCCAATTCCACCCTGAAGTTACGCACAGTACAGATGGCCAAGTTCTATTGAAAAACTTTGTTATCGATATTTGTGGATGTACCCAAGACTGGACTGCTGATGCTTTTGTTGACACAACAGTAGCGGAACTTAAAGAACAATTAGGTAATGACCATGTTATTATGGCTTTATCTGGTGGTGTTGACTCCACCGTGGCGGCAGTTTTATTGCACCATGCCATTGGCGATAAGCTACACTGTTTCTTTGTGGACCATGGACTATTACGTAAAGATGAATACGAACAAGTATTGGCATCTTACAAACACATGGGCCTAAACATCAAAGGTGTAAATGCTAAAGAGCTTTTCTATTCCAGATTGGCTGGCGTATCAGAACCAGAACAAAAACGTAAGATCATCGGCGCATCATTTATCGATGTATTTGATGAGGCTGCGAAAGAAATACAAAAAGAATTGCCAGAAGGCACAGAAGCGAAATGGTTGGGTCAAGGAACTATCTACCCAGATATTATTGAATCCATTTCAGTGAAAGGTCCTTCAGCTACCATTAAATCACACCATAACGTAGGTGGCTTGCCAGACTACATGAAATTAAAGGTTATCGAACCTTTAAAAACTTTATTTAAAGATGAAGTTCGTCGTGTTGGAAAGTCCCTTGAGGTTGATCCAGCGATCCTTGGAAGACACCCTTTCCCAGGTCCAGGATTAGCAATTCGAATTTTAGGTGATATTACGGAAGAAAAGGTACGGATTTTGCAAGAAGCTGATGACATTTACATTCGTAACCTGAAAGAATCAGGTTGGTATGATAAGGTTTGGCAAGCTGGAACAATCTTCTTGCCGGTTCAGTCAGTTGGAGTGATGGGGGATGAACGTACCTATGAACACGTAGTAGCGCTTAGAGCTGTAGGTTCCCTAGACGGAATGACAGCTGATTGGATTCATTTGCCTTATGATTTATTAGCTAAAATTTCAAACGAGATTATTAATCATGTCAAAGGAATCAACAGAGTCGTATATGATATCAGCTCAAAACCACCAGCAACAATTGAGTGGGAATAATAATTTGAAAAACATTTATAGAGGTACCCTCGCCGCATTGTGCTTAGGTGCTGTCCTTGCAGTAAGTTCCTGTTCGCCAAAAACTACGGGTGGCGTTTTGAAAAACCCTAATGTATATGGCAATAAAGATAAGGACCCTGGAAAGAACCCAACTGAAAGCGATAAGAAAGAGGATGCTAAAAAAGACGATAAAGTAAAAGGATCAGAGCAAGCGAACAGCATTGCTCTCCTTTTACCTTTTCAACTGAATATGATCGCCAACCAAAACGTGGTGGAAGCCGATGTGAAGCGCTCTGCTTTGGCATTGGATTTTTATCAAGGTTTCCAGTTAGGCGTCAATGAAGTTGCCAAAAAACCTGGCGATTTCAATCTCAAGGTGATGGACACGCAGGATAATGAAATGAAAAACCTGAGCATTGCAGCTTCTAAAGAAGTGGAAAGTGCAAGTTTGATCGTGGGTCCAGTCTATCCGAAGGAAATCCGTTCCTTTGCCAAAGGCAATAAAAACACCAAAGTCCTACAGGTAAATCCATTGGCTGCAACCATGCCAACGGAATTCAATATCGCAAACCTTGTTTCATTAACTCCACCGATCCGTATCCATATGCGCGCTATCGCTGGTGAAATGATGAAAAAATATATGGACAATGACGTTATCATCGTATTTGATGCGAGGGATACCGATCACCGTAATTTCATCGCTGGATTTGATGAGGAAATCAAGAAATTGAACCCAACTGCGAAGATCGTTCATGTTACTTCAGTAGCGCAATTGAAGCAAACCATTCCAGATCTAGGAACTGCACTTGTGATCAGCGGCACAACCGAAAAGACGCAACTGCGATCGCTGGTTACCGCTTTGGACGATAAAGTGGCTGAAGGCTATGCCATTCGCTTATTCGGACACCCGCTTTGGTCCCGTGTTGACTTTAGACCATACGATAACTTCTACCGTATGGATCCTACGATCAGCTCTGAGAGCCACTTAAAAGTGTGGAGTTCCGATGTTCAGAATTTCCAGAAAAACTATAAGAACAATTTCAAGGTTGATCCTTCTGACTTTGCCTATAAAGGTTATGACGCAGGTAAATACTTCGCAACCCTGTTGAGCAAATACGGTACAGAATATGCCGAGAAAGTAGTTGACGAAAAATTCTCCGGAATCTTCAGCGATTACCAGTTCAATTACAATCCAACTTGGGGATATGTAAACCAAGCAGTAAAAATAAGGACCTACCGTAACGGTTCTTTTCAATAATTAGCATTGGAAATCAATAGCAAAAGAGTACAGCAGCAAGTTCGCAACTTCGAACGTACTATCAACGAATATCAATTTAAGGAACCTTTCTCTAGGTTCTTAACTCAGTTTTATAAGAATAACAGACAAATGGGTTCATCCGATAGAAGGATGAACTCACGGTTCTGCTATAATTTCTTCCGTTTAGGAAAAGCCTTTTCTGATCTGGAACTCTCCGAAAAACTTAGCATAGCTGAATTTCTATGTGAGGAAAGCTCCGCTGTTGTCCAAGTGTTCCAGCCTGATTGGTCCGATAAGATCAATTTGACCTTAGAGGAAAAAGTGAGTTTTATCCAATCGAAATATGGAAACTTTCTTGATGAGGTATTTCCATTTTCAGGATTCCTTTCAGGAAGTATCCATAAAACTGAATTTATCCTATCCCACTTTGTCCAGCCTAACCTGTATATCCGAATCCAAAAGGGTATGGAAGGTAAGGTGAAAAAGGCCTTGGAAAAGAATGAAATTCCCTTTGTAGAACTTTCTGCTCAGACCCTGTCCTTACCCAACGGAACGAACCTTCAACAGATCAAATCTTTGGATGGAGATTATGAGGTTCAGGATTTTTCATCCCAACAGAGCCTCAATGAATTAGAGGTTGTTCCAAGGAGCTCTTGGTGGGACTGCTGTGCTGCTTCTGGAGGGAAATCACTTTTATTATTGGATAAGGAACCCAATATTAAACTTTTGGTTTCAGACGTTCGTTTGAGCATCCTGAGGAATTTAGATGAGCGTTTCGAGAAAGCCAACGTGAGAACCTATTTTCGCAAGAAAATATTGGATCTCAGCAAACCAGTTGACCATATCATGGGCGAGGAGTCTTTCGATGGCATTATCCTTGACGCACCTTGTTCCGGTTCTGGAACTTGGGGCAGGACGCCGGAAATGCTGCAGAAGTTTACGAGCAGTGAACTACAAAGGTTCTCTGACTTGCAAAAACAGATTGCCAAGCATGTCGTTCCATTCCTTAAGCCTGGGAAAACATTGCTTTACATTACTTGTTCGGTTTTTGAAGCAGAGAACGAGGAGGTCAGCAAATATATCTCCGATACGCTGGGTTTGCAATTAGTTGCACAACAGCCCATTATCGGCTACGATAAGAAAGCAGACTCTATGTTTGTGGCGAAATTTGTGAAGGTCTAATCACAGTTTAAAGGAATGACCAATACAGGGCATGTAGCTTTTCTGATCAAGGCTTCCGAAACGGATCCTGAAAGGAAATGGTCAAATCCTGTTCTTCCATTATTACCCATGATAATTAAATCCGCAGTCCATTCTTTGGCAACCTGAAGGATTTCATCCCGCACATCACCTACGCGATTGAAAGTGAATGTTTCAGATGCACCTTGAAATTCCGTGGCTAGCCTATTTAGGAAATCCTGAGAAGCTTGTTGCTGTATTTCGGAAACTTCGGGAACAATAATAGGTTGTTGACCCAATAGGGGGTCCACACCATAAGATGTTGGCGAAGTGGGAGGTACGACAGTAACTAAAGCAAGGGCTGGATGTATTTCTTCAACAATCTCTCTTGCATAGTCGATGGCACGACGGGAACAAGGGGTTTCATCGATAGCTAATAATATTCGATTGAACTTTTTTGTAGTCATGATATTTAGATTATAATGTATATCTAATATATAAAAAACGATTAAATTAGCTTAATTGTTTTATAAAAACAGCATATTTTATGGCATTAGGAATTTGTGTTTTAAGTTCGATCTCGGTTCTCGAGACCCCAAAGTTTTCAGCTAACCGCGTTTATGAACTTCTATTTGCGGAAGCATTTACCATTATTGAGCGATAAAAGTCATGGGCATTCATCCAGCTTCCCGATTCAGAGATCCAAGGTTGGATCATGGAAGGACAGTTTGAACTGGTGGAAGAGATTATCCCTGCAGATTTTATCATCGATGAGGTAGGGGGCTATGCCGTCGCTGGGGAGAACAAAACCATGCAGATCTTTCATGGTAGCCCAATTCCGGAAAACAAGAGCATCATTACTGCTGTAGATAATTACAAGATCCTCTCTGATCTCCGCGATACCGAAGAAGGTTACGAAGAGGAAAGAGATCGCGAACAATTGGAGAACTTCGTAGCAAGCTATCTGAATACCCCATTTTCCTATAAGGGAAGAACAGTGCATGGAGTCGATAATATAGGCTTATGCGGCTTGTTTTACCGTCATTTCGGTATTGAAATCCCGAAAGACATTCCCTCCATTCTCCAATTAGGCACTTCCATAGATTTTATTTCAGAAATAAGAGGTGGTGATTTAGCCTTTTTCATCAACGAAGAAGGCGAAGTAGATCATCTCGGAATCGTCATTTCCGATGAGGAAATCCTGCATGTCGTAGAAAAGGTCCGAATCGATTCCATCGACAATGAAGGTATCTATAACCATGACCTCCAACAGACTACCCATAAGTTGAGGATAGTTAAAAGGCTGGTTTAGACAAATGAGTTGAACCAGGATTCAAGGGATGAGAGGATGGACCAAGATTATGGAATGAGCCAGGAATCAAAGGATTGGAGGATGGACCAAGATCTTGGCAAAAATGCCATCCATTTTGGGCATGAACCCCGAGCGGAGTCTAGGGGGAGCTGACCCCAATCCCAGATCTTATGTCTAAATAAAAAAAGCGACTTTTAAAGTCGCTTTTTTTATTTATCTAAACATTGAATCGGAAGTGCATAATGTCCCCGTCTTCAACGATATATGTTTTACCTTCTACGGATAGTTTACCAGCTTCTTTAACGGCTGCTTCTGATCCGAATTGTACGAAGTCATTGTATTTAATTACTTCGGCGCGGATAAATCCTTTTTCAAAATCGGTGTGGATTACGCCGGCAGCTTGTGGTGCTGTAAATCCTTTTTCGATGGTCCAAGCACGTACTTCTTGAACACCTGCCGTAAAGTAAGTTGCTAAGTCCAATAAGGAGTAAGCTGCACGGATTAATTTGTGAACCCCAGATTCATCCAAACCTAGATCTTCCAAGAACATTTTACGTTCTTCATAGTCTTCAAGTTGGGCAATCTCCGATTCGATCTGTGCCGAGATAACCAATACTTCCGCATTTTCATCCTTTACAGCTTCCTTAACCTGATCAACATACGCATTTCCTGTGTTTACAGAAGCCTCATCTACGTTACATACATAAAGTACTGGTTTTACGGTCAATAAGGTCAAGTCATCGATGAATTCGAAATCTTCCTCCGAAATAGGGGCAGTACGGGCAGATTTTCCAGACTCTAAATGCGTTTTCACTACAGAAAGAACTTCATAGGTTTTCTTTGCATCCTTATCACCACCAGTCTTGGCCATTTTTTCAACTTTTTGGATACGTTTTACAACGGTATCCAAATCTTTAAGCTGTAATTCCGTATCGATGATTTCCTTGTCACGGATAGGGTCAACAGAACCATCAACGTGGATCACATTGCCATCATCAAAACATCTCAATACATGGATAATAGCATTTGTGGTACGGATATTACCCAAAAACTGATTACCTAGACCCTCACCTTTGGAAGCACCTTTCACCAAACCAGCGATATCGACGATTTCGATGGTATTAGGAACGATACGTTGCGGATTGACAAGTTCTGCTAATTTGTTCAAGCGAGCATCCGGAACTGTAATGACACCAACATTTGGTTCAATGGTACAGAACGGGAAGTTTGCAGCTTGCGCTTTAGCGTTTGATAAACAGTTAAATAAGGTTGATTTACCTACGTTTGGTAGGCCTACGATCCCACATTGTAATGCCATATTGCTATTTTGTTAAAATTGCGACAAAGATAACAAAAATGCTGATAGAATCGGGTAGGGCGGACAGAGTATTTTTTGAGAGTTTTGCTGAATGTTAAATTGTAAAAAATGACAAAAAGATGAATTTTAAAGCCTTGATTCTGAATACTGTAGCTGTGAATTTACATTTTTTAACATTTTCATATTAATCCTTCCCTTCAAATTGCCTGTCAGAACATTAAACATAACCGGACGATTGGTCCTAAAGATATAAGGAGGTTTTTATGAAAAAGTTATTCTACGCAGCATTAGTTTTTGGAGGATTATTCTTCGTCAAACCGGCAGATGCCCAAGTAAATGTAAGCTTGAACATTGGTGTACAACCTTCATGGGGACCAGTTGGCTATGACTACGCCAGGTATTATTACATGCCAGAGTTTGATATGTATTACGATGTTTCTAATCGTTACTATACCTACTACGATGGCCGTACATGGGTGTCACACAGGAATATACCGAGAAGATATAGAGGTCGTGACTTCCATAGAACCTATAAAGTGGTGATCAATGAATCAAGACCTTGGAGGAACCATAGGCATTATCATGATCGCTATCATGGTTACTCAAGGAACTATTCTCAGGTTACAATCCGTGATGGCGGAAGACATCATCACCGCGCCGGTAAACGCTATCGCAAAATGGAAAAAGAACATTACAAGTACCATAAAAAAATGGATAAGCGTTGGAAAAAAGGAAGACATTACGATGATTAGCATATAATATAGGGATAAATGGGATGGGACTTCAGCTTGAAGTCCCTTTCTTATGTCGACAAATATTTTTAGCTTTGTACAAATTTTAAGAGACCCTCAAAGGCTATGTTGAAGAAGACTATCGTCGCTGGTATTGCCGCTATTTCCACACTAATCTCAGTTTACTCCTGTAATTCTATTGTAGGCTCACCTAACAGCTCTAATCCTTCGGATTCGACAGGAAACTCATTGGTTGATGTTGAAGCCAAGTTACAACAGGATACAGTAAAACTGATGGATATCCTAGACTCCCTGAACAAAGGGAAAATCCATTTTCCAGCTGTAGATTCCTTAAATAAAATCGAACCTAAGCAAGCTAAAAAAATGCTTAGAGATTCCATCTACCGTGAATTGAATAAAAAGGATAAGCACATCTACCTTACTTTTGATGACGGTCCATTGATTGGTAGTTCCGCTATCGACTCCATTATCACCGCTAAAAACACCAAGATCTCTGCTTTCCTAGTAGGTAAGCATGCTGGCATGAGCAAAAGATTGAAACGAGATTTTGATCGTTATATGAACAATCCACTTGTTGAATGTTACAACCATAGCTATTCGCATGCTGCCAATAAATTCCATGTATTTTACAGCAATCCTGACCTAGCGGTCGCTGATTTCGAAAAATGCGAAACAGATTTAGGCCTGAAACATAAGATCGTTCGTATGCCAGGAAGAAACATCTGGTTATTTGATGATGTTCGCCGTGTAGATTTAACCTCAGGAAGCCAAACTGCTGACCTACTGGGTGTCAATGGCTATAAGATCTATGGATGGGACGTAGAATGGAAAATCAATGGTTTGACCGGTAAACCTGTTCAGTCTGTTGAAGAGATCTATGGCCGTATCCGTAACATGTTAGGAAATAAATCAACATTGAAGCCAAATAATATCGTTTTACTGATGCATGACGATATGTTCCAAAATAAAAAAGGACAACAATTATTGAGCAATCTAATTGATAGCCTGAAGCAACACAAAGATTATAAGTTTGATTTCATAGAAAATTATCCTATAAAATATTAGTTACAGAGTGCGGAGGCTTAAACTTTTTGAGTACTTTAAAGTTTAAATTTTATGACCATATCCCAACTCTTTAAAAAAGTATTACCCTTCACCAAGCCGTATAAGAATCTCATTTTTTATACCCTTATCCTAACGGTTGTTGGATCCTTTGCTGCACAGGTCAATGCCTTTATCCTAAAGTATACCGTTGATACCATCAGTGACCTCCTCGTCAACAAGACACCCCTCCGAACTGGACTTTATCTATTAGGCGTTATTTCCGCCATATTACTGGGTAAGGAAATTATCTATTCCATCGTTCAGTTTGGACAAAAATACTACGGTGAGAAATTGCGGATCATGATTGCCCGCGATTTTTCGCAAGCCATTGTCGATCGTATCCTCACCTATAAAATGGCCTTTTATACTTCCAGTATCAATGAGTCCGGAAAACTTCAAACCCGGATTGATGCCGGTATAAGCTCGCTGACCCGACTGGTCCAAAACTTCTTTATCGATATCCTTCCGCTCTTTGCAAATGCCATCGTCGCCTTGGTCTGTATGTTCCTAGCGAATTTCTATGTTGGCTTGGTGGGCCTGTTTATCATACCGATCTATTTTTATGTTTCCCAGTTGCAGGCCAAGAGATTATCTGGCTTTCGAAGGAACATGCGTCAGTACAGGGAGAATAAGAGTAACCAATTGATCAACCTGATTGATTCCATTACCGTGATCAAGTCCTTCGTTCGTGAGGACACTGAAGCTGAAAAGCATAAAAAGATTCAGTACGAGATGACCGAGAACCAAATGGCTACTCGTAAAACCTCCTTTATCTTTGAAAGCATCAAGGGATTTATCGAACAGATCGGCGTGGTTATCGTCATCATCCTGACCGCTTATTTTGTTTTGAACGAACAGATGTCCATCGGTGCCATCATGTTCCATATTATGCTTTTCAATAACGTTTCTGCACCGATCAGGCAGCTTCACCGGATCTACGATGAGGTCAACGATGCCCTGATCTATTCTGAAAGCTTCTTTGGAATCCTGGAGGATGAAGGGCAGAAGGAACCTTCAGGCACCTATAGACCCGAAAGAATTAAAGGGCTGATCGAGATCAGGAATGTGGATTTCAGCTATCCAAATGGACATCAGGCCTTGCACAATGTCAGCATGGAGATCTGTCCAAACGTGAACACGGCATTGGTAGGATTGTCCGGTGCTGGAAAGAGTACCATCATCAATCTATTGGATAAATTCTACGAACCAAGTTCTGGAGCAATATATCTGGATGGGGTGGACCTCAGGGAATATGATACGGAATTTTTGAGGGAGAATATCGGGTTGGTTTTACAAAGGAACCATATTTTTAAAGGAAGTATTGCCGACAATATCCGTTACGGAAAGACTGAAGCCAGTATGGAAGAGGTCATCGAAGCCGCTAAGAAAGCTTCTATTCATGAGCAGGTCCTCGATCTACCGAATGGCTATGATGCCGAAGCCCATCTGCTCTCTGGTGGACAGCAGCAAAGAATTGCAATTGCAAGGATGTTCCTTAAGAATCCTCCGATTATCTTCCTGGATGAACCAACAGCCAATTTGGACGCTATCGCAACCGAACAGATCAAAAATAGCTTGGACGCCATCAAAGTGGGTAGGACAGTGATCATCGTTTCGCATAGTATTTCTCAGATCATTGATGCCGAACATATCATTGTGATGGAAAAAGGTAGAGTGGTAGAGGATGGTAGCCATGAAGAGCTATTTGACCTGCATGGCGCTTATTATAAGATTTTTAGCGCAATGGCCAATAGCCTCAATATCCATAAGATTACCGAATCCATGAAAGAAGATTAGTATTTGTTAAAATTAGGCGTGTTTTTTGTTATAGGAAAATTTGGATTCTAATTATTGAGAATATTAATCTATGCTTTATCCAATCCTAAGATCATTTGTCAAACTGGGCATGAACTGGTATGTGGCAGATTGGCAATTAAAAAACTTGGAACTAGCAGCAAAGGATGAACCTGCTGTAATCGTTTCAAATCATCCCAATTCCTTTTTTGATGCCTTGGTTCTCTCGGTGCATCAACCCTCGGAAATTTGTTTCCTGACTAGGGGAGATATCTTTGAAAAATCCTTGGCGAACTGGGCGTTACGTAGTTTCTTTATGTTGCCTATCTATAAGAAGAATGATAGTCAGGATGCTGATATTAGCAATGGATTTACCTATGATGAATGCGTGCGCCAATTGAAAATGGGCCGCAAGCTCCTTATCTTTCCAGAAGGTGTATCCAGGAACCAAATTGACCTGAAGCCTTTTATGACTACCGGTTTGACGTCAATTATTAAGCGTGCGGTGCAAATGGATGTGCCTATCCAAGTCCAACCTTATATCCTCAGCTATAATTCCTTTGATGATACGCCGAAAGCAATTTATTTGGAAGCATTAAATCCCATTGATTCGACAGACTACCTGAACAATTCTGAAGTGATGACGAGTGAATTGATCAGAAGTCTAAGGGAGGAAATGGATGCCAAAATGTTAAACCGTTACGTAGCTGCAAGTGATGGCATTCAACAGGAACGTGCATGGATGAAGTTCCCTGCTTTATTGGGCCATTATTCCCATAATTGGTATTATCAACTGGTCAAAAAGAAAATAAAACAGAAAACAGAGAACAGTATATTCTATGATTCACTCTTGTTTGGCGTACTGTTGTTTTCCTATCCGGTAATCGTGTTGCTGTTAAGTATTATTATAGGGAATATCTTCAGTTTTTGGTGGGGTTTTCTCGTATTTATCCTACTTCCTTTTCTATCTTACTGTTGGGTACAATATCAACCTGTCCAAGTAGCCGAGGAAAACTTGGAAGGAAGAGTTAATAGGTTGAATCCTTAAATTTATTCACCTTAGGCTTTTTTCTGACCTTGTCCAATAGTTTTTTACCATATTTAATGGCGAAATATAGGATAAGGATAACTAGGATTCCGGCTAATATCGGTAAGAATATCGCCAAGATGCTCATAATGGTAGATCCAACGGTTTCTACCGTGGAGATGATCGGATTGCCGATCCCAGCGGTTGTACCAGAGGATGCCGCCCTAGTTCCGGCAAACACCGAACTGATGGTAGCGGCGGTACCTCCACCGGCAATCAATGCCAGCGACCATTGAATCCAACTGCTCACTTCGGTAAACTGCGTTGCAAATAATAAAGATCCAGCTACAGTTGCCAATGGAACCGTAATGCTATCCAAGATATTATCAATAAATGGAATGTAATAGGCCAATATTTCAAATAAGGTAGCCAAGCCTGTTGCAATGACTGCGGGTAGTCCGCCTACCCAGGCATAGCTCTCGTCCAAAGGGATCCAACCTAAGTAAGAGCCCAGACTTAAAAAGAATATCGGTAGAAATACCCTAAAACCCGTGGCAGCAGCAAGCCCAATTCCCACAAATAACGATATGATAAAAGGTAGAATGTCGGTCATGATCTGGTTTTATTAAATCCTGCACAAATTTCCAGCCAAATCTGATATTCAGAATGAATGGGGAGTATAATATAATGAGCGTTAAGTTCTCTTCGTTAAACTGGATTTCGGGTTTGAACCAGGATTAAATGGATGGGAGGATAGGCCAAGATTATGGTCAATTTGTCGCTGGATAGTCCCCGAAACTGTAGGGGCATATTGCATATGCCCGCAGCATACAAACCTAATTTATTATCATCTGGGAAACCCTTGGAAGGGGTGAAATCTTTGTAGAACTTGGATGTTTGAAACGGCCAAGCCACAGTGGGGGTGAAATATTTTTCAAAAAATCTTTCTATGGATAGAAAATAGTTTTCTCATCTTAGATTTGAAATGAACGAAGGTGCAGGAACAGTATGCAAATAAAATCATATATTCCCTGGTCTCTCAGCATAAAAAAACTGAACTTAATCGCATTGCCATCGGTGCTAGCTGTGAAGTTAGGTTGGGGGATCTAGGAGATTTCCTGGATTTTGGTTTGACCTTATTCGAGACATATTCGGAAAATTCGCAAAGTGGATAGAATATTTCTCGAATATGGCTCGAATGATTCTCGAATAAGGTCAGAATTAGGATAAGAAAATGACTTTAATTTTCTAGGTCCATGATCTCTTCTGCCAATGTCTCCCAATCTTGTTGCAGGGTTTCCAATTTGGCTTTTTCAGAGTTGTAATTTCTGGTATGTTCCTGCAATTTTACTGCATCGGAATAGATTTCCTCTTGAGCAAGCTCGGTTTCCAATTGCTTAACCAAGGTTTCTTGGTTTCCAATATTTTCCTCCAAGGCTGCAAGTTCCTTGTTTTTCTTCTGGATAATTCTTTTGGTATCTTCAGTAGGAGCAACTTTCTCCTTTTTAGGTTCCTCTTTCGGTTTCTTTTCCTGTTTTGCTTCGGGTTTGATCACACGTTTCGAGTTCCACTCCTCATATTCCTGATAGGTACCTGGATACTCCTTGATTTCTTTGTCTTCGATAAACCAAATCTTGTTTGCCACATGCTCTAGGAAATAACGGTCGTGGGAAACCACGATCAATGTACCCTCATATTGTTGCATGGCTTGGATCAAGATATTAACGGAAGCCATATCCAAGTGGTTGGTCGGCTCATCGAGTACTAGGAAGTTAGCATCTGCAGTCAATGCCTTAGCTAAAGCCACCCTTGATTTTTCACCTCCGGAAAGGACTTTGATTTTTTTGAAAACATCATCTCCAGTGAAAAGGAAACTTCCCAAAATGGAACGTAGTTCTGTTTCGGTATGCTTAGGCGCAAAGGCCACCAGTTCCTGTAAAATGGAATTTTCTAAGTGCAAGGCTTCTAATTGATGCTGGGCAAAGAAGGTCTGAGAAACATTATGTCCCTTAGTGCTCTTGCCTTCAAATTCAGAATCTGCATCTGCTACGATCCGCAATAGGGTTGATTTACCTTTACCATTGGCACCGATCAACGCAATTTTATCACCTTTTTCAATCAGGCCATTCGTGTTTTCCAGGATTTCTACATTCGGGTAAGATTTGGAAATGTTTTCCATGGTTACCACATGTCGACCTGATGGTTTGGAGAATTTAAAGCTGAAGTTCACTTCAGGGTTGTCATCATCCACCTCATCTACCTTTTCCATTCGGTCAAGGGCTTTTATACGAGATTGTACCATTTTAGCCTTACTTGCTTTCGAACGGAACCTTTCGATCAACCTTTCCTCTTGTTTGATCTTGGCCTGTTGGTTTTTATATTGATTGCCTTGGATTTCTTCACGCAATGATTTTTCTTCCAGATAGAAGCTGTAGTTTCCAGCATAAAGGGTCAATTTTCCCTTTCTGGATTCAACCGTTTTATTGATGATCCTATCCAAGAAATAGCGGTCATGGGAAACAATTACGATGGCGCCTTCAAAACTTTGTAGGTAGGTTTCCAACCATTTGATGGAGGGTAAGTCCAAGTGGTTGGTAGGCTCATCCAGCAATAAGATGTCAGGAGCTTGCAGGAGGATCCTGGCCAGCATCACACGCATCCGCCATCCTCCAGAGAAGGTCGCCAAAGGTCTTTTTTGTTCCTCTTCTGAGAAACCTAAACCTGCAAGGATTTCATGAGCACGAAATTCGATACTGTAACCATCCAATGCCTCAAATTCAGTCTGCTTATCGCTCAATTTATTCAGGATTTCATCCGAATAGTCTGTTTCTAACTTCTTGAGTAGGTTTTCAATTTCGGTATGCAGCTGATTTTGTCTTTCAAAAGCTTCCATTGCAACATGGAGGATGCTTTTTTCCGAGTGATAGGATAGGAGGTCCTGGTTTAAATAACCTAATTTTAGGTCTTTGGCCATGGATATGGTCCCGCTGGTAGGTGCGTATTCCCCTACGATAAGTTTCAATAAAGTGGACTTTCCGGTACCGTTAGCACCGATAAGACCTGCTTTATCCCCTGGTTTGATATGCCAGTTTGCCTCATCGTACAATGCCCTTGAGCCAATTTCAAATGTTAAGTTATTTATAGATATCATTTCGGGTGCAAAAGTAATGAATATTTCTGCATCTTTGGCTACCTTTGCACTCATGTATAAGCTAGTTAAACCATTTTTCTTCTCGATGAACCCTGAACAAGCGCATCATAATGTGACTTCAGGCTTGAAATTTTTTAATAAAGTATGGGGTTCAAAAGCATTGTTGAAATCCTTGTATTGTGTAGAAGATCCGAGGTTAGAAACCAAGGTCTTTGGCTTGACCTTCAAGAATCCAGTAGGGTTGGCTGCAGGTTTCGACAAGAATGCAGAATACATCGAGGATATGGCTAGACTAGGATTTGGCTTTATTGAAATCGGTACCGTTACACCAAAGCCGCAACCTGGAAATGATAAACCTAGGATGTTCAGGTTGGTCGATGACCATGCCTTGATCAACCGTATGGGATTCAATAATAAGGGTGCTGATGTAGCTGCCGGAAAACTTAAATTCCTAAAGGAGAGAAACGGTGTTTTAATCGGTGGAAATATCGGTAAAAATAAGGTTACACCAAATGAAGAAGCTGTAAATGACTATATCTATTGCTTCAAGGCTTTGTTTGACTATGTGGATTATTTCGTGGTAAACGTAAGCTCACCCAATACACCGGGTTTGCGTGATCTTCAGGAAAAAGAACCGCTTATGCATATCCTGAATACATTGCAGCAATTGAACCTGGAAAAGGCAAACCCAAAGCCTATCCTTCTAAAGATTGCTCCGGATTTGACCTTTACCCAATTGGATGATATCGTTGAGATCGTGATGGAAACCAAAATCGCAGGGGTAATCGCTACCAATACTACCATCGCCAGAGAGGGATTACAGAGCCACCGAATGTTGGTACAGGAACCAGGTGGCGTCAGTGGAAAACCATTGACCCGTCGTTCTACAGAAGTAATCCAATACTTGGCAGATAAATCCAATAAAGCCTTCCCGATCATTGGGGTAGGTGGTATACATTCTGCTGCGGATGCCATTGAGAAATTAAATGCTGGAGCAAGTTTGGTCCAAGTCTATACCGGTTTTATCTATGAAGGGCCATCTTTGGTGGCAGATATCTGTAAGGGGATCTTGAAAGAGAGAAGTAGGTAGAACCAGGATGGAAGGGATGAGAGGATGGGCCAAGATCTAGGAATGAACCAGGATGGATGGGATGAGAGGATTGGCCAAGATCATTTCCATTATGTCACTGGAAAGGTAGCCGAATTTGTTGGGGCTTATTGCATAAGCCCGCCTCCTGCAATCCTAACATCAAAATCTCCCTTTAGTGTGATTAAAGCCCAGAGGGGGTGGAATCCTTGTAGAAATTTGATGTTTGTAATGGCGAACCCACAGCCTGGGTGAAATATTTATCCATACCTTTTGTGTCAGCCTGAGTTTACCGAATGGGCCTCGGAAGTATCCACTCTTCATTTGAAAAATAGTTCCCTCATCTTACGATTTCGGGATGACAAACACCTCAAAAAATAAAAAAATAGATTCTTCACTTCACTCTGAATCCCTCTTTAACGCATTTTGATTCTGAACGAATAGTGAGGAATCTGTACGGTTCTCAATATAAAGACCCTGTCATCCTAAATCTTTGATTTAGGAACTGTTCGCCAGTACAAACTATTGCAGATAGAAAAACTGTATGCCAATGCAATTATTCACAAAATTAGGTTTGCAATGTTCTGAGATCCTTCGGATGAACCTCAGGATGACTAAACGGTGGATAACCGCAGGTAAAGGAAAGTATGCCAATGCAATTATTCACAAAATTAGGTTTGCTATGTTCCGAGATCCTTCCTGCGTCAGGACGACAATGGGGTGTTAGCCGAAGATTTAGGAATTGTTCGCCAGTACAAACTATTGAAGATAGAAAAACTGTACGCCAATGCATTATTCACAAAATTAGGTTTGCAATGTTCCGAGATCCTTCGGATGAACCTCAGGATGACTAAAAAAACTTAACATAATGACATTTCCCATTGGGGCAAAAATAAAAAGAGCTGATTTTTTCAAACCAGCTCTGTACAATATCTATAAACTCAATACTATTGAGTTACTTTTTTCAAGATATAATTGTCTTTCAAAGGACCGTCGATAGGTTTTCCATCTTGGTCTAGGGAGAACAATTGGTTTTCGCCAACTTTTAGTTTCATGTTTACTTCTTTACCTACTAAATGAACGACACTGCCGTTGTCATGCCACATAAATTTACCGGTATCCTCAATTTTAGTGTCTCTTTCTTGATATTCACCTTCATAGGTAAAGGTTTCATCGGAGTTTAAGGTCACCGTAGTTTTGATTCCTGGACAGTCAGCGCAAGGAAATACGCCAGAATAGGTACCCGCCCAATCAACCGAATTTTGGGATGTATGTGTGCTGTCAACGGGGTTAGAATCTGTCAATACCGTTTCACTTGAATCTTTAGATTCCAATTGTTTATTAGCGTTTGAAGTACAAGAACCGAATGTCAATAATGCTGCGGTTCCAGCAAGTAAGCATAGTTGTTTCATATAACATAAATTTTATATTCAAAAATGCCCAAAAACTGCGCCAAAAGCTACCTTACTAAGAGTTTTTGTAATAATAAATTTCCTTATAAAAAATTTCAGCTGTAAACCCATTTGGTCTACAGCTGAAAATTAATTATTAACAAAATACTAATATTGATCGATAAAATATTTTAAGAGATCTGTTGTAGTTACTATCCCTACAAGGTCTTCACCGTCCACGACTGGAATGGAGTGGAAAGAAACTTGAGAAAGGGTTTCTGTCACTTCCTTTATGGTCGCTTCAGGATCTACCGTCAATGGTGATTTAGCCATTAACTGCGGAATGCTGTACATATCATAAACGATAGTTTCGATATCATCCTCTTCGTTTACATCCGCATAGCTAATTTTCAATAAATCAGAATAACTGACTACCCCAACTAATTTTTTGCCCTCTACAATAGGCAAGTGACGGATATTATGTTTCTTGAATAGTTTCTCCGCCTCATATAAGCTATCTTTTGGAGTCAATGTGATCAACTCGGTTGTCATAATCTGCGATACTGGAACTCTTTGTTTCATGATATTTGATTTTAATGGTTTGCTTAATCCTTTACTCAAATATCATGTTTGCATTGCGCCAAAAACAGGAGATTAATTACGTTAATAAATGATCTTTACCGCGCTAATATTGTACTTTTTTTTGTATCTTAATAGTTGGCCCAAAATTCAAGAATTGCTTACCATTTTATATTCCGATAAGCAGCATCCCAGAAATTAAATTCCAATCTACTTGCGGCAATAAAGACTTCAAGCATGGCTTTTCTACCTTTATCTGTGCTGTTTTCTGCCATGTAATCACTATACTGTAGGGCTTTTTTCACACCTTCGGCAAATTCATCGCCACTATAGGTCTCAATCCAATTCTTGTAAGGGTTATTATCTGAATTCTGGTTTTGATAGATATGGTCTCCCACTTCTTTGTAAATCCAAAAGCAAGGTAAGATGGCTGCCGTAGCTACCTCTATGGGATCATAGGCCACCGTACTTTTCAAGAAGTGAATATAATGGTGACAAACGGGCTCTATCGTAATCTCTTGATTGGGTTCAAGCTTGAATTGCTTGAAATAAGCCTCATGTAAAGCTCTTTCCACGATCAAGGCATTCTTGCCAAATTCAAAGAAGTCCAAGGCCATTTCATTGTCCTCTGCCTTTGAACCGAGTGCCGCAAGTGCTCGTCCATAATGTTCGAGGTATTTGGCATCCTGTAGCATATAGAACTGAAACTTTTCCAATGGGAGGGTTCCGTTTTTCAATTCTTCGATAAAGGGCATTTTCAATATTTCATGATAGATGGGTTGGATAGCTTCCCAAGCTTGATCAGTCCATTTCATATTTAATGAGTCTTTGAGGGTTAAAAAAGTGATTCAGTGGTCCATTTCCTTTTCCTATCAGCAGATCTTTGCTTCCTTTTATGGCACTGTTGATATACATGAGAGCATTTTCGGTGGATTGTTCCAAGTGATAGCCACGGGCAAGGAATGATGCAATGGCAGAGGAAAGCGAACAGCCTGAGCCGTGTGTGTTCTTGGTATTCACACGTTTAGATTCGAAATATTGCGCTGCATGGTTTTTCTGGATCAATATACTGGTGAGTATATCGCTTTGAAGATGTCCACCTTTTAATAGTGCAGCATTACAGCCTAAACTCAAGATTTCATCAGCGACTTCTACCATCGCATGTACGCTGCTGATTTCTCTACCCACCAATACGGAAACTTCATCAAGATTAGGGGTAATGATTTGGGCTATCGGAAACAATAGTTCTTTAATGGCCGCTATGGTTTCTTCATGGATCAGCCGATGTCCGCTAGTGGAAACCATAACCGGGTCAAAGACGATGCTGCCTTTATAATCTTTCAGGGAATTAGCAATGGTTTCGACCAATTTGCTATTATGTACCATCCCTATTTTGATGCTGTCGGGATAGATATCTTCAAAGAGACAATCTAATTGCTCATTTACAGCCTCAACAGGGATGTCGAAAATGTTCTTCACCCCTTGGGTATTTTGTACCGGCAAAGCCGTCAATACATTCATGGCATAGCAACCTAGGGATGAAATGGTTTTGGTGTCAGCTTGGATGCCGGCACCACCACTGCCGTCAAAGCCCGCTATACTGAGAACAGTTGGTACTTTATATTTTTTGTTTTCTTTCATTTTAATAATCCTTTCAACAGTTCGGCTGCTTTTCTTGGGTCTGAACTGCCGCAAATTGCAGAAACGACAGCAATGGAATTTGCGCCGGCTTGAAATGCCTGTCCAGCATTGTCCTGGTTCATACCACCGATAGCGATCAGCGGTTTATCGGCTTTTAGTTTTATTTCTTGTATACCGTGAATACCCCAAGTGGTCACAGTATTGGTCTTTGTCGCTGTTTTAAAAATAGGGCTGAGCCCCAGATGATGGGTTGGGGCCATTTGAGGACTTTCCAGTTGATCTTGGTATTCCAATGACCAGCCAATTTTCAGGATATCTCCATATTTTTCAGCTATGTCCAGGGGCTGTGTATCCGAAAGGCCAACATGAACGCCCCAAGCATGGATTTCAACTGCAATTTCAGGAGCATCGTTGATGATCAAAGGAATCTGGTATTGGCCTGTAATTTTTTTCAGTGCCTTTGCCTTGTTCAAATATTCCGTATGGCTGAGTTCTTTTTCACGCAATTGAATGATATCCACTCCGCCCAATATGGCTTCTTCCGCAACTTGCAGCCAATTCATTTTAACACAATCTTTTTCTGAAATCACCAAATAAAGGGGGTAGGGGAAATCAGGATGGATTGGCATATTTTTTTAGTTTTAAGTTGCCTAAAATCTGTTCTTTGGCAAGATTGTAAAGGATGTCATAAAAATTGAGCTGAAGGCTACCTGGGCCTTTCGATATTTTGGCAGCCAATTCGCCTGCAAGACTAGTGATGGCAATACCAGCGACAGCTTCTTGGTAGGGGTCTTTTGCTAAGCCAATGAATGCTGCGGTTATTGCGGAAGCCGTACAGCCCATTCCAGTTACCTTGGTCATCACGGAGGTGCCGTTTTTGATTTCGGTGATTTCATCCTTTGAAATGACATAATCAGTGGCACCGGAAATACAAACTATGGATCCCGTTTCCTCTTGCAGTAACTTTCCAGCATCTAGGGCCGAGCTGCTTGATTGGGTGCTGTCCACACCTTTAGCACTTTTATTGTTAAAGTTCTGAAGGGCGATAATTTCAGAAGCATTCCCACGAATGACCGTTGGTTTTAATTCCAATAGTGATTTTAGCGTTTCATTGCGTAGGGTAGAGATACCTGCACCAACCGGATCCAATACCCAAGGTTTAGCTAATTTGTTGGCCAGCTTTGCGGCCAGGATCATATTTTCTGCCCATGGTTTGCTTAGGGTACCGATGTTGATGACAAGGGCATTGCATAAACTGAGGACTTCCTCTAATTCCTCTTCGGCATGGACCATAATTGGAGATGCACCAAGTGCTAGAAGGGCATTTGCGGTATTGTTCATGACCACAAAATTTGTAATGTTTTGAACGAGTGGAGATTTTTCTCGGACTTGAGTCAATAAATGATAAATGTCGTTTTCCATTATTTGAAAAATTAAAAACAATAATGGCTGAAGGGAGGGAATAGGCAATTAGGTTTGCCAAGCAATTTTGCTTTTCCCTACGACGGTTTTAACCGTATCAGGTTCAAAGGGTCTGTCTCAATTCCTATTAGAATACCCCTAAAGCCAATCAAATATAGCCCAAACAATCTGCAAAGACAAATTCTTGGGCTATAGCTTTATTTTTCGTTCAAAAGAATCTTAATTCTAAGGATGGTGTCTCGATCTTTCTGTTTTTCACTTTCGCTCAAGATTTCCCAAGGAATCAGGGAGGGGTGGAGTTTAAGCTCATCATTTCGTACTTCCCCATAGTCCCAACCATTGATATATCGGTGTGCCATCCAGCGGTTATGCTCGATAATGGCCAAGGTTTCCACTTCATCCTCACTGAAAGCTATTGCATCCGGCTGGTTTACTGGCCATTCTTTATGGGTCAATAAAAACTTATAGGGAATATGGTCTGCCTGCGCTCGGCTGGCATCTTTTGCATCTTCGCTCAGGGTTAACCAATCAGAGGTGTATCGTGCACTTTCTGAACTGGTCCCGGAAAGTAATTTTCTATAATCATCATGGATGGCCTGGGCTAATTTGTCCAATTTATTGCCCGTGATAAATTCAAGGTTACAGATATCTTCCATCTGACCAAAGAATTTTATCCTATCGCTTTCTTCCGAATAGCGGATCAACTTCCGCAAACCTTTTCCTTCAGCATTGAGCACATAAATCGGGAATTTACTATTCTGGGTTTTGTCCAAGAGTTCCAAAGCGGTATTGAGATTAGTTTGGTCCTGGTCGAAAGCAGTAATGAACAAAGTTTCATTGCCTTTATCCAATAATTCCTCCCTAGATACCAGCTCATTGTAGGTTCCTTGAAAATTATGGAATTCAATAGGAAAAATCTTATTGGCTTTAGGATATTGCTCGATGAAGTAATTCCTGTCTTCTTCAGCTTGCTCGGAATAAACAGCAATTTTTAGGTCATTTTCGACAGAAATATGGAAAATCCTCATGGCTTGGACCAACATGGCTTTTGCGAAATCCCCATAGCCTAAAAATACGATTTTATTGATATCGGAAAGTTCCTTACCGGATCGCTGTAGATCTATTGGAAATTGCGAAAAAAACTGCCTTGCCAACATCTTGTGGATGTTGAAGAATCGAAGTTGGATTTGGTTGTTATCTAAATGGATTCCGGTGTTCTTGACCAAGTCGATCAACCTTGGGTTGCTGATATGTAAAAAGCAAAGCAGGTCGTTCTGACATTTTGATCTATCGTAGATATCCTGAACAGATTCAATGATTTCAATTACGGTTTGCTCATTTTCTAGGAAGACGATCAGTGAAGAGGCGCGTTTGATCCCTGCTTCCAGTAGGGTACTTTCTTCTTCGGCATTTCCGATAATCACTAAGTGGCCCTGTTTTTTTACAGAATTGATGTCGGCATGCTCTGTTTCCTTTTCAATGGCAATTCCTTTTTGCTTATAGTCTTCCTTTAGGCTTTGGAAAAGTTGCCTACCTTTTTTTGAGATACCTACAGAGATGACATGGTTCTGTTTGAAAGAAGCCTTTAAGAGATTGAACTGTTCGGAGAATACCTTTTGAATAATCTTGTAGGCACCGAAAAGCAGAATGCCAATGGCACATATCTTAGCTAGGATCAATTCCCAGGGTACATTTTCAGCTTCTAGGCCTGAACCTGAAGGGTCGCCACCGAATACGATTTTGATGATGCGGTAAATCCGATCAGGTAGGTACCTCAAAGAGTTGCTCTCAGGAAAGAACTTGGATAAACCGATCCAAGATAATATTATCAAAAAGCATACAAATGCTATTCCCAATAGACCTTTTTGTCTTCTTGTCAAATTCATTCTTTATTTGCTTAAGTTCTGTTTTGCTTCTTTTAGGAGCGTTTCAACTTCAGATTTCAGTTCTTTGTTCTTGATCTTGATCAATTGTTTTTCTGTAATGTCAACCATACGCTGACCTATCAATTTCGTTTCAGGCTTACTGCTGAAATAATTGGCAACCATAGCCCTGGCCAACGGATGGTAGTCATAGGTCACTGCCAACAATTGAAGGTTCGCCTCATTTTGGATAGGGTAGTTTATCTTCAAGATATCGGTAATCTTGACGTTGGAGCTAGGGGATACTGACCTGACGAATGGATCTTCAAAATACCAGGTGTCATAGGTGCCGGTCGTATCAATATAGTTCAGGATTGCTCCGGTTTCATTGTCATACTTCTTGCCATAGAATTTCTCCAAATCTCTAGCCAATTGGTCTTTGGACATGCTGACCTGTCCTGGAACTTCCCAGATATTGATGGCGATGCCATTCATGAGTGATTCAATGGTCATTAACCTTTTGTCGCCTGGCATTACATTGATCTGATCAAATCGCTGGTTGATAAAGGGCATAGTCAGGATGTTTCCGGTTTTTGCATCAACCACCTTTGCTGCATAACGCATTCCTTCGCCGTCATCCTGTACAAAGATCTGCTTGTCATCATCCGAGAAATGGAAGTATTGTGTGTTTTTGCTGATGCGGATAGTTTGGCCAAATGATTTTTTATCCTCCAAATCCCATAAGCGCATATGGGTGGCGTCTTCAGAAAGGGCCAGTATATTTCCTTGGTTATTGAAGACCATAAACGGCGTAGCGATGGTTTTCATTTCCAAAATAGGTTTATAGGTTTTGGTTTCTAATACCTGTGCATCGCCGGTAGAACTGACCTTGATCAAGTATTGAGAATTAGGACTGAAAGCGCCACTGCTCAAAGCGTCCTTTCCTTCGATAAGAACTTTTTTAGAAGCAATATCCACCACTTTCCAGCCATCAGGATTTACTAAAATCACTGATCTGTAATCTGGGCTAACCGTAAAACCAGCGATATCCTGTTCCTGCGTATAATTGATGTTCTGTTTTCCGGTTTCAATATCCCAAGATGCAAAGCTGTTCTTACCGGTCCTTGCGAGGACTTGGGTTTCATCCTTATTGAAGATGTAAAGTTTCGCTTGAGAATCAAATGGCTTTCCAACTGGTTTCCCCGTGCTGGCATCAAAGAAGTAGGTTTTACCACTTTTGCCCTTAACAAGTATCCGTTTAGTTTTGTGGAGTACTAGGTGAACCGTTACCTCTTCAGGTACCTGAATAAAGTTTTTGGTTTTTTCGCCAGTCTTAAGATCCATCTTTTCCACTGACTTTCCAGCTCTGTATCGTAAGAATGCAGAATCATCGGTAATACCTGCCTCAATATGGGCAAGATCTTTAGTTTCATAGAACTGTGCCACTCTTAAGGGGTCGCCTTTTTTGTTTTCAATAAAGGTCTGTGAATTTCCACTTACCAAAGATTGGGTCCAATCTGGTGAGTTGGTTTCTGCATTTGTAGCATCTTGTTCCATAATCTTCATCATGTTGCTGAAAAAGAAGATGTTTTCTGGTAATTTACTGGTTTTGGTAATGGATCCGTTCGACGTATTGATCTGGTTGATCTGGGAATCATTTCCTTGGTATAGATTACCATTACCGGTGAAGCCGGTAAACCTGACCAACATGGGGGATGGGGCAGACCATTGAACGCCATTGGATTTGTTGAAATAATTCGTTCCATCAGCATTGTGAAAGGCAATTTGGTTTCCATCATTACTGAAGGTCGGTGTCTTGATTCCAGATTTGAAGTGTTTTTTAAAGACTGGTTTAGGGTCGACTGCAGCTAGGTCATAGATGCTAACTTCAGAATCTTCTGGAAATAGACGTTCCACAAATAGAGTTTTGGAGCTATTGTCAATATATGCTGAAGATGGAGCAATCTGCTCTGTTGCCGAAATGACCTGTTCTTGTTTTGTTTCCGTATTGAAAAGTACGACTTCCCGTGACCTTTTATTGAATACGATATATTTAGCGTCTGGTGAAACAGCTATTATGGCAATAAAGGAGCTGTCCGGATTTAATCGAAGTTCCTCTTTTTGGTCCTTTTCAATATCGTATCTGACGATATTGCTGTTCGTTGTGGTAACATATGCCCTGTTCTGTCCATCGAACAGCGGGTAGCGGGTTTGGATTGCGGTGATATCATCCCGTTGTTTAATAAGTTTCCGATCAACGGCATCCCAAACTTGGAGTACATTCAAATTGTTTCCGGCACTGGCGAACCCAACCAACCATTTGCCATCAGGGGAGAAGCGCGTTACACCGTAATTGACATTTGGCATTCTGGTAAGATCATCTTGGACCGACAACATGGAGTGTGCAAAAAGTTCTGCACTTTCATCACCTCTTCGGGTTGCTTCCGCAATATATGCGGCGCCATCACCATATTCGCTTTCGGTCAATTTATTGATTCCTGAAGCATACAATGATTTTGCAAGATTGCGCAAGGCGGAGTTTCTTTGGTTCCAGGCAAAAACACCGGCAATGATGGCTAGGATGCCCAAGGCAGCAATGGCCGTTGCAATGCGTTTGATATTTTTGTTCTTCTGTTTTATTTTCTCCAATTGGTAAGCTTGGTCCCTCTTGGTCAATTCACCCAATGGTACGCCCAATATTCCGGATATTATTTTCAACAAGGCGAGGTCCAATCTTTTCTTGTATTCCTCGACCTGGTTTTTGATGAGGTGGTTTGCTACTCCTTGCTCGTGCAAATACCGGCGATAGCCTTCGGCAGTGGTGAATCCTTCGTCCTGTGTATGTGGAATACGGACATCAGCAGCAAGTACTTCCTCCGGTTGATCTTTGATTACCTGTCCATTTTGATCAATGTTATATCGCAGTTCATCAGGGAAACATTGTGCTTCGGTATGTGTATCGCCATATTCAGGCTCACCTTTTAGGATCAAAGCCATGATCTGCTTGGATTTGCCCGTCTGTTTGAAATACCTGATTTCGTCCCGTACATAAGTTGATCTGGCTGACTTAGGAGAGCTTAAATAGATCAGGAATTCAGAACGGTCGAGTGCTGAGGTCAGGGAACTGCTCAAGCTAGAACTGGCCGAAAGTTCCTTTTCATCCTGAAAAACGGGGTAAATCTGTCTTGGGATTTCCTGGCCGGCAGCATTTTTCTTACCGATAAGGTCTTCAGGGATTTCATAGGTTTCTAATGCATGGTGTAGCCAATCCGCCCATTTCCTACCTTCACCCTGATTATCACTATGACTATAACTTATAAAAGCTTTATACTTCTTACTTAGGTCTTGCTCTTGATTTTCCATGTAATAGCTATTTGGTAGTATCTTGAATTTCAAATGACAAAAACCAATCCCTTTTCAAGAGTTTTTAAAAAATTTGAATAAAAACTGGCTTTTAACTTAATTTAATTATTGAATTAACTCCATGTTTTACGCTGCTGCTAATTATCATTCTTAATATGTAGATTTTAATGAACAGGGGGATGGCTCCTTATTTCTGTAAAATATTTGTGGAATAAATATAGAGTACTGTTAAACTTTTATACCTTTAAAAACCTTTTTTAAAACATACGATTATAAACAGATAGAAGTATTTTATTTGATCGTATAGCATGTATAGAAACAAACAAAAGCTCTTTTGGGCTTTGGGCTTATCGCTATTATTTAGCACGGCATCTCCTGCGACAAGTTTTGTTGCTGCAGGAACATTAAAACAACAAACTCAAGAAGATTCTGTCCGGGTTCAATCGGTGCAGAAGATTAATCCCACTACAGTCCAAATCAAATTCAGTAACGATCAATTATTATTGGTTGATTTTTATGCTGACAATATTTTCAGGTTATTTCAGGACAATAAATCTGCTGTGCTGAGGGACCCGCAGGCAGAGCCAGCTGCCCAGATCTTGGTAAATAATCCTCGGAAGAAGCTGCACAATTTTGAAGTCAATGAGAAAGATGGTTCCTGGTTTATTTCCAGTAAGGAAGCCGCGATGGAAATCAGCAAAGCAAATGGCCTATTTAAGATCTACAACATCAAGAATAAGCAATTGGTAACCCAATCAATTGCCCCAATAGCATTCAACAAGAAGAAAGTTAGTCTTCAGTTAGCTGAAGATCCAACGGAATACTTTTATGGTGGAGGTGTGCAGAACGGTCGTTTTTCCCATAAAGGAAAATCCATCGCTATCGAGAATACCAATAATTGGACAGATGGGGGTGTAGCCTCGCCAACTCCCTTTTATTGGTCAACTAAAGGCTACGGTATGATGTGGTACACCTTTAAGAAAGGGAAGTATGATTTTGGCAATACTGAAAAAGGAAAGGTAAAGCTTAGCCATGATACCGATTATCTGGACTTGTTTTTTATGGTCAGCGATAATCCGGTCGGAGTATTGAACGATTTCTATCAGTTAACCGGAAACCCCATATTGTTGCCAAAGTTTGGTTTTTATGAAGGGCACCTGAATGCCTACAACCGCGACTTTTGGAAGGAAGATGAAAAAGGCGTTTTATTCGAAGATGGGAAACGGTATAAGGAAAGCCAAAAGGATGAAGGCGGTACCAAGGAATCATTGAACGGCGAAAAGAACAATTATCAATTTTCAGCAAGAGCGGTGATTGATCGGTATCAACAGCATGATATGCCATTGGGTTGGATATTGCCGAATGATGGATATGGAGCCGGATATGGGCAAGAGAAAACATTAGATGGAAATATCCAAAACCTTAAATCATTAGGTGAATACGCTCGTTCAAAAGGCGTGGAGATAGGGCTTTGGACGCAATCAGATCTGCATCCAAAGGATAGTATAGATGCCTTGCTGCAAAGGGATATCGTGAAAGAGGTTCGTGATGCTGGGGTTCGTGTTTTAAAAACAGATGTGGCCTGGGTCGGTGCGGGATATTCCTTCGGGTTGAACGGTGTTGCCGATGTGGGACATATCATGCCATATTATGGCAATGATGCACGTCCATTTATTATCTCATTGGATGGCTGGGCAGGTACGCAACGATATGCTGGTATCTGGTCTGGTGATCAGACCGGAGGGCAATGGGAGTATATACGATTCCATATTCCGACCTATATTGGTTCTGGTTTGTCGGGGCAACCTAATATCACTTCCGATATGGATGGTATTTTCGGCGGAAAGAACACAAAGGTGAATACAAGAGATTTCCAATGGAAGACCTTTACACCGATGGAATTGAATATGGACGGCTGGGGTTCGAATGAAAAATACCCACATGCTCTAGGTGAACCTTTTACATCGATCAACAGAAACTATCTGAAGTTGAAATCTGAGCTTTTGCCCTATGCATACAGTATAGCAAAGGAGGCCATTGATGGAAAACCCATGATCCGCGCGATGATGCTGGATTATCCTAACCCTTATACCCAAGGTTCTGCCACGCAATATCAATTCCTGTATGGACCTTTTATTTTGGTTGCTCCAATCTATCAGGAAACCAAAGTTGATTCCTTAGGGAATGATATCCGTAACGGTATTTACCTTCCGGAAGGAAATTGGATAGATTATTTCTCTGGCGACCTCTATGCAGGGAACACCATCGTGAATAATTTTGATGCTCCGATCTGGAAAACACCGGTCTTTATTAAGGCCGGAGCAATTATTCCTAGAACAAACCCTAACAATAATGTCCAAGAAATCAATAAAAAACACAGGATATATGAAATCTATCCTGCTGGGAAATCGCATTTCTACGAATATGATGATGATGGTTTTACCCAAGCTTATCTAAATAAAGAGGGGGTTTATACCTGTATTGAATCGGATGCTGAAAAGAAGGCAGAGGTGAAGATTCTGGTTCATAATGCCGAAGGTGATTTTAAAGGTTTTGAGAAGGAAAAGAGCACTGAATTTTGGGTCAATATGACCAAAAAGCCGAAGAAGATTGCGGTGAAAGTTGGAAAGAAAAACTTAAAACTGAAGGAGGTGAATTCTAAGGCAGAATTTGAGCGTTCAAATAATGTGTACTATTATGAGGGAAGGCCGAATTTGAATGCTTTCTCTACCAAAGGCTCCCTATTTGAGCAAACAGAGATCATTAAGAATCCACAGTTATTGGTGAAAGTTGAGGAAACTGATGTTACCATAAATCCGATCAGTTTAACAATTCAAGGCTTTGAATATGCGCCAGTAGATCGCTTTAAAAAATCGACAGGGGTACTCAGCGCACCGAGTACCGTTAGCATTTCAGAGGAAAAGACAAAGGCTTATACTTTAGAGCCAACATGGGATCGGGTAGAGCATGCAGACTATTATGAAATAGAATTTGATGGACAGCAGTATAGTTATATCCAAGACAATCATCTCCTGTTTGAAGGATTGAAACCTGAAACCAATTATAATTTCAAGATCAGGTCGGTAAACAAGGATGGTGTTTCAGATTGGAAGGAATTTGAACAGACTACCAAATCGAATCCATTGCAATTTGCCATAACGGGATTATCTGCTGAAACATCTGTGCCTAATCAAGGATCAGAGGGAGTTGATAATTTGGTGGATTTTGATGAGGGTAATATGTGGCATACGAAGTGGGGACAGAAGGCAGTTCCATTTGATTTGATAGTGGACCTGAACAGTTTTAACCAGTTGGATAAGTTTCAATATTTACCAAGATCGGGAAGAGGAAATGGAATCTTGTTGGAAGGTAAGGTGGAATTCAGCAATGATAAGGAGGTGTGGACTGAAGCCGGTGATTTCAAATGGGAGAACAATGATAGTATGAAGGAATTCAGCTTTAGGGACCAGCCGAAAGCAAGGTTTGTGAAGTTGAAAGTTTCTAAAGCTGTTGGAGATTTTGGTTCTGGAAGGGAGTTATATGTGTTTAAGGTTCCTGGAACGGATAGTTACCGTCCTGGTGATATCAATAATGACCGATTGATCGATATCAATGACCTGACTTCCTATACCAACTATACAGGTTTGAGAATGGGAGATGCCGACTTTGAGGGCTACGTGAGCAATGGAGACATCAACAAAAATGGGTTGATTGACGCGTATGATATTTCAGCTGTTGCTACGAAGTTAGAAGGGGGCGTTGAGTTAGATCCGAAGGAAGAGCTTTCAGGATCACTGAAGGTTTCTGCATCTAAATCTAATTTCAGCAAGGATGATATCGTGGAAGTTCACGTGAAAGCAGATAACTTGAAGGATGTCAATGCATTCTCATTTGCCCTGCCATATAATCCTCAAGATTTTGAATTCGTAGGAATTGACAATCATCTCGCAAAACAAATGAACAATATGACCAATGACAGATTGCATAGCAATGGTCAGAAAGCCTTATACCCTACATTTGTGAACTTAGGTGATAAGGAAGTCATCAACTCCAAAGATGGTTTGATCCTAACCATAAAATTGAAGGCTAAACGTGCTGGTCAGTTTAATTTGAAAGCCAAGGATGTCATGATCGTTAGTAAGAGCATGAAGACACTAGGCTCAAGGCAATAGACACTAGACATCAGACACAAGAGCCTTTCTAAGGGGGGAAGTTTGAATTTAGTCTGCTGTTTTAGGACGGCTGAAAATTCTACTATCTTGTGTCTTATGTCTTAAGTCTAAAAAACAGGAAAGGCCAGATTAATCTGGCCTTTCCTGTTTTTAATAATTCACTTATGCTAGAACGAATTGTAAGTCAGCTTGGAATTTCACGTCTTCACTCACCATTACACCACCAGTTTCAAGGGCAGCATTCCAAGTTAATCCGAAGTCATTACGGTTGATTTTACCAGAAACGGTATAACCAGCTTTTTGGTTGCCCCAAGGGTCTTTACCAATTCCACCGAATTCTACATCGAAAGTAACAGGTTTGGTCACATCTTTTATTGTTAAGTCACCAGTTAATTTGAATTCATCGTCATCTACTTTTTCGATTCCAGTGGAAACAAATTTGATATCTGGGAATTGAGATACAGCGAAGAAATCTTCACTTTTTAAGTGTTGATCACGTTGGCTGTTTTTAGTGTTGATGGAATCAGCTTTGATTTCTACTGATACATGTTTTGCAGCATCTAGTACATCTTCGCTATTTTCTACACTAACATTGAAGTTTTCAAAATGACCTTTTACTGTGGAGATCATCATGTGTTTTACTTTAAATTCGATTTCGCTGTGTGCGGTATCTAAGTTCCAATTTGCCATAATATTATTCTCTTTATTTATTCTCTATTTGTTTTTGTTCAACAAAGATGAGGGGAAATTTATTCTTGCACATTGATGTATGTTAAGAAATGGAATGTTAATTAAAATATTTAGAATAGTGGGCAAGAATATATTTGCGATTTCCTCTGCTATTCAAATTTCCTCTTTACAGGGATATTGAACTTGGTCTTTACTCTAGGTTAAATTTACGACAAAAGGGATAATTATCACTAATGGAATGATTGATAATAAAAATTAAATAATTGATAATGAATTACTGACGGAATTATGACGGTTAAAATCTGTTAAAGCCATTTGAATTATTATTTCACATAGTATATTTGCCTTCAAATGAAAACGATTGTCACATTTGTACTTTTTTTCTTCTTCCTGTTAATAAGGAGTGGGAATAGTCATGAGGTAATCAATCATTCTGATAGACCCGCTATCAGTTTTATGGAGAACTTTGCTGGCAGTATTAGCCCAGCTCAGCAACATGAGTTTCAAAAGTTAAAATACACGCAAACAAATTCTAATGGATTAGGAGGGCATGCAGAGCATATCCTTTTAGAACAAGAATCTGAGGATTTCCAACTGTGGAAGGACTATCATCTTCAGATGGCTTTCTATTCTTGTCTGATTGCGTTTTCTTTTTTGTTGTTTTTTCCAAAAAAAGCACATCAGAAATCTACGGATTTTATCCTCGATAATAATCCCAATCCTATTTTCATTTCTCAACGCTCCTTGAGAATTTAATACCCTTGATACTTCAATGGTCATTGGCATTTTATGCTGTTGATTTAATGGTATCTTAATTATTATTTTCTTAAGCACTAACAATCTTCATTGACTATTGAATGTCCTTATCCCTCATTTGGGTTCAAGCCCATTTTACATTCAAAAACTTTAAAAAAATCTTTAAAACAAAATGAAGAGAGTTGTCATGCTTATGTGTTCACTGGCTGCACTGTGCCTAGTGTCTTGCAATGAAAAAATAGAAGAAAAGGAAGAGGCTTTCAAATACACTGTAACCTCTCCGGCAGAAATTGACACGAGCTTTAACAAAGAGTATGTGTCCCAGATTAAATCCGTAAGAAATATTGAATTGCGTGCGCTGGAGAAAGGATATCTCGAGCAAATTTATGTCGATGAAGGCCAAACGGTCAAAAAGGGTCAGTTGCTTTTCCGTATCAAGCCTACCATGTACCAAGCCGAACTGAACAAACAAATGGCTGAGGTTGAAGTCGCGCAGATCGAAGTTCAGAATACCCAAAACCTGTCTGATAAGAATATCGTATCGCCGAATGAACTGGCAATGGCAAAAGCGAAACTGGAACGGGCAAAGGCTGAGGCAGCTATAGCAAAAATACACTTAAACTTTACAGAGGTTAGAGCACCATTTGATGGTACTATTGATAGGATTCCATTGAAATTGGGAAGTCTGGTTGATGAAGGGGAGCTATTGACGAGCTTGTCGGACAACTCGCAGATGTTTGCCTATTTCAATGTCTCCGAACCCGAGTATCTAGATTATCAACGCAATGTGGCCAACCGTGCCGATAATCACGTTTCCCTATTGTTGGCGAACAATGAAGAGTTAGAACATAAGGGCATGGTGGAAACCATTGAAGGAGAGTTCGATATCGAAACCGGTAATATCGCTTTCCGTGCTCGCTTCCCTAACCCGAATAAATTACTGCGGAACGGAGAGACTGGAAAGGTCTTGATGAAAGTTCCAATGAAGCGTGCCCTATTGATTCCACAAAAGGCAACTTACGAAGTTCAAGATAAAAAGTATGTATTCATTATCGGCAAGGATGGAAAAGTCGTTTCGCAACCGATCAAGATCAGTGCTTCGCTACCCGATCTATATGTCGTTGCGGGAGGAATTGCGCCGAACGATAAGATCCTTCTAGAAGGATTGCAGAAAGTTAAGGATGGCGAAAAGATCAAATATGAGTATGTGGAGCCGAAAGATGCCATCTCAAATTTAAAGATCAGAACAGAATAAGTTGTATGGAAAAAAATAGAATAACATGTTTAACAGATTTATAAATAGACCGGTACTTTCTATTGTCATATCCCTTATTATCGTATTCTTAGGGGTATTGGCCATGACACAATTGCCAGTAACACAATTTCCGTCAATCTCTCCACCGAAGGTAAATGTGAAAGCAGAATATCCAGGTGCGAATGGAGAGTTGATGATCAAAGCCGTCATCATCCCATTAGAAAGGGCAATCAATGGGGTGCCCGGCATGAAATATATGGCTTCCGATGCCGGAAATGATGGGGAAGCCAGTATTCAGATCGTTTTTGATTTAGGGACCGACCCTAACCAAGCCTCCGTCAATGTACAGAACAGGGTAGCTTCGGTAGTCAATAAGCTTCCACCGATTGTGGTCCGTGAAGGGGTAAAAATAACCCGTGAGGAATCCAATATGTTGATGTACATCAATATGTACAGTGACGAAAAGGATTTGGATGGGAATTTCATGTACAACTTTGCCGATATCAATGTGGTGTCAGAGTTGAGGCGTGTTCCAGGTGTGGGTGTCGCCGATATCTTGGGAAACAGGGAATATGCCATGCGTATTTGGTTGAAACCCGATCGGATGACAGCCTATAAGGTTTCTTCAGAAGAAGTGATGAAAGCCCTTGAGGAACAGAGCCTAGAAGCTTCTCCAGGTCGAGCCGGTGAGTCTTCGGGTATAAAATCCCAATCCTTTGAGTATATCCTGAAGTATTCCGGACGTTTTACGACGGAGGAGGAATATGGCAATATCATCCTTAAGGTAAATCCAAATGGGGAGATCTTGAGATTGAAAGATGTAGCCGATATACATTTCGGTTCTGCCATGTACGATATCTACTCCACCTTGAACGGGAGACCTTCTGCAGCGATTGTCCTGAAACAATCCTATGGAAGTAATGCCTCTCAGGTAATCAAGGATGTCAAAGCGAAAATGGAAGAGCTGCAGCAATCTTTTCCCAAAGGGCTGCACTATGAGATAAGTTACGATGTATCCAAATTCTTGGATGCTTCTATGGAAAAGGTAGTACATACCTTGGTCGAAGCCTTTATTTTGGTGGCTTTGGTGGTATTTCTGTTTTTAGGGGATTTACGATCGACCTTGATCCCGACGATTGCCGTTCCTGTGTCTTTGATCGGAGCATTCTTGTTTATGCAATTTTTTGGGATCAGCATCAACTTGATCACCCTTTTTGCCTTGGTGCTGGCTATTGGGGTGGTCGTTGATGATGCGATCGTCGTCATCGAGGCAGTGCACAAGAAGATGGAGGAACACCATGTATCAGCCTATAAAGCAACCAAAAAGGCTATGCATGAAATTGCAGGTGCAATTATCGCAATTACCTTTTTGATGGCTGCGGTGTTTATTCCTGTAGCCTTTATGTCGGGACCTGTCGGCATCTTTTACCGTCAGTTCTCGATTACCATGGCGACCTCCATTATCCTTTCGGGTATTGTGGCATTGACCTTGACTCCGGCATTATGTGCCATTCTCCTAAAGAACAACCATGGAAAGCCTCGTAAGAAATCCATCGTTGATAAATTCCTGGATTCCTTCAATAGAGGATTTGACAATATGCAGAACCGCTATGTCAAGTTGCTGAGTAAGATTGTAAACAAACGCATATTAACCTTCCTGATATTGATCGGTTTTTGTATTGGAGCCTATTTCCTAAATAATAGTGTGCCTTCAGGCTTTATCCCCAATGAAGACCAAGGGATGATTTATGCCATTATACAGACCCCACCAGGATCAACCTTGGAACGGACAAATAAGGCTGCATTGGATTTGCAGAAAGAAGCAGAGGATATCGATGGTGTAGCATCCGTTTCTTCACTTGCAGGTTATGAAATCCTGAATGAAGGTACGGCAGCAAATACCGGGACACTATTGATCAATTTGAAAGGTTGGGAAGAAAGGAAGGAATCAGCTTTAGAGATCATTGAGCAATTGGAGAAAAGTGCTGAAAACATTCCTGGAGCATCCATTGAGTTCTTCCAACCACCAGCAGTACCTGGTTATGGAGCAGCCGGAGGATTTGAATTGAGGTTGTTGGATAAAACCGGTAACAATGATTTCCAGAAAATGGAACAGGTGAGCAAGGATTTTGTGAAGGAGTTGAACAATAGGCCAGAACTGGCATCTGTATTTACATTCTTTAGTGCAAGTTTTCCGCAATACCTTTTAAAAATCGATAATGAAGTAGCTCAACAAAAGGGTATTTCCATAGATAATGCGATGACCACCCTGTCTACCTTGGTGGGATCGAACTATGAAACCAACTTCATCAAGTTCGATAGACAATATAAGGTCATGGTTCAGGCTTTACCTCAATATAGAGCTTTGCCTGAGGATATCTTAAAGCTATATGCCAAAAATGATAAAGGCGAAATGGTGCCATTTTCTGAGTTTATGCATATGGAAAAGGTATATGGACTTTCAGAGATTACCCGACATAATATGTATTTGGCATCAGAGATTTCTGGGTCAGCGAAACAGGGCTTTAGTTCTGGCGAAGCGATCAATGTAGTAAATGAAGTTGCTCTGAAAAGCTTGCCACGTGGCTATGCCATTGATTGGGCGGGTATTTCGAAGGATGAGGTAGCCCGTGGTAACCAGGCCATTTATATATTCATGATCTGTTTAGGCTTTGTCTATTTGATTTTGGCAGCGCAATATGAGAGTTTTATCCTCCCATTTGCTGTGATACTTTCCCTACCTGTCGGAATCTTCGGTGCCTTTTTCCTATTGAAACTGCTGCATCTTGAGAATAACATCTATGCGCAGGTTGCACTGGTCATGCTGATCGGTCTGCTGGGTAAGAATGCCGTGTTGATCGTGGAGTTCGCTGTTCAGAAACATCAAGAAGGCCTGAGCATTTTTGAAGCAGCCATGGAAGGTGCAAAAGTCCGTTTCAGACCGATCTTGATGACCTCATTTGCATTTATTGCAGGATTGATTCCATTAGTCCTGGCTACGGGTCCAGGTGCTATTGGGAACCGAACGATCGGTACCGCGGCGGCAGGAGGGATGCTGTTCGGTACCATCTTCGGGGTCCTTGTGATCCCGGGATTGTACTTTATTTTCGGGACAATCGCCTCCGAACGTAAATTGATTAAACAAGAAGACGAAAACCCTTTATCTGAAGAAATCGATGGAAAATAAAAAATATAACTGCTTCAATTGGGTTGCCGTCGGAATATTGGCACTTTCTGTATCAAGCTGTAAAGTGCCTCAGGCAACGCAGAAGAAAGAAAATAAAGTAATGCCGACCAGTTTTGTGGATTCATTGGCCAGCCAAGATGCCACAAACTCAGGCAACGTGAAATGGAGGGAGTTCTTTACAGATCCAAACCTGATTTCCTTGATCGATACTGCTTTAAAGAATAATCAGGAACTGAACATTACCCTTCAGGAACTGGAGATTGCCAAGAATGATATCATGCTCCGAAAAGGAGCATTGAAACCTATCGTGGGCATTGGAGCTGGGGGTGGAGTCGAAAAAGTGGGTCGCTATACCTCGCAAGGAGCAGGTGATGCTTCCACAGAAATTACTCCTGGACATGAGATGCCCGATCCCTTAGGTGATCTAAATGTTTCTGTTTTTGCCCATTGGGAGGTTGATATCTGGCGAAAGTTAAAAGATTCTGAACAGGCAGCGGTAAACCGTTATTTGGCAACCGTGGAAGGTAAGAACTTTGTGCTGAGCAGCCTGATTGCTGAAGTGGCCAATTCCTATTATGAGTTATTGGCCTTGGATAATCAACTGTCCATCATTCGTCAGAACATTCAGCTGCAGGACAAAGCCTTGGAGGTCGTGAAGATCCAAAAGGAAGCAACCCGGGTAACGGAATTGGCTGTTAAAAAGTTTGAGGCAGAGGTTGCAAAAACCAAGGGAATGGAATTTTCTACTTTGCAACAGATCAAGGAAACGGAAAACAGGATCAATTTTCTCTTAGGTAGGTATCCGCAGGAAATTGCAAGAAACCAAGCTAATTTTATTGATCTAGTTCCTGCAACAGTGAGAACGGGGATTCCAAGTCAATTGCTGAATAACCGCCCTGATATCCTACAGGCAGAGCATGAACTTGCTGCGTCAAAATTGGATGTACAGGTGGCCAGAAAGGAATTCTATCCTTCACTGGATATCTCAGCTGCTTTTGGTCTTCAGGCATTTAAACCATCTTATCTTTTCAGGTTGCCGGAATCCTTGTTATATAATTTAGCGGGGGACCTTACTGCACCACTTTTGAATAAGAACGCCATCAAGGCGGAATTCAATTCCGCAAATGCAAGGCAGATCCAAGCCATCTATAATTATGAACGGACCCTGTTGAATGCTTTCACCGAAGTATCTACCCAGCTGTCCAATATTGACAATTTGGAGAAAGGATATGTCTATAAGAACCAAGAAGTGGATGCATTGAATAAATCCATTGATGTATCCAATGAACTCTTCAAGTCTGCAAGGGTAGATTATTTAGAAGTTTTGATGACACAAAGGGACGTATTGGATGCAAAGCTCGAATTAATCGAAACAAAAAAACAACAACTCAATGCAGTTGTTAATGTATATAAAGCATTAGGAGGGGGGTGGAAATAATCTTCCTTCTAATATTATTAGGGTTAGTTTTCAAGGGAGCGGTTATTCTGCTCCCTTTTTATATTTAGCATTGTTGATGTAGTTATTTTTATATATTTGGCGATTATTTATTAACCCACTAACAAATCATTATGCTTAAAATTACAAAGAGTTTTTTCTTGTTAACTCTAATTACTATTATTCATTTGCATTCCAATGCCCAGTCTAATCCATTTTCTATCGGAGCACATTTAGAATGGAACATGGAGTCGCCCACCTATGCCAAGCTATATTCGGTCAATGCTAAATATGATTTCAGAGAAAGACAAGCTATTCAAGCTCAGGTAGGATTAGGTGATTATGATGTTTACTATATAGGTGCCGATTATCTATATACTGTATTGCTCTTGAAAAAGATGCCGAGTGTGTTTGTTGGGGCAGGATTAGGTTTTGAAGGGATTCGTGGCACGGATGCTAATGATATTATCATAAATGCGCAGGCTGGATTCCAGTTCGACATCAAGAAGTTTTCTCCTTTTGTGGGATACAAACCTAAGTTTTATTTTGAAGCAGAAGGAATTGATCCATCTACGATTTTTATAGGATTACGTTATAGACTTTAAGATATTATTTAAAAGCACCTGTACTTTGTTATAGGTGTTTTTGCTTTTAGAGTACTGAAGATTTCCTAGGGATCAATTTAGTCTTTAGTTCAATGGTTTCATATTCCTCAATTGGGTATTTGGCATTGATCAGCTCAACTAACTTTTGGAAGGCAATCATTCCAATCTCTTCTGTAGGTTGAACCACTGTGGAAAGGGACGGGTTAAGGGAGTTTGGAATCCTAATATTGGAGAAGCCAATGACTGAAACCTCTTCGGGAACCTTGATGTTCATTTCAGCTAATATGCCCAAGGTCAGGGTGGTGATGTCATCGGTTGCACCAAAGATGGCATTGACCATGTTTCCTGTAGATTTTAGATAGTTCAGCTTTTTTATGATTGAATCTTCGATTTCATCATGTTTGCTATAGTCACATTCTAGGTAAAAATTATTATCAAATTCTATCTTATGGTCTTTCAGGCATTTCTGGAACCCTACTAATCTGGCTTCCGAAACTCCTATGTTTTTACCCGTGATATGTAAAATATTCTTCCTTCCAGAGTTCAGGAGGTGTTCGGTGGCATCATAGGCGCTCAGTTGGTTGTCGATTCCAACCTTATGGGTTTGCAGGTCATGGTTTACCCGGTCAAATAGAACCACTGGGATCCCCGAATCCTGTAGGCTCTTTAATTGTTCATAATTTGAATTGAAAGAAACAGGGGATATCAAAAGGCCATCAATTCCACGCATCTTTAGCACCTCAATGGCATGCTTTTCCAAATTGACATCATCACGGCTCTGCATGATGATGATATCATATTTATCAATTTGGGATCCCTTATGGATCCCATCAAGGACTTGGGAGATAAACGTATTGCTGATATTAAAAACGATGACACCAATCGTGTTGGTCTTGCCTGTTTTCAATGTCCGAGCGACCTTGTTAGGGACATAGTTATGTTTTTCAGCATAGTCTTTCACCATTTTTTTAGTAGACTCACTGATTTCATAACTATCTGATAGAGACTTGGAAACGGTAGAAATAGATAGTTTTAAGTCTCTGGCAATATCCTTTAAAGTCTTACGTTCTGTCATAATTAGTTCATCCTGAAATGATCCTGATAGGGAGATTTCTAAAAATTTAAATAAACAAATTTTAAATGATTTTGGCAATTTATTCTTCCTTTTTAATAAAAAGACATCCAATTTAAGTTAAATTGGATGTCTTTTTTAGCCTTTACTTAAAGATTTTTATTTACTTACCTCGAAAGGTAAGACTGCATTTTCAACGATCAGCTTCTCCTTATCATAGATATCTAATACCATGAAACCCTCGTAATAAGTTCCAAAACTCTCTGGAGGATTTGAATGCTTTTTTAGGGATTGGATTTTTCCCTTGACCTTAAATTTTTTCCACTCTCCAGGATTTATACTATAGTTGTAATTTGCAGTAAAAGGTCCTATGTATTCCATATATTCAACCCAGTTTTTTTGGTTTTCTACATCAAGATCAATTTCTTGACCCAAATAGCTGGATATGCCATTTTCTAATTTTAATACCAAATGTTGGCCTGAATTGGAAAAGGTATTATACCTGTAATCATAATATTCATTCGTAAGGTTGGAGAGCGATTTACCAGAAGAGCTTATTGTCGAAAAGAACTGAAATTTTGGATTAGTGGTTCTAATGTCAAAAATGAGTGCTTCACATCCCACAGATCCAATCTCTTTGGCCTGGATGGATCCCTCGATTTCCCTTTCAGATTTAGCATTTGGGAATTCAAAAATCTTTCCCTTAAATTTAAATGACACCGTTTGATTCTGTGGGTCATATTTAAAGTCTTCAATAGAAAAGGATTTTTTAGGCTCTATAGTTTGGGAATAGAAAACACCATGTCCAGTAGGAGTGTTTGTGTTGTACTTTACGGATACCAATTCACCATTGGAGAGTATGGTAAAGGTAATTTCAGCATATTTACCTTCCGCAGCTTCAATTTGGGCCGAAACATAAATTTTTCCGCAATTTTCATTCCCCCCATTGAAAGATACTTTTCCTTTAATTTCCTTGTGGTTCTCAATGAGTTGAAAGGATGGGTCTTCGGAATCAATTTTTTCTTCGGTCTTGTCACAGCTAGTAAAAAACAAGCTTAAGCATAGGAATAAGAATAGGAAAGTGAAATTTTTCATAATCTGTTATCAGTTAGTGTGTTGGCATTAAATGCGCTTTATTTTAATTTCTTCTAGCGCTAATTGTTTAAAGATAGACAATGGAAATGAGTAAAAGTTTATTCTAGGTTAAGATTATTCTTGATTTTTTTCAAGAACTACCAAGCATAGCGAAAGGAAAGGCCAAATCAGCATAGTTTAAAGCATACAACTGTATTAAAAAAAGGATTATTATTCAAGAGGAATGTAAAGCTTCTATTAATTTGACGAAATCGATATCCTAAATCAAAAAAAGGGTACAAATCAATCATTATTCTTGATGTCTGTTTGGAGATGCGGAAACTAAGACCATTGAGAATTTTACCACAGATAGCTAGGCTAACTGGATCGGATCACTGGATCAAGATTGTGGTAGGAAGCAGTAATCATGCTAATAATATTAATTTAATATTAATACCCGTATTTATCCAATAGTTGGGCTTGTAGTTTAGTTATTTGGGTGAATAATATTTCTGCAATATGTATTTGTGTTAATTTTTAAGAAACAATAGCAAGAAGTCAATTTGTTAATTAATGTTGGTTTAAAACTTATGTGGTTGTACATTCAATTTTTGGAATAATTTATGTAGAATTTTAAATTCAAGATATTGGAATCTAGAATAGGTATGCAAAAATTAAAAGTGATTATTACGGGGGCAACTGGAATGGTTGGGGAAGGAGTGCTTCAGGAATGTTTAGTCAATCCTGAAGTAGAAAGGGTATTGATTGTCAACAGAAAGGAATATCCGCTACAACACCCCAAATTATCACAAGCGATTCTATCTGATATTCAGGATATTGAAAGCATAGGAGAGGATCTATCTTTGTACAATGCCTGTTACTTCTGTGCTGGGGTTTCTTCCGTAGGCATGGATGAACAAAAATACAGCATGTTAACTTATGACCTAACTTTAGGCTTTGCCAAAAAACTGTTGGCCATTAATAAAGACATGACTTTCTGTTATGTTTCGGGTTCAGGAACCGACAGTTCCGAACAAGGAAGGACCATGTGGGCTAGAGTAAAGGGTAAAACTGAAAATGACCTGATGAAACTTCCTTTTAAAGCTGTGTACAATTTTCGTCCCGCATTTATGCGTCCTACCCCCGGTGCAAAAAATGTCAAGGGTATCTTTAAACTGATTACTGCCCTCTATCCAATCCTGAGACCGTTCAACAGAACCTATTTCCTAACCTTAGAAGAAGTCGCAAAAGCCATGATCGTCGTATCCATACATGGTTACAATAAGCATGTGCTTGAAGTTGAGGATATTTCATTCCTAGCGTCAAAATCCTGAGTCTTTCTTGTTCCCATGTCCTCCAAAAAACTCCATTTATTGTCTTGAAATAAAAAAAATATCGATTTTTTCAGAATTACATTTTCTCATAATTACTGATTATATAGAAATATATCTACAATTCCGTTTAGGTTTTCCATTATTTTCCTGTAAATTTATTGAGTAAAATTAACTATTGTGAATTGCTGTCTTTGCTATTAGAATATAATTTAATAGCTAGTTATAACTATTTACATTCCTTAACCATTATTACAAAACACGAAAGAGTTTATAAAATTTTTAAAAAGTATAGCTGAAATCAAATTTATTGCGTTAATTCGTGATGAACTTTAACTATTGAAGAGAACACCTAACACAGTTATTTAATTAGGAAACCTGTATTTGAGATTTTTAGAGCCAAAATTATAAATCGTTTTAGCATTATTTATTATTAACTATATTTTTATGTGGAATTCTGACAATTTTACTCGTAGAGGCAAGAGGCTATGGATTATTCCCTTAGTGCTCCTCGCAACTAGTTACAGTCCGGCTAATGCCAATGTTAGCTTTGGACCGAACGCAGTCCTAACCACTAATTTGCAGCAACAGACCGTTTCAGGCGTTGTCCGTGATGCAGGTACTAACCAGCCTATGGGAGGGGTGACCATCTCTGTCAAAGGTACCAATACCGCCACGCAGACCGACGACAATGGTAACTTCTCCATTGCAGCAAATACCGGTCAGGTAATCGTTGCCAATTTCTTAGGGTTCAAGTCCCAGGAGAAAACGGTAAGTTCCAGCACCATGAACTTCTCTCTAGAAAGTTCCGATCAACAGATCGAGGAATTGGTGGTTGTAGGTTATGGTACCATGAGAAAGTCTGATGTGACGGGTTCGATCTCCAACGTAAAAGGAGAGGACATGATCAAGGCACAGAGCTTCAGTCCCCTAGAAAACTTAAGGGGTAAAGCGCCAGGTGTCAACATCTATTCCAACTCGAGCCAGCCAGGTGCCTATGCCAATAGGGTGATTATCCGTGGTACAAATACCATCAACTCTTCTTCAAACCCACTTTATGTGGTGGATGGAGTGGTGATGCAAGATTTCCATTTGTTGAACCCGAACGATATCCAGAGTATCGAAGTATTGAAAGACGCTTCTTCAGCAGCGATCTATGGTGCGCGTGGTGCCAACGGTGTTATCTTGGTTACGACCAAAAGGGGAAACAAGGATGGCAGAAGGACAATCAGCTACCAAGGTTCTGTGAGCAGTAACTCTGTTCAGCGCTACATGGATGTTCTGAGCGGTCAGGAATGGGTGGATGCCTTTATGATCGGTCTTGAGAACGAAAACAAATGGCAGGGCAAGAACTGGAACCTGAACAAGACTTCCTGGTTCAATGACCCGAACTATTTCGATGCAAGCGGTAATCCTTTGTACAATACGGACTGGCAGAGAGAGGCGACAAGGAATTCCCTGTCCCATAACCACCAGATCGATATCCAACAAGGTGACGAGAATTCATCGGTTGGTGCGTTCTTAAACTACTCAGAAAACCAAGGGGTGGTGAACAATACCTACAGCAAACGTATCAACGGTAAATTAGCCTATGATTCTAAAGTTAAGGAATGGTTATCGACTAGTGTGAACTTATTGGCAAACCATACTTGGGGCCAACATACACCAGAGGATGGTGGTGGTCAGGATGCACGTCGTACCATGATCGAAATGCTTCCATGGTTACCTATCTACCAACCGGATGGTAAATACACTAACTCTTCATCTTCAACGGTTTCTAACGTATTGGCATTTGAAGGTATGGCTAACCCAGTTTCTATCTTGGATTTGCAGAAGAGAATGCGCTACAATACCCAAATCTTCGGTAATGCGGCATTGACTTTCCATATTGCTGATGGTTTAGACCTGAAAACTCAATTCGGTATTGACAACCACAGAAAAGAATACAGAGGATATTCTTCTATTTTATTGAATAATATCTCAAGACCTAACGGTTGGGCTGAAGTGAGCAGCTGGAATGACCTGTATTGGCAAGAAGAAACGTACCTAACCTACAACAAGACTTTCGACAAACATAGGGTAAATGCTATGGCGGGTCTTTCTTGGCAGGAACGTACCTATTTCGGTTTCAATACCCGTACGGAAGGGTTTACTACCGATGCTTATGAATATAACAACTTAGGTGTTGGTTCTATCCCAGGTTCTCCAGGTTCAGGAACAAACAAATGGGCGATGAACTCCTATTTCGTTCGTGGTAACTATAGCTACGATGACCGTTATTCAGTTACTTTAACTGCTCGTGCGGATGGTTCCTCTAAATTTGGACAGGATAAGAAATATGGTTTCTTCCCATCTGCAGGTTTAGCATGGAATGTTTCCAACGAACAGTTCATGAGAGACCAAAATACAGTTAGCAACCTAAAACTTCACACGTCTTACGGTATCACCGGTAACTCGGAGATCGATCCATATTCATCATTGTTCATGATCGGCGCGGGTACTACTTTGATCAATAGTAACCGTGAACCATCTTATGTGGTAGGAAACCTTGGTAACCCTGGATTACAATGGGAAAAGACCAAAACTTATGATGCTGGTTTTGAATTAGGTTTGTTCGAAAACAAATTGAACTTTGATATCTCATACTACAATAGAACAACAACAGACCTATTGTTGAGAGCACCGGTTCCTTACTCAACAGGATTCAATGATGTTTGGAAAAACATCGGTTCAGTTAGAAACAGTGGGGTAGAGGTATTGGTTACTGCCAATCCGATCCGCAGAGATGACCTAACCTGGAATATCAGCTTGAACGGTAGCTACAACAAGAACAAGGTGTTGAAACTAGGTGAAAACAACGAAGACATCCTATTGAACGGATGGGTTGGTGGACCTAACAGTATCATCCGTGTAGGCGAGAACTTGAACAGTTTCTATGGATACGAAAGAGAAAAGATCTATACCGTTCAGGATTTCGAAAACGGAGAGATCGATCAGAACAAGATCGGTAGACCAAAACGTTCTACGACCCAAAGAATCTTAGGACAAGGTGTGCCTGATTGGATGGGTAGCTTTATCAACACCGTGAACTACAAGAATTTCGACTTAACCGTTGACCTTCAGTTTGTTTACGGAGTAGAGACCATGCAACAGTTCTTCCACTCGACCTATGACCGTTTCGGTATTACCAATGGTTTGAAAACTATCTTGACCGATGCATATAATGGAACTAATCCAGGTACCATGCAGCAGGCGATATATTTGACAAACAATGGTCACGCTGGACAGGATACCAATGTGGATTCACAATGGGTGGTTGATGGTTCATACCTACGTGTTAACGTGCTACAATTGGGTTATTCATTCAAGTCAGACCTAGCTAGCAGAATGGGCTTCTCGGCATTGCGTATCTATGCAAGTGCGAATAACCCATGGTTGTTTACCAACAAAGACTTCCAAGGATACGATCCTGAAAGTACTTCATTGGGTGAAGGAAATAAATTCGGTCAGAACATGACATTCTTCTCTTACCCAAGAGCCAAGACTTTCACTTTCGGAGTTAACCTGACCTTATAATCTATAGAATTATTATTATGAAAACTAGAAATTTTGCAATCGCTATACTATTGACAGGTGTGCTTGGTCTGAGTTCCTGTGAGAAGTTTTTAGAGGAACAGCCTAAGTCCAATGAGACTTTAAATTTCTTCTATAAAACAGAGGCCCAAGCAATAGGAAATGTCAATGCATTATACCGTAGGGGAGCTACCGTAAGATACGGAAATGCAGGAAGTGCATACCTCGGTCCAACGGCTTCCATCCCTACCTTTTTAACGGGGTACTTTACCAACTCTTATGAAAACCAAGAGTTGATCTGTCAATATTCAAGATTATTGAACAGACAGGAAAACACCCGTATCGTATCCAACACCATGAACACGATTTGGAATGATAGTTACAATTCCATCAATATCGCTAATGGTGCCGTGAAACATATCCCTGAGATTCCATTTACGGATGCCAACCAACAGAAGACCTTGATCGCTACTGCTAAGTTCTTCAGAGCTTTCAACTACTTCTATTTGGTGAAAACATTCGGAGATGTGCCTTTGCACTTGGAACCTACTGAAAATCTTGACAACCTTTACCTTGAGCGTTCTCCTGTAGCTACGGTTTATCAAGCTATCGAGAAAGATCTTAAAGATGCGGTCGATGGATTGCCAGCAGTGACTTTCACAGAGAACAAGAACCGTATTACTAAATATGTTGCGGCAATGACGCTTGCGAATGTTTATTTACAACAAGGTAAATTTGCAGAGGCTGCAACCTATTCTAAAATGGTGGTAAACTCTCCGCACAGCTTGACAGCAAATGAGGACTTAAAATTGAAGAGTGCTTACAACAAGTTGCGTACTACAGATAACTTAGCAGAGTCAATCTATGCGTATGAATTTGACGGAACGATTTCTTCAAGTGGTTGGTGGCCAACTTATGGATTCAACTCTTCTGCTACGGCTGTATTTGACAAATATGCCATCTTCGAACGCGTTTATGGACCGACCAAAAAGTTCTTGAACGTGTACAAAGCAGACGACTTAAGGATCCAGCCTAACCAATTTTTCCATTGGGAATATAAAAACCCGAACACTGGAAAGATATGGAAATCTGATGATGCAGGTGTTTGGTACTATGTAGATGAGGCTGCGATATTGACTTCTGGTCGTGGTACCAAAGATTTCAATATCTACCGTTATGCAGAGGCGTTATTGATCGCTGCTGAAAGTACAGCTAAAGCTGCCAATGCGGTTACCGCAGAAGCTGCAGGATACTTGGCAAGGATCAAAGCTCGTGCGAGCACAACCAATAAAACAGTGGCCCAGTACACAACAGAACTTCAGGCTCTTTCTCCAACTGCCTTTGTTGAAGAAGTATGGACTGAACGTCTTCGTGAATTGCCACTTGAGTTTAAGATGTGGGACGACTGTTTGCGTACCGGTAAATTCCCTGTTATTTCAGATACTGAAAAAGGAAAAGTTACTTACATAAACTTAGTTGGAGGCAAAAATGCTTCAGGAGCTACATTCAAAGATTCTGACCTTTTATGGCCAATCTCTCTGGATGAACTTCAACGTAATCCTAAATTGACTCAAAATAAAGATTACCAATCTAAAAATTAAGGCGATAATTTAAAATGGAGAGGCTACCTAATATTTTAGGTAGCCTTTTTTATAAATTCCTTTCGATAAATTGAACCCGCTCCGCTATGGACAGTTTGGGGACTTCAATGGTCTCATAACCATATTTCTCATATACTTTTTTCATGGATTCAAAGGTTTCCAATGCCTCGGCCCAAGATTGTTTCCTTTCAGAATCCGTTACGTAAATTTCCTCCCATGGTGGAAGGATAAATACCTTTTTGTACAAAGCTGAACTCAGGTCATCCTGAATTTCCTGACTGATCTTTATGTCTTCCATTTCCATATAGCAAATGCTGTCCAACAAGCCTCGGTCAAAGAAGACCACCTCATTTTCAAATCGCTGTAGGGTCAACTTATAGGAACACAGAGATTCAGACCACATCCGATTGGCATAGGCTTCTTTGTCGGCCCAGGGTAGAGCAGAGCCTCTGTTCAACACTTGTTCTTTGATGATTTCTCGGGCTACTTCTGGAATACATTGAAACCCCTTTTCTGCAAGCAGTGTTAATAAGCTGGTCTTGCCAGTTCCCGGTCCACCAGTGAGCACATAGTAGTTTCTAATACTTTTCTTCATTAATATTTTTAAAATATAAGCTCCAATATTTCCCCTGGAAGGCCGTTAAAGTCACGGAATTCCCTAGATTGAAAGCCATTTTTAGTTAAGATCTTTTTGGATGCATAATTTTTGGGATCAATTATGGCAAATAGTCCCTTTAGGTTTTTAATAGATTTTGAGTATTGGACTAAATGTTCGGCTATTTGGCTGGCAATGCCTTTTCCCCAGAATTCAGGAATGATAATGTAGCCTAATTCAGCAATGTCAGCATTGGACTCCGTAATTTCAAGTTTGGCTAATCCAATAAATGAACCTTTTTTCTTTTCTACTATTTTAAAGGTACCAAAGTTAGGAGAGATGGAGTTTAATTTTAAGAGTTTTTTGAAGTCCTCTCTGGCTTCTGCATATTCAAAGGGCCTTTCTGTAATCATTTCCATCACCTTACTGTCGTTTACCAACTTGAAGTAGTTGTCAAAGTCCATGCTGGTGTTTACAAACTTCAGCAGTTTATACTGATCTAAATCCATCATAAATCAATAAATTTTAATAAAAGTAAAAATTATTAATGTAATTAGGCTTTGCTTTTGAAGGATTTATAAAAACTTAAGACAATGGTAACCGCAAATTTATAGTTCAGGGTTTTTAATATGTCTTCTCAGCTTCAAGATCTTGTCGCTGAACAATACGATCAGCAGGACATAAAGCATCTGGGAGAATAATCCTAGATAATTTCGGAGCTGAAGATCTGTGATTTTTGGAAATATCAGTTCAGTGACCAGATAGTTTAAGCAGATTCCAAAAAGCGTACCTGCTGCAAAAAATATCAATGCATATTTCCTGGACTTACTGATTGATTCTTTCTCTGCTTCAATTTTTTCAATCTTAGACATTACCTTAGCATCAAAATCATCAAAAGGCATCTCCAATTTAGCCATCTTCAAGATCTCCTTGAAGTCATCCCTGTTCTCTTCCATAATACATGCTGTTTATTTCTTTGTTTAGTTCAAATGCCATTCTTTTCCGAGCACGAAAAAGAATGATTTTACAGTTGGCAGTGGTCCAGCCAGTGATTTCACATAGCTCCGCCGCGGGCAATTCCTCAAGATAAAACAACCTCAAGGCGAGGGCTTCATTGCTGGGTAGCCTTCTCAGCACCTCGTTTATCATTTGTTTCTGTTCCTCTATCATCAAGTTTTTCAAGGCATGGTCATCAAATTGAAGATCATGCTGACCTAGGTCTAGTTCGACAAATTGAATGGTTTTTTTTTGGATCATTTTGTAAGAGCAATGAACCACGATCTTGTAAAACCAAGTACTGAACTTGGAATTGCCCTTAAAATTTTTGAGTGAAAGATAGGTTTGAACAAAGGACTCTTGTGCAACTTCTTCTGCGAGATGTTCATTTTTTACAATAGAGATAGCAATGGAAAAGGCCATGTCTTTATAGGTACTGATAAAGTAGCTAAAGGCATGGCGATCTCCAGAAAGAACTTTGTCTATGTAAAGACTATCCATCAATGCTGTTCTCTTCTTTTTTGTCCTGTTTATCCGCAATAATTAATGAAACTCCTACAGTCAAGGCAATGAGCCCAATAATGATAAAACCATCCCAATCAGAATCATTCAGAATGTGCAAGGCAAATAATAGACCTGACAATAGGGATCCAAGGGCAAATCCAATGACCACAACCCCAATTTTCTTCCAAGAATTTGGTTTACCCGGTGTTCTCGGAATCGGTCCGCCTAATTTGGTAATCGTTTCTGACCTATATTTGCTGATAAAATATGTACACAGTACAATACAAGCAAAAAATGAAATTGGAATTAATACTTCGAATGCTTCCATAATATTTGATTTTATACATTAGTGGAAGGCTACGGCGAAAAGGTTACAAAAAATTGGATTTATTTTTTTTTGGAAATAAAATTATAGTAGTTCTCCTTGCTCTTTTAACTGTTTAAAGATGATCTTATCCACGGCAGAGACACTATCTAGATCAGAATAATTCAACCATTCCATCCGTTCTATTTCTGCACTTGCTTTCAACTCCCCAGTATATTCAGCTCTATAGCAAGTCATTTTGACAAGGATCCCTTCAGGATGGCTGTCGGCCTGTGCCTCAAATGTGCCCATGTATCGGATGCTTTCTGGAATTAATTGGACTTGTAATTCTTCCGAAATCTCTCTTGTCAACGCTTGAATATCCGATTCACCATCCTCTCTTTTCCCACCCGGAATGTAATATTTTTCCTTGCCGTATGATTTTGTCGAAAGGATTTTGCCATTCTTTATTTCGATCCAAGCTAGCTTATCGATCATCTTCATAAATTTTCAGGTTATTGTCCTAAATTAATGAAATATCAGATAACTAGTTTTGGATGACCGGTAAAATTTTCTTTTTGAAATTATCCTCAACTTCCTTTTCTAATAATATAGCACCACGACGATTGATATGCCTATCATCATAATATATCAAGGTGTCTTTGTAATAAGGAGCATCATTATATATGGATGCTTTTGAAATATCCCAGATGAGTACGTTTTTGTTAACTCGTGCGATGGAGTCTATGGTATGCAAGCTATGGGTATTCGGAGTTACTTTAAATTTATAGTCGCTATTTTTCACAAAGCCATGGTTTATCCTTACTGGATTTCGATCTACAATAGGATAGGAGTTGATTAAAACCAACTTTTGATTGGGTTTCAAGGCCTTTGCCAGGGAGTCTACAGCTTTCGTCACACTAAGGTATTCATCAAATGAATCTGCAGAAATGATGATGACCTCGCTGGAGGCAATGAGCTCTTTAGTATGCGGAACAAGAGCCCTAGAAAGATTGTAAAACAACATTTCTCGCTCTGGAATTTCCCTCTTGTCGATTCCTTCCAAAGCAGGAAAGCTATCGGAAGTCAAAGTATTGATGGAAAAATGAAATTTCTCGCCAAGGATATTGAATAAAGGTTTGATGGAATTAGCATGGCTGTTGCCTAGCAAAAGCACATGGGGCCTCTTGTCTTTTCGATCGCCTAAGGTATCGACATGGTCCACATTATGCGAGCCGGTTGCAAAGGATGCCTGGGTAAACTCATAGGGTGTTTCAAACTTTTTGGAAAGCCAATGTAAACTATAGGTAGCAATTCCAAATGGGACAACAATACAGGCAAATTTAATCAGGAATTTCTTTGTGCTTCCTTGGCGGATGGAATTTTCGATAAAGGTATAGGATAACCAACTCAGCACAAAAGTTAATATGCTGATGGTCAAAATTTCTTTCCAGTCAAATTGGTGACCTTCAAAAACACCTTCTCTATAACGTTGGAATGCCATCAAAGGCCAATGCCAAAGATATAAGGAGTAAGATAGCGTACCTATATAGACCAGGGGTTTTGAGGCTAAAAGCCGGGTGATAAAATTGTCATTTGATATAAGGATCAAGCCAATCCCTAGGCATGGCAGAAATGAATTGATTCCTGGAAAAGCTGAATTCTCATCTAAACTCATTAAGCCATAGATCAATAATGAAACTCCAGAAAGGGCTAGTGGGAGGCTGTACTTTTTGTTCTTTACCTGACCGTTACTTAGAACAACGCTCATGAAGGCACCAATCAAAAACTCTGGAATCCTAGCCAAAAGGCTATAGTAGGTTCCACTTTCTTGACCGAAAGCCATGAATCGATACTGGTAATATGCTAAGATGATGCTAATTATTCCGGCAAGGATATACGGTAGGTATTTCTTTTTAAAGAAAATTAAGATAAACGGCAGGAGGAAATAAAACTGCATTTCTATACCTAGGGACCAGGTGTGCAACAGTGGGTTTTCAGCCTGTTTTGCTCCAAAGTAGGAGTCCCCGGTGGCAAAAAAGAAATTCGAAACAAACAGACCTGCCGTGATCAATGAACGTCGTAAAAGCCCAAGGTCCATGGGTAAATAGATAAAGAAACCTAGTATGGAAATCACCATGAGCAGGAAATAATAGGCTGGGGCGATTCTTTTTAATCGACCTTCATAAAATTCCATGATGCTGAACTTGTTTTTCTCTTTCTTGTGAAGGATAATGGAAGTGATCAAATAACCGCTGATCACAAAGAAAATATCTACACCTAGAAATCCTGCGGGAAGCCAACTTGAGTTTAAATGAAATATAAAGACCAAAAGAAATGCAATGGCCCTTAACCCCTGAATATCATTTCTATAACCCATAAAATAAAATTTTATGAAGGTAGAATTTTGATGATTAACTCCATGTAATTGAAATTCTACAAATTAGATATTTTAGTATCGATATCAGTTAATTCTGTCATGGCTTAATTCTTGCAGCCTGTTAAATATGGAAAATCAAGATAAAAATGTTAATGGCAACGTGAATACTAATGTAGAGCCACCTACTCAAGAATATCTTCAACAATTGCAAAAACAAGCTCTCGCAGTGACGAAGGATGAAGATGCTACATTTGGCGAACAGATTATCCGCGAAGGTTTGCAGGCATGGCCACAGCTAATCGATGCGGAGTTGGGAAAATTTAAGGATAAGATTTCGAAAGGTTAATACTATCCCTTCGATTTTATATTTTATTCCGACCAATAAAACTGCCCTTTCCCAATAAAAAGGCAATAGCTTTGTCGGTATTTCGAACAATGCTGTTTTCAGTTTTGAGGGTAGCGATATATCGCACAATTTCTTTCCTTAAGCTAGGGCTTATGGCATCAAAGACGGCTTTGGCATCTTTATTTTCTTCTAGTGCCAGTTGTAGCTTAGGATGTATAGCAACATTTCGGTCTGAAAAATCCAACTTGATCTTGATTGTCAGTTCTTCTGCAATCCTTTTTGGAGAATCTTTTAGCATGCTGGTATTGATGTACAGTCTCCAATCTCCCTTGTATCTTAAAAGTGTTTGCGGATGGTATTTTGATCGGTTTACGGATACTTTCAGTGCTATATTCCCTTTTTCTCTATTCAGGGTCCTGAATAATTCATGGAGAATGGGCTCAGGAACAAATACAAATGGATTGATACCAATGATATCAAGAGGTGCTTTAAAGGAATATGAACTTGCCTTACTCATTTTAGCTCTTTGCCTGATTGCATGAATCAATTTATAATATAAAAATGGCATTTTTTTATTTTATTTATTTCGTTTCTTTCATTCTTAACCAAACCCATATGCCAGAAAGCAGCGTAACTAGACCAGCTATATGCACTGCCCACATTAATCCAAAAATATTGCCTACAATACCTGCCATTAATGCTCCGATGGCATAGCCCATATCTCTCCAAAAGCGATACACACCTAAAGATGATGCTCTCCAATTTGGATGTGCAGCATCGCTCACTGCAGCTAGTAGGGCCGGATATACCATGGCTGTGCCAATCCCTAAAAATACGGAGCCTACGATTCCAGAGGTCAGTGGTTCTAGGAACTCCATGCCGATTACGATATGGCCAAGGACTTGAACAAACATCCCCCACACGATCAGTGGTTTGCGGCCCCATTTATCTGCTAAAGGACCGGTGATGATTTGTCCTAGACCCCATACTACTGGGTAGATAGCCTTGATCCAACCTACACCCTCTAGCCCAACGCCCATAGACATGAAGAGTAAGGGGAAAACTCCCCAGGACATCCCATCATTCAAGTTGTTGATCAATCCCGCTTGCGAAACAGAGAATAAATTCTTGTTCCGAAATGAGGTCTCCTTAAATACCCAACCAAGAGTTGGTTTAGGAGTCTTTTCACTAGAAAACCGAGTGGGGATGGCTTGCGCTTCTAATTGAGCAAATTTCCTCGTGTCGCGTATGACGAATATGGAAAGTAGCATTCCGATTATGGTGTAAGCAATTCCGATATAAAAGGGTTGAGGCCTAAGTCCATATTCTGATGCTATGTAACCTGTCAATAGTGCGGTCAATCCTACAGCTCCATATCCGGCAGCCTCATTCAAGCCCATGGCCAGACCTCGACTTTTCTTGCCCACAAGATCGATTTTCATGTTGACCGTCATGGACCAAGCCAAACCTTGGCTCATGCCCAATAAAACATTGGCAAACAAGATCCAGTTCCAGGAAGGTCCAAAAGCAAGCAAAAAAGGAACAGGTAGTCCAATTATCCAGCCCCAGATCAATACCTTCTTACGGGTAAATCTATCCGCTAAAACGCCAGAAATTAGGTTGGTAAACGCTTTGACAACAGCAAAGGCAATAATAAAGGAGAACACCACAACATCCGATTGAATCTTAAAAACCGATGTCCCTACCAAGGGAACAACCGTTCGCTCTAGACCAACCATTCCACCAACCATCATATTCACCAAAATCAATAAGCTGAATTGTTGCCAGTTTTCTTTTAGCCCTAACTTTATATTTCCCATTGATCTTTATCGTTGTCAAATCAAAAATGCTGAAATAAAAAGTAAAAGTTAGTTACTCTAGTTACAGAAAAATGTAGACCGGTTATTTTCTTGATGTCTGATGGTAAATGAAAATAATTCAAGAAAGGGAACGAAGTTGAATAGTCTAGCCTTTTATACCTGCGATTTAAGACAGGGTAAATTTGAAACAAAAAAGAATAGACCCAATTAATATTAGGTCTATCTTTAATCTTTTGTTGTGATCTTATTCGGATAGTGTTTGGAAAATTTAGCAACGTCATCGATCTCCTTTGACTCTCTTGATATTGATGAAGGGACTCTTCATGAGGTAAAGAAAGCTTTGTTTTTCTTCGCTGTCAAATTCAATTAGGCCATATTTCATCTTGTTGAGTGGAAGAGTCTTGAATGTGCCGAATATTCGGTCCCAAAGAATGAATATATCGGCAAAATTGCTGTCGGTATAAAATTGGTTTTGGTCATGATGTACGCGATGATGATCGGGCATGACGAATATCAATCCGAAAGATCTGTTGAGCCAATTTGGGAAGCGTAGGTTGGAATGTTCCATGAACAGGAAGATATAGAGAATAAAGTAATAAAGGCCCAAAGCGATGACATCGGTGCCGAATACTGCAGCTGAAAGGATGTTTCCAGTTTCATAGACGAGGATCATTTCGAGCGGGTGAAAGCGGAAACTACTGGATGAATCCATGCTGGTGTCGCTATGGTGTACCCGGTGCAAGCGCCACAGTAGAGGGACTTTATGTGCAGCTCGGTGGATCCAATAGGTTGAAAAATCATAAAGCATGACGCTCAGGATCAGCTTTGTCCAGAAAGGAAGCTCTGCAAGGTAGAGAAGTCCTATTTTGTTTTCGTTTAGCCATTCTATGCAATAGACCTGAATGACTACGAAAAAGATATTCATCAAGGTCAATAGGAGTTGGAATAGAATGTTCTGGACAAGGTGTTCGCCTCTTTTTTTGAAAGCAAATGGGTTAGAACTGATCTGTTCTAACGTAAAAAAAAGGACAAGTAATCCGATTATTAAATAATTCGGATCGAGACTTAGAATTTTTTCTAATAATTCCATGACTATATTATTTAAGTAAATAGAATAAGGGATTGTTCTTCTCTAAAGCTTCAATGGTAACACGAGAATTTATTGGGATGGGCATTTACAGTTCCTGATTGATCCTAATAATCTACAGGAGGTTTCGACAAAAGAGGGTGAAACGCAAAGTTAGTGGTGAAATGCAAGTAAGGATTGATAATTTTTCTTATCAATTTTAAGTAATATCTATTAAGAATAGATTAAGTTACAAAGAAAATGAATTGAAATTCAGTATTTTCTGAAAAAATAATGGATTGACTACAAATATTTATTTATTCCATTCAAAAGGTTGAATTTTAATCCATGGCAAAAAAATATTAGAGAAGTCTTCTTACTTTAGTCCCAACTAATTAGTAACACAGTCAATTATTAATTTATTTCTCGATGAATACTCCAGATACACACGGTACTTATGGCGCCTCATTGTTTGATATCAGGTGGAAACAGAAGCGGAAGGCAATTCTGGAAAGGGACAATAATAAGTGTGTCATCTGTCAGGATGTTCATCAATTGCAGGTCCATCACCGCCAATATCATTTCATCAATCGGCTCAACCAATTCAAGGAGCCTTGGGACTATCCAAGTAATCTACTGATCACACTTTGTGCGCTGTGCCATAAACGTGGGCACCGTAAATATAAAATACCAACCAAATACATTTAATCTAATGGGTCTATTTAATTTTTTTAAGAAAAAACAATCCGAAAGTTCACCTGAAGATGCTTTGCTCAATGGTCATCTGCCACCAATTCCGGAGGATATCTTCGTGGAAAAGGACATTAATCAAGATTGGACTTCTCCAGTAAGTTCATTCACAGGTATCAACACCATTTATGCCTATCTACAGTCCGATTTTGAGTCCAAAGGTTTTAATGATGCATTGACAAGTCCAGATGAAAAATATAAAGAAGATAATCTAAGGCTGATCAAGTTTGATCTAGAAATCATCATTTCAAAGGTCAAGACTTATCATGATTCCTTCCTGAAAGAACTGGAATTCCATATCAATTCCCGAAAAAGATCCGGTTTAGTGGATTTAGTAGAGGAGCTGAATTCCAAAAAGGAGGACCTCGAAAACCATATGCGAAAGGTGGGCGATATTGAAGAGTCGCTTAAGACCGACTCTGGCTTATTTGAAAGAGCGATCTTGGCCTATAAAAGAGGTTTTACCAAAGGATTGGCTTCCATAACCCAAAGGACTTTACTAGCTAAAGAGTTTTAACATGAAAAAGAATCCCTGGCTTAAGTTTGGATGTTTTTTGACGGGTTATAACTATTACCTAGTCCAACATTCCAGTGAGCAGAGCTCAAAGGCGGTAAAGAAATTCACCTCTGCAGTATTGTTGATCGTCCTGGTATGGATGTTCATTGCCTACTCATTTGCCGTTCGTTACTTGCATGTCGGTGTAGTGGGTGGAATTCTTGCATCCGTCATTGCTGCATTTGTTGTGATACAGATTGAAAGGATCATTATACTTTCTACAAAAGTCAATAAATGGTCCGTGACCTTTCGTGTTGGTCTTGCTTTGGTCATGGCCATACTGGGTTCATTTATCTTGGACCAAATAATCTTTAAGGATGATATTGAGTTGAAGAAAACCCAGGTCATGGAAGATCGCGTAAAAATCGCCATTAATAATTCGGAGAAAGACATCGATGAGCAGGTAAAAAGCATAGATGCGAGCATTGAACAATTGGAAGCTAGGCAAAAGGTAGTTTCTGATGACTTGCAGAAAAATCCAGTGATCGTAACTTCCTATACCAATACCTCTGTCACCCGGGACAATCAAGGAAACCGGATCAACAGTACGAATTCAACCAATAAAATGGTCAATGAAAACCCTAAGAAAAGGGAGTTGGAGCAAATCAATGAACAGATCAACCTGTTGAATGGTCAGAAATTCAAGACCCTTGGCTCCTTGGATTCCATCAAGGCCAATAAGGAAAAAGACCTGAGGAAATCCTCAGGATTTATTGATGAACTGAATATTCTGCACGAGGTTATTACCAGTTCAAAAATTGGATTGATAGTCTATCTACTGTTCTTTTTCTTTTTTCTTTCAATCGAGCTTTTCGTAGTTACCATTAAGCTTACAGATAAGGCCTCAGATTATGATAAATTAATCCATCATCAGACTGAAGTACGCTTAAAGATGCTGGAGCGGCTAAATGGGTAGCTTATTGTTTTTGTACAGCCATAAAATGGTGAAACAAGTTTTTTAAGCGGCGCTTTTGATCCGTTAACTGGTCAATTTATATAATTTCGCCACCCAGGTTTTATTGTTTGTGATAAATCCTGGCCATATTTGTGTTCATTTGAATGTTTATGGAAGGTTCCTATCTCAGGATAGCAGCTTCCAATATTTGAAGCTCAAACTATGAAAAGACACAATTTTACATTTTATTCCCTGTTTATTCTGATCGGAACGGTCCTGTTCACTTTAAGTTCATGTAAAAAGGACAAAAAAGAGGATGGGGGTGATTCTCCTGAGAGTTATGATCCTGCTTATGATGGCATGAAGATTTATATGTTTGGCCATACCACAAAAGAAGGGGATGCATTAGGTTCAAGACCGGCATATTGGCATAACGGAAAAATCAGTTATTTAGAAGGAGCTGAGAATGGCGGAGTTGTGCTGAGTGCCTATCTAAAAGGAACGGATTTATATGCTGTTGGGTATGAAGGGAGGGTTGGAGATGATGTTAGCTCTCGGATACCGATGTATTGGTTGAATGGGAAGAAGAATGTCATTGAGCAAAATACCTTTTCTGCAGGCAACCAAATATTTGTATCGGATGCCAAGGATGTTTATGTCAAAAGGACTTGGTACCAAAATGGGAAGGTACATTCTATCGATATCCTGAAAAATGGAAAGCTTTATGATCTGGAAAAGAAAGATGGTAAAAAACCAATTATTGAAAAGGTTACCGGTATAAATAATGATGTATATGTCATTCAAAGAAGTAGTATATCCCTCGTTTGGAAAAATGGTAAGATCTATACAGAACGGAAATCTCCTGAAATGATTTCAGATATCGGTTTTAATCAGCAAGATATATATTTGTTTACCACTATAATATCTAATAGAGGGACCGATTTGCCATCCTTATTAATTTATAAAAACAATAAGGTCTTTCAGTCCATCAAATTAAAATCAGATAGGGAGATAGGAAGCATCAGCGGTGTCAAGTTCTTTGTCGAAGGAGCGAACACCTATATCGCTGCAAGTTTTAGGTTAGATGATCAAGGTGAGATCGTGGTTTGGAAAAATGGGAAAATCCATCAAGAAATCAAACAGAATAAAATTATCGATGATCTATATGTGAAGAATGACCGAGTGTTTATAGGTGCCTATTCACCTGAGTCAGGAAATCATTTTGATACGTACTGGATGGATGGAAAGGAATTGCCCATCGATGGCGGTTGGAATAATGAAATTAGTGTAACGAAGATTGTGGTAGAAGCCTCTAATTAAATCAATCACTATATATGTTTTAATGCGCTGTATTCATTTCTGGTAAAAATGAAGTTTTGCTAGAATTTTCTGAATTCCAATATTTTCTTAATAAAAATAAAAAGTTTATAAAGTTCGCTTAGGCGAACTTTTTTGTTTTCAAATATCAGCTGTACAGGTGAACGGTTTATTCAATAATCAACCAGCAAAAATTGAAAACCATCAATGCAAATTATCCTTTCAGTCTTAAGTGTATGGAGATTGTGAATAGTCAAAGTCATATCCCAATATTCCTCGTTCGATACCATAAACGTCCGTATTAATTAAAAAAGTTATTAAATGTGTGCTGCGAAAAACATTATTAAGAATGATTTCGTCTTGATTTCAGAAGCGTCCTAAATAAGAAAAAAATGGCGGTGGTTTAATATAGCAGGGATTGCTATATTTAATTCGCTAAAATCATACAACCGCCATGGTA